>JAZKHN010000066.1:0-31257 GCA_040385325.1 Pseudomonadota bacterium
CCAGCAGCAGCGGACCCATGTCGGAAATGGTGGCGCGCACCGGGTGGCCTTGCTCACCAAACACGTCCCAAAGCGTGGCAGGGCATGCGAGCGACTCCGGCGAATCAATGCCGCGTTCCTTCAGGATGCCGGCCATCTTGTCGCCAATGGTGCCCGCCTGGCTGATGCCGGTGAGGTCACCCTTGACGTCTGCCATGAAGACCGGCACTCCGATTTTCGAGAAGTTTTCCGCGAGCGTCTGCAGCGTCACGGTTTTGCCTGTGCCCGTGGCACCGGTAATCAGGCCATGACGGTTGGCGAGGCCGGGCAGCAACTCGCAGGTGGCGGACGCGTTTTTGGCAATCAGGAGTGGATCGGTCATACAGAGGAGCCTTTTTGTTCAGGGAACGCAATTTCCACATTTACCAGCACGGACCATGCCTGTTTATGACTTCACGACTCATGTCTGGCGCGCAAAAGTAAAATGGTGGAAGTAGATTAAATCAATTCAGAAGGATTTCCGTGGCAGGTCACAGCAAATGGGCGAATATTCAGCACCGCAAGGGCAGGCAGGATGAAAAACGCCAGCGCATCTGGACCCGCGTGATGCGCGAAATCATGGTCGCTGCGCGAATGGGCGGCGGCGACATCGCTACCAACCCGCGCCTGCGTCTGGCGGTTGAAAAAGGCAAGGCGGCCAACATGCCGGGCGAAAACGTCAAATACGGCATTGCCAAGGCCACCGGCAGCCTGGAAGGCGTGCAGTATGAGGAGGTGCGCTATGAGGGTTACGGCATCGGCGGGGCAGCCATCATTGTGGACTGCATGACCGACAACAAGGTGCGCACAGTTGCAGAGGTACGCCACGCCTTTTCAAAACACGGTGGAAATATGGGCACCGAAGGTTCGGTTGCCTTCCAGTTCAAGCACGTCGGCCAGTTCATTTTTGCGCCCGGCACCAGCGAGGACAAGATCATGGAAGTGGCGCTTGAATCCGGTGCTGACGACGTGATCACCCATGAAGACGGGGCCATTGAGGTGCTGACGCCTTACACAGATTTTGAAACCGTCAAAAACGCCCTTGAGGCCGCCGGGCTCAAGCCTGAGTTGGCCGAAGTCACGATGCGGGCAGACAACACGATTGAAATCTCCGGACAGGAGGCCGCCAAAATGCAGCGCCTGCTGGACGTGCTGGAAGACCTTGACGATACACAGGACGTGTTCCATAACGCGGATCTGTCTGAATAACACTTAAAACCGAGAGCACAGCATGAAAGTATTGGTAGTGGGAGGCGGTGGACGTGAGCATGCCCTGGCCTGGAAGCTGGCACAGTCGCCCAAGGTGCAGGCCGTGTACGTGGCTCCCGGTAACGGCGGTACGGCGCTGGATGTGCGGCTTGAAAATATCCCTATCACGGATGTGAAGGCGCTGCGCGAATGGGCGCTGGAGAAAAAAATTGCGCTGACTGTGGTTGGCCCGGAACAGCCCCTGGCCGCAGGCATCGTGGATGATTTTCGTGAGCATGGCCTGCGTGTATTTGGGCCGACCAAAGCGGCAGCCCAGCTTGAAAGCTCCAAGGCGTTTTCCAAGGCGTTTATGAAGCGTCACGGCATTCCTACGGCTGAATATGAAACATTCAGCGATGCGGTCGCTGCACATGCGTATGTGGATGAGAAAGGCGCGCCAATCGTGGTCAAGGCAGATGGGCTGGCGGCGGGAAAGGGCGTTGTTGTGGCCATGACGAAGCACGAAGCGCATGAAGCTATCGAATTCATGCTGGCACCTGATCCTGATTTCAACCCGCTGGGCGTGACGCACAATGCCGGCGGAGCACGCGTGGTGATTGAGGAGTTTCTGGCGGGCGAGGAAGCCAGTTTTATTGTCATGTGCGATGGCAAAAATGTCGCCACCATGGCCACCAGCCAGGACCACAAGCGCCTGCTGGATGCCGACCAGGGGCCGAATACCGGCGGTATGGGGGCCTATTCGCCGGCCCCGGTTGTCACACCTGATGTACATGCGCGCGCCATGCGGGAAATCATTCTGCCCACAATCAAGGGCATGGAGAAAGACGGCATTCCTTTCACCGGCTTTTTGTATGCCGGCCTGATGATTGATGCTGCTGGCAAGCCCAAGACGCTTGAATTCAACTGCCGCATGGGTGATCCGGAAACCCAGCCCATCATGATGCGGCTAAAGACCGATCTGTATGAAGTGATGATGGCTGCCACCTCGGGCACGCTGGATCAGGTTGAACTTGAATGGGATCGTCGGCCGGCCCTGGGCGTGGTGATGGCTGCGCATGGTTACCCGCTGCAGCCCCGCAAGGGCGATGTGATTAGCGGCATGCCGTCTGCGACAGAAGACGCCATGGTGTTTCACGCTGGCACCAGCCGCAAGGACGGGGGGACGATCACAGCGGGCGGCCGGGTGTTGTGTGTGACGGCCCTGGGCGGCACTGTAAAGGCGGCCCAGCAGCGGGCCTACGAAGTGGCAGATGGCATCAAATTCGATGGCGCGCAGTACCGCAAGGACATTGGGTACAGGGCCATCAAGTCCTGATGGCTGCACCTGATATTTCTGGCGTCCGGGCTTTTCTGCTGGGACTGCAGGCACGTATCACCGATGCCGTTGCTGCGGTTGATGGTCAGGCCTTCCTTGCGGATCACTGGCAAAAAGAACCGCACGAGCCCCTGCAGGGCAGCGGGATCACCAAAATACTTGAGGGAGGCGCTGTGTTTGAGCGAGCTGGCTGCGGCTTCTCTCACGTACGTGGACCCAAGTTACCGCCTTCTGCCACCCAGCACCGGCCTGAACTTGCTGGCGCCCCTTTTGAGGCGATGGGCGTGTCCCTGGTGTTTCATCCGCGTAACCCTTATGTGCCCACGGTACACCTGAATGTCCGAATGATTGCCGCTACACCTGCCGGTGGTGGTGAGCCGGTATGCTGGTTTGGCGGCGGCATGGACCTGACGCCTTATTACGGCTTTGATGAGGACGCCGTTCACTTTCACACAACCTGCCGCGACGCGTTGCGACCCTTTGGTGAAGATAAGTACCCACGCTTCAAAAAATGGTGTGATGAATACTTTTATCTAAAGCATCGGAATGAGCAGCGTGGTGTGGGCGGCATCTTTTTTGATGACTTCCAGGAGCTGGGTGCCGAGCGCAGTTTTGACATGATGCAGGCGGTGGGCGACTCGTTTTTGAAGGCTTACCTGCCCATTGTCGACAAGCGCAGGGAAACCCCCTATGGTGAGCGCGAAAGAGCCTTTCAGCTCTACAGGCGCGGGCGCTATGTGGAGTTCAACCTGGTGTGGGACCGCGGCACCCATTTCGGACTGCAGTCGGGTGGCCGAACCGAGTCCATATTGATGTCCATGCCGCCGCTGGCGAGCTGGACTTACCAGGCCAAAGTGGAGCCGGGTACACCTGAAGAGCGGCTGTACAAGGAGTTTCTCATTCGCAGGGATTGGGCTTGAGCGTCTCACCAAAAGTTCCAGAGCAAAAACGCATAGGCGTTTTCGGTGGTGCGTTTGATCCCCCGCACAATGCGCACCTGGAACTGGCGAAGGTGGCCATAACGCAACTGGCGCTAGACGAACTGCGCGTAGTGCCGACGGGCCACGCCTGGCACAAGGCCAGAACCCTGAGCAGTGCCGAGCACAGGCTGGCCATGACACGACTGGCTTTTGACGGGATGTCCCGGGTAGTTGTCGACGAGCGCGAGATGCGAAGGGCGGGTCCGACCTTCACAATAGACACGCTGGAGGTGCTTCAATCGGAAAATCCAGGCGCGCAGCTGTACCTGATCATGGGTGCCGACCAGTTTGCGGCTTTCCAGCAATGGCATCGATGGCAGGCAATTTTGGGCCTTGCTATAATTTGCATAGCTGGCCGTGCAACATCCACGGTTACGCAAGCCCAAACTGAGGCTTATGGCGCGCTGAAAACCCGCTTTTTGCCGCTCTCATTGCCCCCCATGACAGTCAGCGCGACCCAAATACGGCAATTGCTGGCGTCTGGCGCGGGTACAAGCGACGACATCAACGAACTGGTTCCCGAGGCGGTTGCGCGTTATATTTCAGCAAACCGCGTTTATGGCACTCCCTGAACCACCTTACCGAACAAAGCACTGAATGACCTCTACACCTGTCAAATCCACTGTCGCAGCCGAAAAAAAAGACGTCCAGAAACTGCAGCGGGCCATTGTTGACGGGTTGGAGGATGTCAAGGCACAAGACATCCAGGTATTCGATACCGAACACATCACCTCCCTGTTTGAGCGCGTGATCATCGCCTCGGGCACTTCAAATCGTCAGACAAAGGCCCTGGCCGCCAGCGTGCGTGATGCAGTTCGCGATGCAGGGTTTCAGAAGCCGCGCATCGAGGGTGAGGACAATGGTGAGTGGATCATTGTGGACTGCGGGGCGGTTGTTGCCCACATCATGCAGCCGACCATTCGCCAGTACTACCATCTGGAAGAATTGTGGGGCGACAAACCCATCAAGCAAAAACTGGGAGCGCCTGCTCCGTTACCAAAGGCCTCAAAACCCGCACCAAAGGTCGAGGACAAGCCGGCAGTAAAAACTGCAGCGAGGCCAAAAGCAGGGGCAAAAACCTCGTCCAAAAGCAGTGCCAAGCCGGCAGTCAAATCCGTGAAAGACCATGAACCAGGTTATGTGGGCAGAGTGGGCAAGACCAGCGACTGGACTGCCAAACGCAATTTTGCGGAGCCTGTAACAGAACCAGCGGCCCGTCCCGCTCGCAAAACTGCCGCCAAACCGGCGGCAAAAACACCTCTGGTCAAGGTGCCTCCAGCCAAAAAGGTGGCAGCGAAAAAGACTGCACCCAAGCCTGCAGCCAAAAAGCCTGCAGCCAAAAAAGCGGCACCTCGCAGCCGATGAGGCTGAGCATTGTTGCCGTAGGCCAGAAAGTGCCCGATTGGGCGCAGACGGCCTACGATGACTACGCCAAGCGCTTTCCCCCTGAAATCAAGGTTGAACTCAAAGCGGTCAAGACGGAGCCACGCGCTTCAAAAACGCTTGAAACCCTCCTGGCTGCGGAGAAATTGAGGATAGAGGGTGCCATAGCACGGGGAACGCACGTGGTGGCGCTTGACGAACGCGGGACTGCTGTCACCACGTTGGCACTGGCTGAACGCCTGAAGGCCTGGCAATTGTCGGGTGATGATGTGGCCATCGTGATTGGCGGGCCTGATGGTCTGGATCCGGCGTTCAAGAAGACGGCGCATGAGCGCTTGCGCCTGTCCGATCTCACGTTGCCTCACGCGATGGTCCGCGTTCTGCTGATTGAGCAGCTTTACCGGGCCTGGAGCATCACCATCAATCATCCGTATCACCGCGAATAGCCGTGCCGCCACGCCTGTTCTTTTGTGTACTGCATTGCCTGACACGCACTGATCTTCGCAATGAGTGATTTCATTTATCTCGCCTCGCAGAGTCCGCGACGCCGTCAGCTGCTTGAGCAACTGGGGGTGCGGTATGAACTGCTTCTGGCAGATGAGGCCGAGGATGCTGAAGCACTCGAAGCCGTGCTGAAGAATGAGTCGCCTGCAGCCTACGTTAAAAGAGTCACCGCCCTGAAGCTTGACGCTGCATTGGCAAGGATGAAACGGCGCAGGCTTGAGTCGGCGCCTGTACTTTGTTCAGACACCACGGTAGCACTGGGACGTGTCATCTATGGCAAGCCAGAAAATGCCGGGGATGCTGTTCGCATGCTGACTGAACTGCATGGGACCACTCACAGGGTATTGACGGCGGTTGCTGTTCAGGCCGGACAACGCCGCTTTGAAGCTCTCAGTGCCTCGCGTGTCAGTTTTGAGGCTATGTCCAAAGCCCAAATCCGCGATTACGTCGCCACCGGCGAGCCCATGGGCAAAGCCGGTGCATATGCGGTGCAGGGAAGGGCGGCAGTGCACATCATGGAAATAAAAGGCAGTTACAGCGGGATCATGGGCCTTCCCTTGTGGGAAACGGCGCGTTTACTGCGCGATGTCGGCGTCAAGGTCTGACAGAATCTGACAAACATAACATGCAACAAGACATCCTCATCAACTGGTCGCCCCAGGAAACGCGCGTCGCCGTGGTTGAACATGGCTCTCTTCAGGAACTTCAGGTCGAGCGTACGCTGGAACGCGGACTGGTCGGAAATGTCTATCTTGGCAAGGTAGCGCGTGTGCTGCCGGGCATGCAGTCGGCATTCATCGATATTGGCCTGGACAAGGCCGCGTTCCTGCATGTTGCCGACCTGATGAGCAGTATCAACAGTCGTCATGCAGATGCGGATGCAACCTCCGCAGCTGGCGGGGCAGTCGCACCTGCTTTGCCCATTGAAAAACAGTTGTTTGAGGGGCAGGCCGTGATGGTGCAGGTGCTTAAAGACCCCATCGGGACCAAAGGTGCAAGATTAACTGCCCAGGTCAGCATTGCGGGGCGGCTGCTGGTGTTCCTGCCGCAGGACAACCACATCGGGGTCTCGCAAAAAATACCCGCCAGGCAGCGTGAAGACCTGCGCCAGCGTCTTCAGCTTCTGAGTGGGGAATCCGGTGGGGGGTTCATCCTCAGAACCAATGCGGAAGATGCCAGTGATGCGGAGTTGTCGGAGGACATCGCGTATCTGCGAAAAACCTGGGCGCGTATCAAGGATGCGTCCGTGCGTGTCAAGCCGGCGTCTGTGTTGCACCAGGACCTCAATTTGCTGCAACGTGTTTTGCGGGATGTTGCAGGCGAAGAAACACTGACCATACGCATTGACTCCCGCGAGCAGTTCGAGAAGCTCAAGGCGTTTGCGGCTGAATTCATGCCGGCGACAGTTCAGAAACTTCAGCTGTACGGTGGCGAGCGACCCATCTTTGACCTTTTCAACATTGATGAAGACATTGCAAGGGCGTTGGGCCGCAGGGTAGACCTGAAGTCTGGTGGCTACCTCATCATCGACCAGACTGAAGCGCTGACAACTGTCGATGTGAATACCGGCGGTTTTGTGGGTGCGCGCAATTTTGACGAAACGATCTTCAAAACCAATCTGGAGGCATCCCAGGCGATCGCGCGCCAGCTGCGTCTCCGGAATCTCGGCGGTATTGTGATTGTCGATTTCATCGACATGCTCAAGGAGAATCATCGTGATGCCGTGCTGGCTGAATTCCAGAAGCAGCTGGCGAGGGATCGGATCAAGACAACAGTCAATGGTTTCTCCGCCCTGGGTTTGCTGGAAATGACCCGCAAGCGGACCCGCGAATCCCTTGCGCACCAGCTGTGTGAGCCGTGTGCTGCGTGTATGGGAAAAGGTGTGGTCAAAACCGCCCGGAGCGTGACCTACGACATCCTGAGGGAAATATTGAGGGAAGCCCGGCAATTCAATCCGCGCGAATTTCGCATAGTGGCCTCGCCAAAAGTGATAGAGCTTTTCCTTGATGAAGAAAGCCAGCATCTTGCTGGCTTGAGCGAATTCATCGGCAAGCCGATTTCCCTGCAGGCTGAAGCAGCCATGCCGCAGGAGCAATACGATATCGTTTTGCTTTGAATCACCGAGTGTGTAGCGGTCATGTCAAGCCTTACCAGAAACCCTCATCCGATCGCGGTGCTGGTTTACCACCAGATAGAAGAAGCGCCGTCCAAGGGACAACCCTTTCGCAGTCTGTATGTCTCACCCTCCGCTTTTACGAGGCAGATGTATCTGTTGAAGTTGCTCGGTTACCAGGGTTTATCCATGGGCGATTTGCAGCCTTACCTCAGCGGTGAGCGAAGTGGCAAAGTGGTGGGCATTACGTTTGACGATGGCTATGTCAACAATCTTGTCAATGCGTTACCCGTACTCCGGCACCATGGATTTTCATCGACCTGCTACGCGGTGAGCGGACTGGCAGGCAAGACAAACAAGTGGGACGAAGGTCTGGGCATAGCCCAGACCCCCTTGATGGATGAAAAGCAGATGCGGCAATGGGTAGATGGCGGACAGGAAATCGGCTCCCACACACGAAACCACGTCAATCTGGCGTCGTCTGCCGATATGGCGAGCGAAACTGAAATCGCGTCTGGGAAAAGCGATCTCGAAATCATGCTAAATGGTCCGATCCGGCATTTCTGCTATCCCTACGGGCGGTATGAGCCGAAGCACGTGAACATGGTCAGACAACTGGACTTTGCCACCGCAACAACAACCCAGCGAAGCCGCTGTGTTGCCGGTGATGATGTTCTGGAGATTCCACGCGTACCGATATTGCGTTCAACCAGCCTGCCCATGTTCTGGATCAAGATTGCCACAGGCTATGAGGACAGGCGCAGGAAATGAGTGCTGTCAGCAGACGCTTGCGCATTGCGGTCCTCAATCGCACCTTTTCGCCTGTTGCGGGTGGTGCGGAGCGTTATTCCATTGCTCTTGTCGAAAAGCTGGCCGCAAAACATGAGATTCATGTTTTTGCCCAGTCGATTGACCATCAGTGGCCGGGCGTGAGTTATCACCATGTCAGTATGCCCTTGCGCAGGCCACGATGGATAAACCAGATCTGGTTTGCCACCCTCACATGGTGGGCAACCCGCCGGGGGTTCGACGTGGTGCATTCTCACGAAAACACATGGCATGGACAGGTGCAGACCGTGCACGTCCTGCCGATAAAACACAACATGTTCAATGGACTGGATGGCTGGAGGCGCTGTGCCCGCATTCTGAAAGTGCTGACGAGTCCACGTTTGTTGGTTTACCTTTTGCTTGAACGTGCCCGTTACGCAAGACATCATGACCGGGCCGTAGTGGTTATTTCAGAAACCCTGCGTACATTTTTTTCGGCGAGCTACCCCGATGCAGTGGGGATGACATCTGTCATTACGCCAGGAATCGATTTGCCGGTCTACCCGATCGGTGCTTCCGCTCAAATCTTGGCACGCCATGAACTGAATTTGCCAGAAGACAGAACCTGCCTTCTGTTCGTTGGTAACGATATGCGCAAGAAAGGACTGGATGCCTTGCTGTCGGCCATGCAACGTATGCCGGAAGACGTTGTTCTTGCGGTCGTTGGTGACTCGTCGCAGCGGCCGCAGTTTGCAGAGCTGACCGCGCAAATGGGGCTGGCATCGCGGGTTTTCTTCCTGGGTGCGTTGAAGGATGTCTCTCCTGCATATCGTGCCGCAGACATGCTTGTGCATCCGACGCTGGAGGATACTTTTGCCATGGTTGTGCTTGAAGCCATGGCTCATGGACTCCCGGTGGTTGTTAGCAGCTCAAGGTATTGCGGAATCTCCGGTTTCTTGCGCTCGGGTGTCACCGCCCTGATTCTTGAGGATCCGCGAGACGCGGCTTCACTGGCTGCTTCGCTGCTCAGCGCATTGAACGACAAATCACTGAAGGCCTCTATGAGCCAGGCGGCACGCGCTTTTGCCAGTGAATTTGCCTGGGACGATATTGCCGCAAGGCAGGAAAAAATCTATCAAGCTGTGGCTAAGGTTCAAGCCGGCCGCTAGATTGCCAGACGTCAAGCGCCCTGGAAACCCAGCCTGTAGAGATGAGCATAGGCGCCATTGCGCAACATGAGTTCCGAGTGCGTTCCTGACTCCACGATGCTGCCCGCATTCATCATGATGATGCGGTCAGCGTGCTGGATGGTCGACAAGCGGTGGGCGATGATGATGGACGTGCGGTTCATTGCAAGGCGCCTGATCGCTTCCTGCACAGCCTGCTCCGATTCTGTGTCGAGTGCTGAAGTCGCTTCGTCAAGAATCAGTATGGGGGCATCCTTGTAAAGTGCGCGTGCTATTGCCAGTCGCTGGCGTTGCCCACCTGACAGTTGCATAGCATTGTGGCCGAGCAGGGTGTCCATGCCTTGGGGGAACTCAGCCACCAAAGTGCCGAGATTGGCAGCTTCAAGACACTGTGCAATCTTTGTGCGGTCAACAGTCAACCCAAGCGCCACGTTTGCGGCGATTGAACTGTTGAGCATCACGACATGCTGGCTGACCAATGCGAACTGCGAGCGAAGCGAGGCAAGATTCCATTGCCCGAGTTCCTCACCGTCCAGGTAAATGTGACCGCTGCTGGGTTCTACAAATCTTGGCAGCATGTTGACGAGGGTGGTCTTGCCCGAGCCAGACGCACCGACCAGTGCGACTGTTTCTCCGGCTTTCACCCGAAGGTTCAGGTGGTTTATCGCGAGTGCATTTCCTGTTTTATAAAGAACGCTCACGTCCGTCAATTCGATGTCACCGGATGCCCGGGCTTTTGTGAAGAGACCGCCAGACTCGTCTTCTGTCAGTTCCATCAGGTCAAGGCCACGTTCCAGTGCCGCCAAGCCGCGTGTGATGGGAGTTGCACCATCGGACAGGCTTTTGATGGGGGCAATCAGCAACAGCATTGCCGTTACGAAAGCAACAAAACCCCCGACCGTTGTCGTATTGGCAGAGCCCTGTACCAGTGCAATGGAAATTACAGCGGAAAGGGCGATGGCCGCCAGCACCTGCGTAATGGCGCTCATGCTGGCATATGCCACGGTCGATTTCATCGACAGGCGGCGCAGGGAATGGCTGAGCACATTGAAACGTTCAGCCTGGCTGGCCTGAGCGCCATGCAATCTGACATCCCGATGCGCCAGAACATTTTCCTCAACTACGTAGGCCAGGTTATCGGTGGCCGTCTGGCTCTGTTTTGTCAATCTGTACAGGCGTCGTGTCAGCAACTGAATGACCAGAGCTACTGCCGGGAAAAGCAGTGAAACCACCAGCATCAGTTTCCAGTTCAGGAAAATGAGATAGCCAACCAGCGCAAGCAGCGTCAGCACATCCCTTGCGAGCTTGATGATGGCGTTATTGAGAATTACCGATCCGTTGTAAACCTCATAAACCACTGTGTTGGAGATGGCGCTGGAGGTCTGGTCGGCAAACAGGGAAAGCCTGGCGCTGAGCAATTTGTCGAACATGGCCCTGCGCAGTTGCTGGAGGCCTTCGTTGGTAACCTGGGCCAGCGCATACTGCGCTATAAAGCCAGAAAGTCCCCTCACGGCAAACAGCAGCAACAGCGATACCGGAACCATCCAGAGGTCCAGTGCCCCTTTCTGGAAGCCGCGGTCAAGAAGGGGTTTTAACAAGGCCGGAACTAATGGTTCTGTGGCTGACGCAACAATCGTGGCGCCTATGGCGACAGCCCACGCACTACGGCTTCGCACAGTGTTGAAGTAAGGCCAGACCCTTAGCGTCCTCTGCCAAGTGGAGGGCTTGTTGCTTTTTGCAGCAAATTTCGTCCCCTCTGTCATGCTGCAATCAACTTTTCGTCGCTTTGCAATTTCTCAACCCTGTGCGATCCCAGGGCAAGTAGCAACCCAAGGGTGACGCAGAAAAAATCGCCAATTAGTGCATCGTAAATAATTGAGTTGAACAGACAGGCGATGGTCAAAGCTGCGAGTACAGACTGCACGGCCCTTGCGGTCATTACATCCATTTTCAGCGTGTCGTGAAAAACTGAAACCAGAAATGCAAGAAGCAAGAGGATTCCGGTTAGACCCAGTTGAACCCCCCAAAGAAGATATTCCTGATGGGGATTTCCCATTGGTTCGATGGCGTTTGGCGTGAGGCTATTCTTTTTTTCGAGCCTGTTGAATTCGCTGCTCCAGCTGCCAACGCCGGAGCCCAGGATTGGTCTTTCCGCCATGGACTGTATTGCCCTGTGCCAGAAATGAAGACGTATTCCTGAAGATGTTCCGCTGACTACACTTGCTCCCTCGGTGAACGTAAACCCTTGAAGTTCACTCTTGACATCTGAGATTCGATCTCGTACTTTTGGAGAAACGAGAGAAATACTGATCACCAAAATCAGCGGTACAAACAATATAGCGAGCCTGTACCGTTTTGGTAGCTCCCACATAATTGCCAAAGAGATGAGTGCAATCGCCACTACATGGCCACTACGTCCTATTAAAACAAAAAATACATTCAGCAGAGCAATGACTGCAACTGAAATCGCAATAGATCTTCCATAAACTCCGGGAACCAGCGATCGAAAATGCCAACTCAGGCCCGCCAGAATTGCTGCCATGATGCCCTGGTCCAGATAACTTGAAAAAACGGCATTTCCAATGCGTGCGTTTGAGGGCGCCGTAGCCCATGGAACGGGAAAGCTGAGGAAAAGCATCCACGAACTGATAACCAGAAATAACTGAAACAGCGCAAAAATGCCCAGTGCGTACAGTGCTTCACGCCTGTCTTTTATGAGCGCAAAGATAAGCGGGATCAATAATAGTTTTCCATATTTGCTTAATGACCCCAAGGCCTCATTGAGCGGGGCACTGGTCCAAATCAGGCTGAGACAGAATGTTGCAAGTGCCAGTCCTATGGCAATCTGAGTCCACACAGTCTTTTTGGATAACGCATCAGCTTCTTCAGAGCCGCGGTGTAAAACCAGAAGAGCGATTCCGGCAGTCAGAAGGAGCACTTTGGCAATGCTGATAATCGCGATCGGGAGGCCAACAGAGGCTGCCGCGATGCAAACAAGTATCAGGCGAAAATTTAGCGTCTTTTTTTGCAAAATTTATGGGTGCGGTGTACGAGGACAGGGTGTCATTATCTGTGATTGGCGGGCCTGTTTTGAAAGTCTTTATGAGAGGTGCTCTGCTATGCTGTCGAGGCGTTTTAGGGATTGAAGCACTTGCTTCTTTAAGGCTTTTGAAAGGCGACGCTTGGCCAGTTTGTCTGTCATTGTGATCACAAAAAATGAGGCGCGCAATATTGAGGCATGCCTTGAATCCGTTTCGTTCGCTGACCAGATTGTTGTGCTGGATTCAGGCAGCACCGACGATACCCAGCAATTGGCTCGACACATGGGCGCTTTAGTGATGGAGAACTCTGACTGGCAGGGGTTCGGCGTACAGAAAAACCGCGCCCTGAGTCTTGCTCGTTGCGACTGGGTGTTGTCTATTGACGCCGATGAGCGTGTTACACCCACACTCAGAGCCGAGATCCTCAAGATCGTGGGTGAGCAGTCTCATGATGTGTATTCCATCCCGCGGCTGTCGAGCTATTGTGGGCGATACATGGCGTACTCAGGCTGGAACCCGGATCATGTCACCCGTTTGTTCCGGCGCGGTGCTGCAGTATTTTCCGATGACCTCGTTCACGAAAAAATTCTGACAAGCCATTCAGTTGGATTACTTCGGTCCCAACTGTTGCACGAAAGCTTTGTGAATTTCGAGGCTGTGCTGGACAAGGCCAACCGATATTCGACTGCAGGTGCGCAAGCCCTGCATGCAAGAGGTACCTCCGCGTCGGTGTGGAAGGCGATTGCGCATGGCGCATGGGCTTTTCTTCGTACTTATTTCCTCAAGCGCGGGTTCCTCGACGGCAAAATGGGGCTCGTTCTAGCCATCTCAAATGCGGAAGGCACCTACTATCGTTATCTGAAGCTTTGGTTGCTACACCGTCAGGAACACGATGCCGTAGCGAATGGGGTGTCGCAAGCCCCACCTGTTCCGGATACAGGCCCGCATTCATGAAAATCAGCTTTATTGTCCTGACTTACAACCGTACGGAGACCCTTCTTCCAGTACTGCGGTCGCTGGCGACACAGTGCGGTACACAGCATGAAGTCCTGGTTGCAGACGATGGGTCAAATCCCGCGCATGTGGAGCTCCTGAAAAGAGATTGCCCGGTTTTCAAATGCAGTGTCAGGCATGTATGGCATCCGGACACTGGTTTTACCGCTGCGGCTGCACGGAATCTTGGAGCCTATCTCTCGAATGGGGATTATTTTGTCTTTCTGGATGGCGACTGCGTTCCGGGCAGGTCGTTTGTGGCAGCGCACACATTGCTCGCTGAGCGCGGATACTTTGTCAACGGAAGCAGGGTTCTGCTCAGCGAGCGCTTGACCTCCCAAGTCCTTAAGGCCAGGATGGATCTTCTCGATCAGTCAATTTCTTTCTGGCTGTTGGCGTGGCTACGTGGAGATAGCAACAAACTGTTGCATATGCTGACCTGGCGGCGGTCTCTATTCAGGTTAAAACAGGGTTTTAGGTGGCGTGGCATACGCAGCTGCAATATGGCAGTCTGGAGAGAAGATTTTCTGGCGGTCAATGGCTTCGACGAAACTTTCGAAGGTTGGGGCCATGAGGATGCAGATCTTGTGCTCCGCCTGAGCAACTTCGGCATAGGGCGAAAAAACGGTTTTCTCGCCACTGAAGTATTTCATCTCTGGCACCGCGAAAGCGAGCGGGATCATGAATCTCTCAACAGACAAAAAGTTTTTGAACGAATGAAGACCAGACTGGTCATAGCCGAAAAAGGCCTTGACCAGATTAGCATCAGCCCGGCGGTAACAGTCACCCCATTACATTAACCTTTAAGGCATTCAGACTTCCAGAATATGCGTAATACACCCTTGCTTCCGCGTCGAAATGCCATCGGCCTCATCGCCGCCACTGCCTTGCCTTTTACTCTGCCTGCGATGGCTCAGTTCAGGGTTGAGGTTTCGGGAGTGGGGTTGACGCAGCTTCCTGTTGCCGTGACGACCTTCAAAGGTGAGGCTCAGGCGCCTCAAAAAATAGGCGCCATTGTCAAGGCGGATCTGGAGCGTAGCGGGCTGTTTCGCTCGGTTGATACAGCTGGCGTTGTGGCTGACGAAAGTACACGGCCGGATCTTGTTCAGTGGCGGCAACGGGGCGCTGATTCTCTCGTAACCGGTAGTGTCACTCCCTTGGCGGATGGTCGGTTTGATGTGCGCCTGAGATTGTGGGATATTGTTCGCGGAGTTGATTTAGGTGGTCAGAGTTATGCCGTGACCCAGGCGGATCTTCGACTCTCGGCTCACCGAATTTCTGATTTTGTATATGAAAAACTGACCGGTGAGAAGGGGGTTTTTTCAACGCGAATAGCTTACGTTACCAAATCGGGTAACCGTTTCAGCCTTTGGGTTGCGGACTCTGATGGCGAAAGCGCCCAGTCAGCGCTGGCGAGTCCTGAGCCCATCATCTCGCCGGCGTGGTCCCCAAATGGAAGCCAGCTCGCGTATGTGTCGTTTGAATCTCGCAAGCCCGTTATTTATGCTCATGATGTAGCCAGCGGAAAACGCCGCCTCCTTGCGAATTTCCGTGGCTCAAACAGTGCGCCGGCCTGGTCGCCGGATGGTCGCCAGGTTGTTGCAACCCTCAGCCGGGATGGCGGTTCGCAGCTGTACGCGCTGGATGCCAATGGGGGGGAGCCACGCCGGCTAACACAGTCTTCCAGCATTGACACTGAACCGGCGTTCTCCCCGGATGGCAGATACATTTATTTTGTCAGCGACCGTGGGGGTGCTCCCCAAGTTTATCGGATGAGTGCAGGCGGTGGCGGCGTTGAGCGGGTCACTTTCAGTGGCAGCTACAACATTTCGCCAGCAATCAGCCCTGATGGCCGATGGCTGGCATATGTTTCCAGAGTCGGGGGGGCGTTCAAGCTTCAGGTTATGGATTTGGCAAACGGTGCTGTGACCCAGATCACCGACACCACTGCTGATGAGAGCCCCAGTTTTGCGCCCAACAGCCGCCTGATTGTGTACGCGACAAGGCAGCAGGGCCGAGAGGCACTCATGACGACCACACTGGACGGGAAAATAAAGGCACGATTATCGGGCGCGACTGGGGACATTCGAGAGCCGGATTGGGGCCCATTCTCCCGATAAATTGCCTGTTGGACTACACACGGTCACGGCTGATGCAGTCAATATTCGCCTTTACTATTTCGTTTTTTCAGGGATCAATGCATGAAACGTTTTCTTTTTTCGATCATCTCCACCCTCACGTTGTCGGTTGTTCTGGTTGCGTGTGGATCTAACGTCAAACTTGATGAGGTGCCCGTCGAAAACCGTACTGCAACCGTTGTTGTCCCGGCAGGATCTGGTGCCTCCGCAAGCGCGGTAACCCCGGTGGAGATTGCCGGCTCCAATAATCCGGCTGGCGGTCCTGTTGGCATTGCCAAAACAATTTACTTTGACTATGACAGTTTTGTCATCAAACCCGAGTTCCAGGGTGCCATTGAAGCGCATGCCCGCTTTCTTGCAGCCAACCGGGCGCGCAAGCTGGCCGTGGAGGGCCACACCGACGACCGTGGAGGCCGTGAGTACAACCTGGCACTTGGTCAGAAACGTGCAGAAGCCGTTCGCCGTTCCCTGGGTTTATTGGGTGTGACAGACGCGCAAGTCGAGGCGGTGAGCTTTGGCAAGGAAAAGCCCGCTGAGGCTGGTGCAACGGAAGAGGCTTATGCTAAAAATCGCCGCGCCGAGCTGAACTACCGCTAACTGGTTGAAAATGGCGTCTTGCCTGAGCAGGGTAGCATCTCTCCCTATGACATTTTTTCGTGCTTCACGTTTTTTTACCTTAGGTCTTGCCGCCCTTTTGATGTCGGCCGGTGCACATGCTGCGCTGTTTGATGATGATGAGGCCCGCCGCGCCATTCTTGAACTTCGTCAAAAATTCGATGCATCGCAGATCGAACTGCGCAAGGCAACGGAAGACAATGCGCAGTTGCGACGGAGCGTGCTTGAGTTGTCGAATCAGCTCGAAAGCTTGCGGGTCGAACTGGCCAAACTTCGCGGACAGGATGAGCAGCTCGCGCGTGATGTTGCAGAAGTACAGCGCAAGCAGAAAGACATGACGCAGGGCATTGATGACCGGCTGAGAAAGTTTGAACCTTCAAAGGTGACGGTTGACGGCAAGGAATTTGTTGCCAAGCCTGAAGAAACCCGTGATTTTGATGCTGCGCTGGCGACTTTGCGCAAAGGGGAATTCGCGCCGGCTCAAGCTGCTTTTATGGAATTCATCAGACGCTATCCTGACAGCGGCTACAAGCCTGCTGCGCTTTTCTGGTTAGGCAATGCCCAGTATGCGCTACGGAGCTATCGGGAGGCCGTAGCCAATTTCAAAACACTGCTTTCCGTGGCACCAGATCATGTGCGCGCGCCGGAAGCGGCCCTTTCCATAGCCAACTGCCAGGTCGAGTTGAAGGACATACGATCAGCCCGCAAGACGCTTGAAGACCTGATCAAGGTCTATCCCCAGTCTGAAGCAGCATCTGTGGCCAAAGACAGATTGAGCAAGCTGAAATAGACAAGCTTTTGCATTTGCCATGCCGTGTGGGGCTACTGCGTCCTAGGCGGCTTTTTATTCCCAATTAAAATTGGTGCATGGATATATCTGCACTCAACGCCCTCACCGTCAAGGTTCTATGGGCCGCTTTCCTCCTAGCCGTCGTCTTTGGTGCTATCGCTCAGCGTACCCACTTCTGCACCATGGGCGCAGTCAGTGACATCGTGAATATGGGCGACTGGACGCGCATGCGCATGTGGGTTCTGGCTACAGGCGTGGCAATGATTGGTTTTTACACGCTGGCGGCGGCCGGGCAGATTGATCCAGCCAAGACTCTCTATGGCTCCAGCCGGTTCATCTGGCTGTCCGCGCTTGTCGGTGGTTTGATGTTTGGCTTCGGCATGGTGCTGGCTTCTGGTTGTGGCAGCAAGACACTTGTCCGTATCGGTGGTGGAAATCTCAAGTCGGTCGTGGTTTTTTTGGTGATGGGATTTGCTGCATTTGCAACGCTCAAGGGCATCACGGCCGTTGTCCGGGTCGCGACTGTAGACCGCGTTGCAGTTGATTTCCCAACCAATGCATCCTTACCCAACTGGCTCGCCTCGGTGATTGGTTTTAGCCCTGCTGCTGCTGGACTGGTACTGGCACTGTTAATCGGTCTGGTGCTCATCATCTGGACTTTTTTCGGCCGGGATTTCCTGCGACTTGACAATCTTCTGGCGGGCTTCGGCATCGGTGCGGTGGTTGTGGCGATGTGGTGGGTCAGTGGACACCTGGGTTATGTCGCGGAGCACCCCGAGACCTTGCAGGAAGCCTTTCTTGCTACCAACTCAGGCCGTGCCGAAGCATTGAGTTTTGTTTCGCCCGTCGCCTACACAGTTGATTGGGTGATGTTCTTCAGCGACAAAAGCAAACTGCTCACCATCGGTATCGTGTCCGTTTTTGGTGTGGTGGCAGGTTCTGCCGCCTATTCACTGGCCACACGCAGTTTTCGTTGGGAAGGTTTTCGCGATGCCGAAGACACGGCGAATCACCTTGTTGGCGCGGTTCTCATGGGCGTGGGTGGTGTTTGCGCCATGGGCTGCACGGTGGGGCAAGGACTCTCTGGCATCTCGACCTTGAGCGCCACCAGTATCGTCGCTGTGGCCGCCATCCTGGCGGGCTGTGTTGCAGCACTCAAATACCAGGTGTGGCGGCTGGAGCGCTCCTTTTAGTGTCTGACAATACAGTGCAGGCAGACCTTGACCGCCGTTTTGGCGGTCTGACCCGACTTTATGGTGCGGGCGGTGCGGCCGGAATACGGGCTGCGCATGTGGTGGTGGTTGGTCTGGGGGGCGTGGGGTCGTGGACGGCAGAGGCGCTTGCCCGTAGCGGGGTTGCCCGGCTGACCCTTATCGACCTCGACCACATTGCCGAATCTAATATCAATCGCCAGATTCATGCACTGGGCGAGACATTGGGCCAAGCGAAGGTGCTGGCCATGCGTGACCGTATCGCAGACATCAATCCTGAGTGTGAGGTACGTTGCGTTGATGCATTTGTTGATGCAGACAACTGGCCAGCTATCGCGGGCCTTGACCCGGAGGTTGTCGGAAGCCTTGGTGTTGTTGATGCCTGCGACCAGGTGAAAGCCAAGACTGCCATGGCTGCATGGGCGCTACAGCACAACCTGAAATACAAAGGCCGGCAACAGGTTCATCTCATCAGTGTGGGTGCCGCTGGCGGAAAGCGACATGCTCATAAAGTTGACATAGATGATCTGTCACTTACAACCCACGACCCCTTGCTCGCGCAACTGCGTTACCGCCTGCGCAAAGAGCACGGTGCCGCGCGTGAGGGCCGTATTGGTTTGCCTTGTGTCTTCAGTCGTGAGGCAGTTATGCAGCCCTCGTTTTCGGCGGATGCTAAAGAGGTCCAGGGTGACAGCAGCCTGAATTGTCACGGCTACGGATCTGTCGTGAGTGTCACCGCCACATTCGGCATTTGTGCTGCTGGATGGCTTCTCGAGAAAATCGCCTCGCAGGCTTTGCCGGCATCCTCGAAATAACGCTATAATTTGAGGCTGTTCTGCATCACGTGCAGGGCAAACCGGGAAATATCCTGTCAATGGCGGGATATGACCTTGGGGCCTTAGCTCAGTTGGTAGAGCAGCGGACTTTTAATCCGTTTGTCGTGGGTTCGACCCCCGCAGGCCCCACCATTAATTCCGGGTTCTTAGCTCAGTTGGTAGAGCAGCGGACTCTTAATCCGTAGGTCGACAGTTCGAATCTGTCAGAACCCACCATATAAGCCCCCTGCCATGAAAGCCTGCTACAGAAACTGTAGCAGGCTTTTTTCGTTGGAGAGAACTCAGGCAGCGAAGCCTGTTATCGCCGTCAACTTATCCCTATGGTGTTGTGTAGGCGGGTTTCAACCTGTGTTTTTTCACCACGCCGGAAGGTGTAAACAGGATGACCAGCTCCGGCTTTCCTGCGGATGATTCCCGGGCTCCCGCACGGTAAACCCATACTTCATAGCCACTCTCAAATTTGACAATGGTCGCGCTGCCGAGGCCGGACATTACGTCAACTTTTGTGGTGAGTCCGTTGACGACAAGTTCCTTTGCGGTCTGCATCGACATGGTTGCATCGCGAAACGGCGGTGCGGTGTCTGCTGAGCCAAACAAACCCGGTGCGCCAGCACACCCTGTGATCAGGCCGCTGACCATCACAAGACTGGTCGATAACGTGACCCGGTATTTTCGTTCCATGGTCTTGGTCATTCGTCGTCCATGTATTCGAATTCAACCAGCGTGTCATCGGGCCAGCTGCGATCTCCCAAAGGCAGCACATAGGTACGGTCAACCAGTACTTCGCAATCGCAATAGGGCAGGTCGCTGTCCAGTGCCGCGTCATCGCTGGCTGATGCATACAACTTGTCCATGGACAGTATTTCCCGTCGCTGACCAGAAACCATTGCCACGCTGAACAAGGGTTTATCGGCGAAAAACAGATAAAGCGGTGCCGGCCTGTCACAGTAGGCCGGCGTGTCCAGAATCGCTTTGACAAGACTGCCGACGATGTTGCTGCTGTTGGAAATCAGGCCGGCCTCCATACCGACCCGGCATTCCAGCCGCAAGTCGCCCAGACGGCGGGTGTTGGGTGGAAGGCCCGGTGTGCGAATGTCGGTACGCCAGGTCATGCTTTGCACTCGGCGGTTGGGTATGACCTGTGCGTCTTCCTGAAATGCCAACTGGTCGCGCGGCAGGACAAACGTACGATCAGGAGCAACCGCAACTTCAAACGCCGCCTTGTTCGACCCCAGGACCTCCAGCGTGACATTGTTCATGTCCGTCTCACGCTTTCGCGGCAACAACTTGAAGCGCAGGGAAGCGACGGGCGCCATGCCGCGCTCTTTCTCGAAGAGGTCCATGCCGCGGATCATCTTCCGATAGGATTTTTCAACGGGGTCACGGTTGGCCTTCGCTGCTACTGTTACGGACGGCAAGGCGCCCGGAGATTTGTCCTGGGCCCTCGCAGGCTCGCTCAGCGCCCACGCGCTCAACGCAAGCGACCAGGAGACTTTGATGCAGAGGGAAGGTAGGTAGTGCAATTGCCAGCCCGAAGGAAAACAGCATTTATCCTAAATCGGGCTTGGTCCTGGTGCTGTAGGACGAAACAGTATTCAGCCAGATGCGACCCCATGCCCGGGCACCCAGCTGGCTTGTTGCTCACGGGGAGTAAGCCAGCCGGGGTACTTCAAGCTCAGCTTGCCTGGCTACACGAATACAGTCTTTCATGTGTTCTTCGCCAAAGTAGCGGATGGCCGCGTAGCCCACCACAGCGGACACAATCTGACCCGCAAACGGTACAAATTTTGCAACCTGTTTGGTGGTCAGGCGCACGCCAATTTTGGTGGCTGCCTTGATGACCAGATCACGGCTGATGAATTTTCCTATCAGCACTGAGCCCACCATGGCGACAGCCTTTTGAACCTGGTCGCGCTTTTTGGGGTCAAGCTTGTCAAGCTGAGCAGGCGTCAGGCCAAACTCCCTGTTGATTTCGGGGATCAGCTTTGACAGTAGCGCGGCGTCGACGGCCCAGTCAAGCCCCGGCACAGGCACCGCGCTTGCAGCTGCCGCGACCAGGGCGCGTTTGTTGAGCAGCTTGCGGCTGCGGATGACGGCGGCTTCAAGTGCGGCGTCGCTGGACGCCATGCTGCGTGCACTGGGCATGTTCGAAATTCCTTCCCAAACCGTGCCGGGCACATGCCCAACCTTGTCTGACTCTACACCGCCGCGGTTTCTATCTGTTCGGTCAGTTCGAGCCACCGTTCTTCCAGGGTGCCTATTTCTGCGTCAATCACTTTCAGGCGCTTGCCGGTCTGCGCGATTTCTGCGGGTGCGGTGCTTGTGGTCAGCAAGGCCTGCAGGCTGTCTTTCTCAGTGGTCAGCGACTGCATGCGGCCGTCGATTTTCTCCAGCTCCTTGCGCAGGGGTTTCGTAGCTTCCGACTTTTGCTGACGGGCCTTCGCCTCAATTTTTCGTTGCTCCGGGGTGTCCTGGGGTGAAACTCTGGACGGGGAGGCCGCTGACGCCACGGAAGCTGTCGCCGGTGCAGCTTTGACCGACTGGCCCGATCCACCGGATTTTTTCGCTTCTTCGCGCTGGCGCTTGGCGTGGTCGAGCAGGTATTTCTGGTAGTCGTCAAGATCGCCGTCGAAGGGCGCGACGCCGCCTTGGGAAACCATCCAGAACTCGTCGCAGACGGCGCGCAACAGCGCACGGTCGTGACTGACCAGCATCACGGTGCCTTCAAACTCGTTAAGCGCCATGGACAGCGCCTCGCGCGTGGCCAAGTCCAGGTGATTGGTCGGCTCGTCAAGCAGCAGCAGGTTGGGGCGCTGCCAGACGATCATGCACAGCACCAGGCGGGCTTTTTCGCCGCCGCTCATGCTGCCGACGGCCTGCTTGACCATGTCGCCGCCAAAATTGAACATACCGAGGAATGCGCGCAAGTCCTGCTCACGGGTGGCCTGGCTGCCCATTTTGCCGGCGGCGGTGACTTCCTTCACAAGGCGGATCATGTGCTCTAGCGGGTTATCTGCCGGGCGCAGCACGTCGAGTTCCTGCTGGGCAAAGTAGCCGATGTTCAGGCCCTTGCCTTCAATCATTTCGCCCTCAATGGGCGCCAGCGCCCGGGCCACGGTTTTCACCAGTGTGGACTTGCCCTGGCCATTGGCGCCAAGAATGCCGATACGCTGGCCGGCGAGCACCGACTTGCTGACGTTCTGCACGATAACTGTGGGTGGTGTGCCCTCCGGCGCGTCTTCGGGCGGTGGGTAGCCAAAATATGCGTTCTGCATCGACAGCATGGGGTTGGGCAGGTTGGCCGGTTCCTTGAACTCGAAGGTGAAGTCGGCTTCAGCCAGCAAGGGCGCGATCTTTTCCATGCGGTCAAGCGCCTTGACGCGGCTTTGCGCCTGCTTGGCCTTGCTGGCCTTGGCCTTGAAACGCGCAATGAATTTCTGCAGGTGGGCGATCTTGTCCTGCTGTTTCGAAAACGCGGTTTGTTGCAGCGCCATCTGCTCCGAGCGCAGGTCTTCAAACTTGCTGTAGTTGCCGCCGTAGCGGGTCAACTTGGCCATCTCGATATGTACCGTGACGTCGGTCACTGCGTCCAGAAACTCGCGGTCATGGCTGATGACCAGCATGGTGCCCTGATAGCGCTTGAGCCATGCTTCCAGCCAGACCAGTGCGTCCAGATCCAGGTGATTGGTGGGTTCGTCGAGCAGCAGCAGGTCTGACGGACACATCAGCGCACGCGCCAGCTGCAAACGCATGCGCCAGCCGCCTGAAAAGCTGTTGACGGGGTTGTCGAGTTCGCTGACCTTGAAACCCAGGCCGAGAATCAACGCCTGTGCGCGTGCCTGCGAATCGTGGGCACCCGAGTCGTACAACTCCATATACGCGTGCGCCATGCGGTCGCCGTCGCCGCTGGCTTCGGCTGCGGCCACCTCTGCCTGTGCTGCCATCAGCACCACATCGCCTTCGATCACGTAGTCGGTGGCGCTTTGCTCGGTTTCCGGCATGTCCTGCGCGACCTGGGCCATGCGCCACTGGGCCGGGATGTAAAACTCTCCGCCATCCTCATGCAGCGTGCCGTTGAGCATGGCAAACAGCGATGACTTGCCCGCACCGTTACGCCCCACCAGGCCGACGTTTTCACCGGGGTTGAGGGTGACAGACGCGCTGTCGAGAATCACTTTGGCGCCGCGACGCAGCACCACGTTTTTAAGGGTAATCATTTAAAACAGACAAATTGTTCGGCAGGCACAGCCGGTAAGGCCATGACGCAGGTTTCAGGCCAATTGGCCAGGATTCAACGCAATTGCTGGCGCGTGAGAAGCAAAACCTGGTCAGGCCCGGCGCTGGTCTCAAACCACAGGGGTTCGAGTTCAGGGAAGGCGCGCTCGAAATGGGCGCGCTCGTTGCCTATTTCCAGCACCAATACCGCATTTTCGCTCATATGGCGGCCAGCGGTTAGAAAAAGGCTTCGAATAAAGTCCATGCCGTCGTCGCCGCCGGCCAAAGCCAGCGCCGGTTCAGCCCGGAATTCAGCGGGCAGGGCCGCCATCGTGGCCGCATTGACATAGGGCGGGTTGCACAGAATCAGGTCATACGGGCCGGTGCAGGCGGCCAGCCCGTCTGATTCGACCAGCGTGATGCGGCTGTCCAGCGCGTGTTTGTCTATATTGATACGGGCAACTGCCAGTGCGTCGAGGCTGATGTCGGCCGCATCCACCGCCACATCAGGGTAAGCCATCGCAGCCAGCACAGCCAGGCTGCCGTTGCCGGTGCACAGGTCCAGCACCCGGTGGGTGTCTTCATTAAGCCAGGGGTCTATGCTTTCATCGACCAGCAGTTCGGCGATGAAGGAGCGCGGGATGATGACGCGCTCATCGACATAAAACGGTACGCCCTGCAGCCAGGCCTCGTTCGTCAGGTAGGCCAGCGGTTTGCGTGTGTTGATGCGCTCATCGAGCAGTGCGTCAAGTTGTGCTTCTTCTTCGGGCGTTACCGGCCTTTGCGCCACCGAATCAAGGTCATCAATGGGGAGCTTCAAACCCCAGAGTACCAGCCAGGCGGCTTCGTCGAAAGCGGTCAGCGTGCCCTGGCCAAAACCGTCAGCCAGGCTCAGGCCAGCAGCTTCCAGGCGCGCAGCTGCTGCCTCGATGGCTTGAATGACCGTCATTGATCACCGATTCCGGCCAGGCGCTCAAGCACGCCTTTGTAGATGTTCTTCAGCGGATCAATGTCTGCCACCCTGACGTTCTCATTGATCTTGTGGATGGTCGCGTTGATGGGCCCGAACTCTATGACCTGCTTGCAGACCTTGGCAATAAAACGGCCGTCGCTGGTGCCGCCTGTGGTCGAAAGCTCGGTCACCACGCCCGTTTCCGCCTCGATGGATTCCCGCACAGCCTGAACCAGTTCACCTGGCGTGGTCAGAAAGGGCAGGCCGCCGATCACCCATTTCAGGTCGTAGTCCAGCTGGTGGCTGTCCAGCACGGCCTGCAGGCGTTGCTGCAGGCTTTCGGGTGTTGATTCGGTGCAGAAACGAAAGTTGAAGTCCACCACCAGTTCACCCGGGATGATGTTGGACGCCCCCGTGCCGCCGTGCACGTTGGACACCTGCCAGCTGGTGGCGGGAAAGTAGTGGTTGCCTTTGTCCCACTCAATGGCGACCAGTTCAGCCAGCGCAGGCGCAAACAGGTGAATCGGGTTTTTGGCCAGGTGTGGATAGGCAATATGGCCCTGTATGCCCTTGACGGTGAGCTTGCCGCTCATGGTGCCGCGGCGGCCGTTCTTGATCATGTCACCGAGGCGGTCTACCGAGGTGGGTTCGCCGACTATGCAGTAATCGAGCGCTTCGCCGCGCTCCTTGAGCTGCTTGCATACGACGACAGTGCCGTCTACCGAGGGGCCTTCTTCATCGCTGGTGAGCAGGAACGCTATCGACAGTTCAGGTTTGGGGTGAACGGCAAGAAACTCTTCAACCGCGACGACCATGGCCGCAATCGAGGTTTTCATGTCCGCCGCGCCGCGTCCAAAGAGGTGGCCGCCCCGGTGGCTGGGTATGAAGGGCGGGGTGTCCCACTGGTCAAGCGGGCCGGTGGGCACCACGTCGGTATGGCCGGCGAACACCAGCGTTTTGGGCGCTCCGCTGCCGGTGAATTTGGCCCAAAGGTTGGTGACCCGGAAGTTGTCGGGACCGCTGACGATGGTTTCGCACTCAAAACCCAGCGGTTTGAGACGGTCTGCAATGATGCGCTGGCAATCTGCGTCTTCAGGGGTGACCGAGTTGCGGGAGATCAGCTGCTCGGTCAGCCGAAGCGCATCTGACATCAGTGTTTGACGTCCAGCGTGATTTCAGTGAATGACGGCTCATCGTCAAGATCCTCTTCAGGCTCTGCCGCGGCCTTGGCCACGTTGAAGTCGTTCTCAAGCCGCCACATCAGGTTGGTCGGTGAATCCGCGTTCAGCACACCTTCCTTGCGGGTGATGGTGCCGTCGGCGATCAGCTTGGCGATGTCCTGCTCGAAGGTCTGCGAGCCTTCAGCCATTGATTTTTCCATCGCCTCTTTCACGCCAGAAAAGTCGCCTTTTTCGATCAGTTCGGAGATCAGCTTGGTGTTCAGCATCACCTCGACAGCCGGCGCACGGCCACCTGCCACGGTACGAATCAGGCGTTGCGACACGATGGCCTTCATCGCGGCGCCCAGGTCGCCCAGCATGGTGCTGCGCACTTCTACGGGGTAAAAGCTCAGGATACGGTTCAAGGCCTGGTAGCTGTTGTTGGCATGCATGGTGGCCAGGCAGAGGTGGCCCGACTGCGCATAGGCAATCGCTGCAGACATGGTTTCACGGTCGCGAATTTCACCGATCAGGATCACGTCCGGCGCCTGGCGCAGTGCGTTCTTCAGCGCGACCTGCAATGACTGCGTATCGGTGCCCACCTCCCGCTGGTTCACCACCGATTTTTTATTGGTGAAGATGAACTCGACCGGGTCTTCAATCGTCAGGATGTGGCCCAGCGTGGTCTCATTGCGGTGGTCCATCATGGCGGCGAGCGTCGTACTTTTGCCAGCGCCGGTTGCGCCCACCATCAACAGCAGGCCGCGCTTTTCCATGATCAGTTCTCCCAGGATGGGCGGAACACTCAGGCTTGCCAGCGCGGGAATGGTGCTGGGCACAAAGCGGATGACGGCGGCGTAAGTACCGCGCTGCCTGAAGGCGCTGATACGGAAGTTGCCGGCGCCAGCCAGCGGCAGTGCCATGTTGAGCTCACCCTGCTCCTGCAGCTCGGCGATTTTTTCCGGGCTCAGGATCTCCGACAACAGGTTGAAAGGTGCCTCCGGCGGAAGAACCTGGTTGTTGATCGGCAGCGCCTGACCGTTGATCTTGATCAGGGCCGGCGAATGCGCCGACAGGTAGACATCAGAGGCCTTTTTGTCGGCCATCAGGCGCAGGATGCGCTCCATCGTGCCCATCGGTTGGTTCATTTGGATGCCTTATCAAAAAATGTGACAAATGGCTTGTTGGCTTCAGCTGCATCAAACCCGAGGTTCAGGCCAGCAGGGTCCGCGGAACCGGCTTCGCCGGGCCGCAGGAGCAGCGCCCCCTCGGGGGGCAGCGTAGTACGCGAAGCGACAAGCGTGGGGGCCATATTTCAATCGCGGAGCAGGTCGTTCAGGCTGGTGGTGGCGCGCGTCTTGGCATCAACCTTCTTGACGATCACGGCGCAATACAGGCTGTACTTGCCGCCGGCCTTGGGCAGGTTGCCCGACACGACGACCGAACCTGCAGGAATGCGGCCATAGCTCACGGTGTCCAGCTCGCGGTCATAGATCGGAGTGCTCTGGCCGATGTACACACCCATCGAAATGACGGAATTCTCTTCAACAATCACGCCCTCGACCACTTCGGAACGCGCGCCGATAAAGCAGTTGTCTTCAATGATGGTGGGGTTGGCCTGCAGCGGCTCCAGCACGCCGCCCAGGCCTACGCCGCCCGAGAGGTGCACGTTGTTGCCAACCTGCGCGCAGCTGCCCACGGTGGCCCAGGTGTCAACCATGGTGCCTTCGCCAACCCAGGCGCCAATGTTCACGTAGCTCGGCATCAGGATGGCGCCCTTGGCGATAAAGCTGCCGTGGCGTGCGACGGCCGGCGGCACCACACGGATGCCGGTGGCGCGCATTTCGTCTTCGCTCAGGTGGGCGAACTTGGTCTTGACCTTGTCAAAAAACGCCAGGTCGCCAGCGCGCATGAGTTCGTTGTCTTTGAGGCGAAAGCTCAGCAGCACGGCCTTCTTGATCCACTGATGCACCGTCCACTGGCCCACGCCCTGGCGCGTGGCGACGCGCAGCGAACCGTTGTTGAGCTGGTCCAGCGTGTGTTCGACAGCCTCTGCGATTTCTTTGGGCGCAGCTTTTGGCGAGAGGCTGGCGCGGTCTTCCCATGCAGCGTCAATGATTTTCTGGAGGGTCGTGTTGTCTTGAGTCATGTTGCCTGGAAGGTTTCAGTGAGATTTTGATTGAATAAACTGGACGATACGTTCTGCGGCTTCGACGCATTCAGCGGTTTCAGCCACCAGCGCCATGCGGACGCGGCCTGCGCCGGGGTTGTGGCCCCTGGCTTCGCGGGCCAGGTAACTGCCCGGCAAAACCACCACATTGTAAAGAGCGAGCAGCTCGCGCGAGAACTCTGTGTCTGAACCTTTAAAAACCCCGGGGATACCCGCCCACAGATAAAAGCCCGCGTCAGGCAGGGCCACGTCCATGACCTTTGAGAGCAGGGGCGTCACAGCCGCAAACTTGTCGCGGTACATGGCACGGTTCTCGACCACGTGCTTTTCGTCGGCCCATGCCGCCATGCTGGCGGCCTGCACGATCGGGCTCATGGCGCTGCCGTGGTAGGTACGGTAGAGCAGAAACGGCTTGATGATTTTGGCATCGCCCGCCACAAAACCGCTGCGCAGGCCGGGCACATTGCTGCGCTTGGAAAGACTCGTCAGTGAGATCAGGTTTTTAAAATCGTGCCGGCCCAGTTTTGCCGCGGCCTCAAGCCCGCCCAGCGGGGCCTCGTCGCGGAAGTAAATCTCGCTGTAGCACTCGTCGGATGCGATCACGAACCCATAACGGTCGCTGAGCTCGAACAGCAGCTTCCATTCGTCCAGCGGCATCACGGCACCTGCCGGATTGCCTGGTGAGCAGACAAAGATCAGTTGCGTTTTGGCCCAGACCTCTTCGGGCACGGCGGCCCAGTCAATGCCGAAATTGCGTGCAGGGTCACTGGGCGCGAACCAGGTGTCGGCACCTGCCAGCAGCGCCGACCCCTCATAGATTTGATAAAAAGGATTTGGGCATACGACGGTTGCACCGGGCTTCGTCGGGTCTATCACCGTTTGAGCAAGCGAGAAAAGCGCCTCACGCGAGCCGTTCACCGGAAGGATCTGCGTCGCCGGGTCGACCGCCAGCCCATAACGGCGTTTGAGCCAGTCAGCCATGGTCTGGCGGAGTTTTGGCTCGCCTGCCGTTGGTGGGTAACCGGCCAGGCCTGCCAGGCTGCCGGTCAGGGCGTCCTTGACGAGTTGCGGCGTGGCATGGCGGGGTTCACCAATGCCCAGGCTGATGGGTTGGTAGGCCGGGTTGGGCGTGATGTCGGCGTGCAGAAGGCGCAGCCGCTCAAAGGGGTAGGGCTGGAGCCGGGAGAGCAGGGGATTCATGGTTTGAATTATCCAGCCTGAAGCCGGCGGACCTGAAAAGCTCGAAACCGCTGGATTTTAATGTATACGGCAAATTTTTAACGTGTACGTTAAAATTTGACCAGCTGGAGGTCATTGGCTTGAAAAAACGGCCCAAAAAAGCAGAAAAAGCGGCCTCAAAGCCTGTTTTTACCCCTCAAATCGGACTCCAGCCCTTTAAATACGGGCGTGAGCAGCTATTTAATTGATAGCAGCTATCCAGCCTTGAACAACTGCTGCATCGTGAACCCGCACCCAGGACGGCCACGCACGCAGCCCGAGCGCTCAGAAATGGCATAACGCTGCAGACCAAGGGCTATCATCCACGGCACCATGACACCACCCCGAGAGCAGACCTGACACATGAGTACGAATCGCCGGACCATGCCCTGGCACCTCATCTTTCTGGTCCTCGGCGCGTTGATCGGCCCAGGGTCTGTGCTTCTTTCCGGCCGCGATCGCTGGGACGGCGTGATTGGCGACTACCTTGTGCAGTCCAGCAAGCTGGTCGGACTGGCTGACTGGCTCCAGGACTCGGGCTGGTGGCTGCTCTGGGGCCTGATGCGCGGTGTGGCCTGGCTGGTGCACAACGCCGGGGTTGATTACTGGGTCACCCTCAGGATTGTCATCGCAGCCATCATGGGCTGGATCGCCTGGGAAACCTTCAGGCTCGCCAAAGACGTTTTCTGCATGGATGAAGTGCAGGCCTGCTGGGCCGCTGCGCTCACCCTTGTTTTTCCGGGTTATGTGCTGTTTCACGCCAGCTGCCATGTGGGTGTGGGCCTGTTTCTGGTGTTCGCCCTGCTGGGCTACCGGCTGACCCTGGGCGCCGGCGCCTGGCGCATGGCCGCAGGGCTGGTGTTGATCGGCCTGTCATTCCAGATGAATTCCAACCTCGTCCTGGTGCCGGCGCTGGAACTTGCGCGCTGGGTGGTTGCCGGCCGCTTGGAAAGGCGCGACAGGAACCGCTTTTGGGGCCTGGTGGCGGTCTCGGTTGCCGGTTACTTTTTCTGGAAGCTCGTAGTCGGCACCGGCGGTGTCTATTCAGAGGCGGGCTACAACCGCATCGTCTGGCCCACCGATCTGGCCAGCCTTAAAAAGCTGCTCATCACCTCCGTCCTCTGGGGCAGCTGGCTTCCGCTGCTGTTGGTGGGCCCTGTGGCCTGGCTGGCCTGTCGCGCCTTCTTCCCAGGCAGCCCGACGAAGGCAGGGGTAACTGCCCGGCAGCAATTGCTTGCAGGCCTGTTGCTGTGCGGTGCGGCCGTCGTGGCCTACATCGCGGCCGGCAAGGCAGGTCCATTTTTTGTGCCAACGCTGTTCGGGTCAGGAGGTTCGGTGTACGCCACCTTCGCGATGGAATTCCGGCCAGGTAACTTTTTCTCAGGCCTGGCCTCGCCGCAGATCCGGCACACCATTCTTCTGGGACCCATGCTGTCCATCACCATGGTGGCTGCATGTATCTATATGGCCGGGCGTTTTCCGGCTGCGCGCATCGCGCCCGCTGCCGCCCTGAGCCTGATGCTCGGCGCGACCTGGCTGCACCAGTCGGGCTGGGCCCTGTGGGCGCACAATGAAAAGCTGGTGCAGGGCGCGCTGGACCAGTCGGTGGTGAACGCACTGAAAAAGCTGCCACCACCACCCGATGGCGCCAGCATATTGATCGAACGCCGCCAGCCGCACACCCAGAAGGACTGGACGGGCACGCTGGAAACCAACTTCATGCTTTACGAGGCTTATGGCCGCGCGGCCTGGATTGCCGACACCGTGTTTGCGCCATCCGGGCCATCACACGACATTGCCCTGGCGCTGCTGGAAGAGAACAAGGCGGGCTTTCTGCGCTGGGCGCCGAAAAAAGACATCCGCATCTTTCACATTGCCGATGATTTCATCGACAGCCGCTGCACGGCGGGCTATGTTTTTGAGCTCGCAAAACCTGACATGGCCGACCTGCTGTGGCGCATGCCTTTTGCGCCTGCAAGCGTCGCGCCGGCAAGCCTTGTCAGTTCAAGTCGCCAATGCCCCAAAGTTTGATTGGCAAGGCTGTCCGGTGAGGGGCGGCCAAGTTATCATGTTGCTCCGGACCACAGGGCTGGTCCGTAAAAAATCCATATAAATCAACAGCTTGGCTCAACCAGGCGTTGGTTTGGCTACAGGTGGGAACAACGTGCGCCTTAATTCAATCAAGTTATCCGGTTTCAAGTCGTTTGCGGAACCGACCAATTTTGTGTTGCCTGGCCAGCTCATCGGCGTCGTCGGCCCCAACGGTTGCGGCAAGTCCAACATCATGGACGCGGTGCGCTGGGTGCTGGGCGAGAGCAAGGCATCGGAGCTGCGTGGTGAGTCGATGCAGGACGTCATCTTCAACGGCACGACCACCCGCAAGCCGGCCAGCCGCTCCAGCGTCGAGCTGGTGTTCGACAACGCCGACCACCGCGCCGGCG
>JAZKHN010000067.1:0-2449 GCA_040385325.1 Pseudomonadota bacterium
AGTTTCCGCAGGGTGGCATTGACCGGGGCGAAAATCCCGAGCAGGCCATGTTCCGTGAGTTGCATGAAGAGGTGGGATTGTTTCCACAGCACGTACAGGTGCTGGCCCGAACCCGAGACTGGTTGCGCTATGAGGTGCCTGACCGGTTCATCCGCCGCGATGCGCGCGGACACTACAAGGGGCAGAAACAGATCTGGTTTCTGCTTCAGCTGGTTGGCCACGACTGGGATTTGAACCTGCGTGCCACAGACCACCCCGAATTCGACGCATGGCGCTGGAACGACTACTGGGTGCCGCTTGATGTCGTCGTCGAGTTCAAGCGTGGTGTTTACGAAATGGCGCTGACCGAGCTTGCGCGTTTTGTGCCGCGGCTTGACCACAGACCTGACCACCGCAACCGGTATCTGCGGGGCAATGCGCATCCGCGCGATCAGTCTTCACTGCATGGGATGGATGCTTCCAGCCGTCCGGGCGCGTCTTTTGAATTGCCACCCGGCGCCACTTTTGAACCCGATCCGCAGACCAGCCTTCGTGCAGATGGCGCTCCGAAAGAATGATGAAAATCCAATCCGCATTTCATATGCTTCCAGGCCTGTTGCGTTGCGCCGTTCTGGTGCTTGCGCCACTGGCACCGTTCGCCGTGTCCGCCCAGTTCTTTCAGGACAACCCGGACTGGAAAGAGTCCGAGGCACCGCCGCCGCCGGCCTACGATGCATCGAAACTCCTCAACTTCAAGGTATCCGGAGGCCAGTCGCTGGTCTATGGCGTGGACCCGGCATCCATCACCATCAACAAATCCGACAGCGTGGTGCGTTACGTGATGGTGGCAACCAGTGCGACCGGCGCGAGAAACGTGATGTACGAAGGCCTGCACTGCGCCACGGGTGAAGTCAAGATTTATGCGCGCCAGTTCGCGGGCAAATGGGAGCCGATTGCGAACCCGAAGTGGCAATCCGTCTTTGGCGAGATGCCTTCAAAGCATGCATTCACCTTTGCACGAATGGGGGCCTGCGATGGTGCTGCGCCGGCCAGCAGCGTGACCGACCTGGTGGCAAAGGTGAAAACCCACGGCCAGTACCTGGACCAGTAGCAGGGTCACACCCGTCTGGTGAGACCCGTCAGTTCAGGGGGCTAGCGTGTCAGCACCAGGTTGGTCCGGTGCAGCATTTCGGCCTCCCCGGTGTAACCCAGCAGCCTTTCAAACTCTGAAGAAGCCTTGCGGCAAATCAGCCGGGCTTCCGAGCTTGAATAGTTGGCGAGACCTCGCGCAATCTCAAGTCCATCCGCATCACGCACCGCAATCACGTCGCCGCGCGAGAACTCGCCCTGCACGGATGTCATGCCGATGGGCAGCAGGCTCTTGCCTTCATCGCGCACCTTGCTCACCGCACCCGCATCGACAGTGACCGACCCGCGCATCTGCAGGTGGTCGGCTATCCACTGCTTGCGCGCCTGGTTCTTCTGGGTTTGCGCCACCAGCAGGGTGCCTATGGCTTCGCCTTGCGTCAGGCGTATCAGGGCCTGCGGCTCGCGCCCCCAGGCGATCACGGTGGATGCGCCTGAGCCCGCTGCACGCTTGGCAGCAAGGATTTTGGTGATCATGCCGCCGCTCCCTATGCTGGAGCCCACGCCGCCAGCCATGGCTTCAAGTGCCGGGTCACCGGCCTTGCCGACGTGCACAAATTGCGCATCGGGGTTTTTGCGCGGGTCAGCGGTGTAGAGACCGCGCTGGTCGGTCAGGATGATGAGGGCATCGGCCTCCACCAGGTTGGCCACCAGCGAGCCCAGGGTGTCGTTGTCACCGAACTTGATTTCATCAATCACGACCGTGTCGTTTTCATTGATGACAGGCACCACGCCCAGCTGCAGCAGGGTGAGCAAGGTCGAGCGTGCGTTGAGGTAACGCTCGCGGTCCGCGAGGTCGGCATGGGTGAGCAGCACCTGTGCGCTGCCAACGCCGTTTTCGCGCAGCTTGGTTTCATAGGCCTGTATCAGGCCCATCTGCCCGACAGCTGCCGCCGCCTGCAGTTCGTGAATGGCTTTGGGCCGGCTTGCCCAGCCCAGGCGTTTCATGCCTTCGGCAATGGCGCCACTGCTGACCATGATGACCTCGCGCCCGTCCTTCGCCAGTGCCGCGAGTTGGGTGCACCATTCGCCAATCGCATTGAAGTCGAGCCCGCGCCCCTCGTTGGTCACCAGGCTTGAGCCCACCTTGACCACGATGCGTTTGGCATTGTGCAGGACGCTGGAGCTTGAGGTGTCTGACATGCTTTGATGTATTCCTGGCCGCGACAAACGCGCAGGGGGCTTGTCTTGTCTGTTTGCTGGGTAGCGCCGTGACAGCGCTTTGCGATTATTCGGGTGGCAGTTCTACAAACCGCGGATCAATGTCTTCCGGCGGTTGTTCGCTCTTTTGCACTTCCTTGACGTGTTTGTAGATGGTCTTGAT
>JAZKHN010000068.1:0-3031 GCA_040385325.1 Pseudomonadota bacterium
AGGGCCAGTGGCTTGCCGTTTCATGTGGTGCACGCCGACCCTTCGCGTCCGGGCATGGGTGATTCGATTGCGGCCGGTGTGCGCGCCACGCCTGACGCGGCGGGCTGGCTCATCCTGCCGGCTGACCTGCCGCTGGTCAAGGCTGCTACCCTGCTGGCCATTGCAGCACCTTCTTCAATGGCCGTGACCGTGCCGGTGCATGACGGCCAGCGCGGCCACCCGGTACGCTTTGGTGCTGTTTGCGGGCCGGCGCTTTTGCAGCTGGAAGGCAGCAAGGGCGCTGCATCGGTATTGCAGGCGCAGATGGCCGCAGGCTCAGTTTCATTGATGGATGTTGATGATGCCGGCGTGGTGACAGACATCGACACGCTTGAAGACCTGAAGCGCGCTGAAGCGCTGCTTGTGAAACGCAAAAGCCAGGACTAGTCGTCAGCCAGCTTCAGCAGTTTCGCCAGCGCATGGTCGTTGATGCCCAGCGTTTTCAGCTTCTCATAGGTCATGCGCGCATAGTCTTTTGTCGTGCCATAGCGGCCGCAGGCATCTGAAAAGATCTGCCGGTAGACGTCTTCGCTGAGCACGCCCGTGTGGTTGGGGCTGCGTTTTGACAGCGTGAATGCCAGCGCCTGCACATCGCCCTTGCCGGTGTGGCAGCGCAGCCATTTGGGGTCATAAACACCGTTGGGCATTTCGCGCTCCCACAGGGCTGGCAGTGATGCTTCGACCCGGGCGCGCGGGATCCTGAAAACCACGCCCCTGCAGCTGCCGCCGTGCAGAAGTCCAAACACCAGGCCAGGGCATTCAGGCGTGCCGCGGTTAAGGCGGCTCCACATCTTGAGCGCACGGTGGTAACCGTAGATGGTGGCAAAACGTTCCTCTGCAAATTCAAACTCCGGCCGCCAGATCAGCGAGGCGTAACCAAAAATCCAGAGGTCTTTTTTGCCGCCCCACTCACGCCGCACCACCTCCAGCATGCGTGCCGGATTGCGCGGGACGGACGCACTTGTTACAGGGGGTTTTTGAGAGGGAAACACCACAACCCGACTTTACAATGCGGCTGGTTCTATGGCTTTTACAGAGATTAAAAAGATGTTTTCTCAAGACGACGACGGCCAGCAAGGCCTTGTGCTCACGGTGGTGTTTGGCCTGATCGCGCTGGTGATTGCGCTTGTCATTGGTGTATCCATTTTCAAGACGGGGCAGGTCGGCATGATGCCAAAGACCGCTCCGGCTATGGCGCCTCCAGTGGCGGCGCCCGCTGCTGCAGCGCCTGTCGATACCGCCAGCGCCGCGCAGGCTGCTTCAGACGCTGCCAGTGTCAAGGTTGAAAACGGCGTGGTGAAGTTCTATTTCGAATCAGGCAAGGCCGACCTGGCTTCGGGTGCAGGGGATGCGCTGGCCGATGTGGTCAAGGGTGCCAAAGCCGGCCGCAAGCTGGTGATCTCGGGTTTTCATGATGCAACCGGTGATGCCGGCAAAAATGCGGCGCTCGCAAAACAGCGTGCCATCAAGGTCGCTGATGCGCTCAAGGCTGCGGGTGTGCCCGATCAGCAAATGGAACTCAAAAAGCCCGAGCAGATGAGCGGCAGCGGCAGCAATGCCGAAGCGCGCCGCGTGGAAGTTGCCCTCCAACCTTAAGTCCCGTTCCGGTAACTCACCGGTAACCCGGACTACAACGAAAGCGCTTCCCCGGGGTTACCATCGGCTGTAATTAAGTTACATCACCGGGGGCCTCGCGCATGGCGTCACAGCAGTTTTCTCCCGGCAGCCTGCATCCGGCTGTCGTCAAGGTCACCACCCGCATCATGACGCGCAGTGAGCCCACGCGCAGCGCCTATCTGCGGCAGCTGCATGCGGCGGCCACACGTGACCGCGGCGCGGACCGCATGGGTTGCGCAAACCTCGCGCATGCCGTGGCCGCCATTCCGCTCGACGACCGCTTCAAGGTCATCACCGCGCGTGCACCCAACATCGCCATCGTCACGGCCTACAACGACATGCTCTCGGCCCATTCGCCGTTCAAGACCTACCCTGATCTCATCAAGGACGAAGTGCGCAAGGCCGGCGCCACTGCGCAGGTCGCAGGCGGCGTGCCCGCCATGTGTGACGGTGTGACGCAGGGCACGACCGGCATGGAGCTCAGCCTGTTCAGCCGTGACGTGATTGCGATGGCGACAGCTGTTGCACTCTCGCACGACATGTTTGACGGCGCGCTGATGCTGGGCGTGTGCGACAAGATCGTGCCCGGCCTGCTGATAGGCGCGTTGCACTTCGGCCATTTGCCCACGGTGTTTGTGCCCGCAGGCCCCATGGGCTCAGGCTTGCCGAACAAGGAAAAAGCCCGCATACGCGAGCAGGCTGCGCAGGGGCTGGTGGGCCGCGAGGGCCTGCTCGATGCCGAGCTCAAGAGTTACCACAGCCCCGGCACCTGCACTTTTTATGGCACGGCCAACAGCAACCAGTTGTTGCTGGAAGCCATGGGCCTGCATGTGCCTGGCACTGCGTTTGTGAATCCGGGCAACGAGTTGCGCGAAGAACTCACGCGTGAGGCGGCGCGTACCGTGCTGGGCCGCCAGAGCGGCGTGCAGGACGTGGTGGCGAAGTGCCCGCCTATTGGTTTGATCGTCGATGAAAAATCCATCGTCAACGCCATGGTCGCACTGCTGGCCACAGGCGGCTCGACCAACCACCTGATTCACTGGATCGCCGTCGCGCATTCGGCCGGCATCGTGATCGACTGGAATGATTTCTCAGACCTGTCTGATGCCGTGCCAACACTCGCGCATGTCTACCCCAATGGCAGCGCCGACGTAAACCAGTTCCAGGCGGCGGGCGGGCCCGGCCTCATCATCCGTGAACTGCTCGATGCCGGCTTCATGCACGGCGATGTGCTGACGGTACGCCAGGGCGGCATTCGGGAGTTCACGCAAGAGCCGGGCCTCGATGGCGCCGCGCTGGCATGGCACGACACCGGCGATTCAAAAGACGAAGACATCGTGCGCCCTGCGGGCAGTCCCTTCAGCGCCACCGGCGG
>JAZKHN010000069.1:0-1529 GCA_040385325.1 Pseudomonadota bacterium
CCCCAGTCTTTTTCAAGCAGCTCCTGCGCAGCGATGCTTTCACGCAGGATGGTGCCGCTGCCCAGCAGTTGCACGGTCGGTGCCTTGGCAGCCAGTGCAGGGGCCTGCTTGCACAGGTACATGCCCTTGATGATGTGCTCTTCGGTGCCAGGCTGCAGGCCGGGCATGGCGTAGTTTTCGTTCAGCAACGTGAGGTAATAAAAGACGTTGTCCTGGCGCTCGACCATGCGCTTGAGGCCGTGGTGCAGGATGACGCCGACTTCATGCGCAAAGGTCGGGTCGTAGCTCACGCAGTTGGGAATGGTGTTGGCCAGGATGTGGCTGTGGCCGTCTTCGTGCTGCAGGCCTTCGCCATTGAGCGTGGTGCGGCCGGATGTGCCGCCCAACAGGAAGCCGCGTGCCTGCATGTCGCCAGCAGCCCAGGCCAGGTCGCCAATGCGCTGGAAGCCGAACATCGAGTAATACACGTAGAACGGCACCATGATGCGGTTGCTGGTGCTGTAGCTGGTGGCGGCGGCAATCCAGCTGCTCATGCCGCCGGCCTCGTTGATGCCTTCCTGCAGGATCTGGCCTTTGGTGTCTTCCTTGTAGTACATGACCTGGTCTTTATCGACCGGGGTGTACTGCTGGCCGGCAGGGTTGTAGATGCCGATCTGGCGGAACAGGCCTTCCATGCCGAAGGTACGTGCCTCGTCAACCAGGATGGGCACGACGCGCGGGCCCAGGGCCTGGTCGCGCAGCAGTTGCGTCAGGAAACGCACATAGGCTTGCGTGGTCGAGATTTCGCGGCCTTCAGGCGTGGGCTCCATCACCGACTTGAAGGTGTCCAGCGCAGGCACTGTGAAACTTTCATCGGCCTTGGTGCGGCGATGCGGCAGGTAACCGCCGAGTGCCTTGCGGCGCTCGTGCAGGTACTGCATTTCGGGGGTGTCGTCAGCTGGTTTGTAAAACGGAATGTCAGCCAGCTGGCTGTCGGGAACCGGAATATTGAAGCGGTCGCGGAAGGCCTTGATATCCTCGTCCGAGAGTTTTTTGGTCTGGTGGACGTTGTTTTTGCCTTCGCCGATCTTGCCCATGCCAAAACCCTTGACGGTCTTGATCAGCAGCACGGTCGGCTGGTCCTTGTGGTTCACCGCTGCGTGGAAGGCCGCGTAGACTTTTTTCGAGTCGTGGCCGCCGCGCCGCAGGTCAAAGATTTCTTCGTCGCTCATGTGCGCCACCATCTCGAGCGCCTTGGGATGCTGGCCGAAGAAATGTTTGCGTACGTAGGCACCGTCATTGGCCTTCATGGCCTGGTAGTCGCCATCCAGCGTGTCCATCATGATTTTTTTCAGGATGCCGTCCTTGTCACGCGCGAGCAACGGGTCCCAGCCGCTGCCCCAGATGAGCTTGATGACGTTCCAGCCGGCGCCACGAAACTCGCCCTCAAGCTCCTGGATGATCTTGCCGTTGCCGCGCACCGGGCCGTCCAGGCGCTGCAGGTTGCAGTTGATGACAAACACGAGGTTGTCGAGCTTCTCGCGCGCGGC
>JAZKHN010000070.1:0-547 GCA_040385325.1 Pseudomonadota bacterium
GGCGTGATCATCCAGATGCTGAGCATCGAGGCCGTACGCCGCGCACAGGAGCGTTTTGGCAAGGGCAAGGTCATGACCGGCGAGCAGGTTCGCTGGGGCATGGAAAACCTGGCACTGGACCAGAAGCGCCTGGACGCACTCGGCTTTACCAATGTGATGCAGCCGCTGTCAACGTCCTGCTCTGACCACATGGGCTCGACCGCCGCGCGCGTTCAGACCTGGAACGGCAGCAAGTGGGAGTTCTCGTCCGGCTTTATCGCCGCTGACGAGCAGATCATCAAGCCCATGATCAAGGCCGGCGCCGACAAGTACCTGGCCGACAAGAAGATGACACGCCGTACTTCGGCCGACTGTCAGTCTTGAGCGGCGTAGCCGCTCAAGACTGGCTTTGCCAGGTACTGACGGCACGCTTCCCAGCCCCTCCCGCCAGGCGGGAGGGGCAGCGGCTCCAAGGAGCCGCCAATCGAAAGGGACGCGCGATGCGCTTCTTTCGATTGGTAAAGGCAAGCAATGGAAAAACCCAACATCGTCTTGAACGTCAACGGCA
>JAZKHN010000070.1:557-2779 GCA_040385325.1 Pseudomonadota bacterium
GGCGGGTGGGGCGCGGCTCTCACGAGCCGCCAGCCTTGAGGGCTGGTTACCGTAGCAACAGCCCTCAAGATTGGTCAGGAAAAATATGGACACACCTAACATTGTTCTCAACGTCAACGGCATAGAGGTCATCTACAACCACGTGATCCTGGTGCTCAAGGGCGTCTCGCTGCAGGTGCCTCAGGGCAAGATCGTGGCCATATTGGGCGGCAACGGCGCGGGCAAGACGACAACCCTGCGCGCGGTCTCCAATCTCCTGCAAGGTGAGCGCGGCGCGGTCACCAAAGGCTCGATAGAGCTGCGCGGCGAGCGCATTGAAAACCTCTCGCCCGCCGACCTGGTGCAGCGCGGCGTGGTGCAGGTCATGGAAGGCCGGCACTGCTTTGCCCACCTGACGATTGAAGAGAACCTGCTGACGGGTTCCTACACGCGCAGGAACAAGGCAGAAATTGCTGCCAATCTTGAGAAGGTGTATGCCTACTTCCCGCGGCTTAAAACCCGCCGCACCTCACAGGCGGCCTACACATCAGGTGGTGAACAGCAGATGTGTGCCATTGGCCGTGCGCTGATGGCCAGCCCCAGCATGGTGTTGCTTGACGAACCATCGATGGGCCTGGCGCCGCAGATCGTCGAGGAAGTGTTCAACATCGTGAAGGACCTGAATCAGAAGGAGAAGGTCACCTTTCTGCTGGCCGAACAGAACACCAACATGGCGCTGAAGTATTCAGACTACGGCTACATCATGGAGAGCGGTCGCGTTGTCATGGATGGCGCTGCCAGCGACCTGGCCAGCAATGAGGATGTGAAAGAGTTTTACCTCGGTGTGGGCGGCGGCGAGCGCAAGAGCTTTAAAGACGTCAAAAGCTACAAGCGCCGCAAACGCTGGCTGGCCTGATCATGTCCAAGTATTACGACACACTGGAAACGCGCGGCAGTGCGGAACGCGAAGCCGCAGTGATGGCTGCGTTGCCTGCGCAGATCGCGCATGCACAGGCTCATGCGCCAGCTTTCGCAGGCATTCTTGGAGGCATCAATGCCCAATCCGTGACCTCGCGTGCTGCGCTGGCTGGCTTGCCCGTCACACGCAAGAGCGAGTTGCTTGAGCGCCAGCAGGCTGCCCGCCTGGCCGGTGGTGATGTGTTCGGTGGTTTCAGCGCGCTGGCTTATGGCGCGAACATGCCACGCGTATTTGCCAGCCCCGGCACCATCTACGAGCCCGACAGCACGCGCAAGGACTATTGGCGCATGGCGCGTGCAATGTATGCAGCGGGCTTTCGGCCCGGCCAGCTCATACACAACAGCTTCAGTTATCACTTTGTGCCTGCAGGCGCGATGATGGAATCCGGCGCGCATGCCTTGGGCTGTACTGTTTTTCCGGGCGGTACTGGCCAGACCGAGCAGCAGGTGCAGGCGATGGCCGAGCTCAGGCCTGCGGGCTACATCGGCACGCCCAGCTTTTTAAAGATCATTGTTGAAAAAGCAGCGGAAATGAAAATCCCGCTGCCTACGGTGACGCGCGCGCTCCTATCGGGTGAGGCCTTCCCGCCCAGCCTGCGCGACTGGCTGGCCGAACGCGGCATTGCGGGCTACCAGTGTTATGCATCGGCAGACCTGGGGCTGATTGCATATGAGACCGAAGCCCGCGAAGGCCTGGTGCTGGACGAAAGCGTGATTGTCGAGATCGTCCGGCCAGGCACCGGCGACCCGGTGCCGGAAGGCGAAGTCGGCGAGCTGGTGGTCACCACCCTGAACCCCGACTACCCGCTGATACGTTTCGGCACTGGCGATTTGTCAGCCATCCTCACCGGCCAGTGCCCTACTGGGCGCACCAACGCCCGCATCAAGGGCTGGATGGGCCGTGCCGACCAGACCGTGAAGGTGCGCGGCATGTTTGTGCACCCGGGTCAGGTGGCAGACATTGCACGGCGCTTTCCGGAAGTGCTGAAGGCAAGGCTGGTCGTCAGCGGAGAGATGGCCAACGACAGCATGACCTTCCGGGTCGAATCGGCATCAGCCACGGCGGGGCTGGACCAACGCATCAGCGAAGCCATCAGGGACGTGACCAAACTGCGCGGAACCGTCGAACTGCTCACCCCCGGCAGTCTCCCCAACGACGGCAAGGTCATTGAAGACGCGCGCAGTTATAAATAAGCACACCCCTGCTGGTGCTCACTGCGTGTAGCGCCCCCTCCCCTTGCAGGGGACGGCGCCTTGCGCCCGGC
>JAZKHN010000070.1:2879-6956 GCA_040385325.1 Pseudomonadota bacterium
GTGGGGGCATCCCTTACGTAGTTCCCGCGATGTGCAGGCGTTGCCCTCCAACTAAACTTCACGCTGTATTAAACAGGAGACGAACATGAAACGCCTACTCGCACTTGCAGTTGCAACCACTGCCATCCTTGCCAATGCGCAAACCTTCCCCGGCACCAAGCCCGTCACCTTTGTGGTGCCATTCGCTGCAGGCGGCCCGACCGACCGCGTTGCGCGAGACCTGGCAGAAGCCATGCGCAAGGTGATTCCCGGTTCCAACTTTGTCGTTGAAAACGTCAACGGTGCCGGCGGCACGATTGGCGCCGCCAAGGTTGCACGCGCTGCACCAGATGGCCATTCGCTGCTGCTGCACCACATCGGCATGGCCGCAGCGCCAGGCCTGTACCGCAAGCTGCCTTACAAGGTGCTGGAAGACTTTGAGTTCCTGGGCATGGTCAATGAAGTGCCGATGACCATCATCGGCAAGCCACAGCTGCCGGCCAACAATTACCGTGACCTTGAGAACTACATCAAGGCCAACTCCGGCAAGCTCAACATTGCGCACGCCGGTCTGGGTTCAGCGTCTCACCTGTGCGGCCTGATGTGGCAATCGGCCATCAACGCCAAGGAAGCGATGACCACGATTCCTTTCGGCGGCACCGCACCTGCGATGAATGCACTGGTCGGCGGCCAGGTCGACATGATGTGTGACCAGACCACCAACACCACGGGCCAGATTGAAGCCGGCCGCGTCAAGGCCTACGCCGTGACCACGGCCAAGCCGCTGTCCGGCAACAAGCTGCTGAAAGACTACCCAACGCTGCAGGAAATGGGCCTCAGGGGTTTTGACCTGACCATCTGGCACGGTCTTTATGCACCCAAGGGCACGCCACCCGCAGTGTTGACCCAGCTGAACAACGCCCTGAAAGTTGCCCTGAAAGATCCTGACTTCATCAAGAAGCAGGAAGCGCTGGGTGCCGTGGTCGTGACCGACCGCCGCGTTGAGCCTGCTGCGCACAAGACCTTTGTGTCCAACGAAATCAACAAGCTCAAACCCGTCATCGACGCAGCGGGCAAATACGCGGACTGATCATTGCCGACCGCGCAACAAAATCCGTTGCAAGCCGCCTGAGCCCAAAGCCAGGCGGCTTTTTTCATGTCTGCAGACATTTGCCTCCGGGGATAACCCTCTTGAAGCGGTGTGACTGCACAGGTATCTTTGACACCAACAACCTCAACACACAACGGAGACCGGCTTGAAAACACCCCGTACCCCCAACCGCCGCACAACGCTTGCTGCCCTGGCCCTGACCGCAGCAGCCAGCGTACTCATGCCCGCCGCCGCGCAAGGCACCTGGCCTGCAAGGCCCGTCAAGATCATCGTGCCCTTTGCTCCGGGCGGCACCACCGACATCCTGGCACGCGCGACCGCAGCAGAGTTGAGCAAGGCCTTCCCCCATCCCTTTGTGGTCGAGAACCGGGGTGGCGCGGGCGGCAACATAGGCGCAGATGCCGTCGCCAAATCAGCGCCCGACGGCTACACGCTGCTCATGGGTACCGTGGGTACACAGAGCATCAACAAGTGGCTCTATACAAAGATGCCGTTTGATCCGCAGAAGGATTTCACACCCATCACCCTGGTGGCGGGTGTGCCCAATGTGATGGTGGTGCCGGCTGACAAGGCCAAAGCAGCCGGCATCAACAACGTCGCCGACTTCATCAAATATGCCAAAGCCAACCCGGGCAAGCTCAACATGGCTTCAAGCGGCAACGGCACGTCGATACACCTGGCCGGCGAGCTGTTCAAGACCATGAGCGGCACCTACATGACGCACTTCCCCTTCAGCGGCTCCGGCCCTGCGCTGCTCAGCCTGGTGGGCGGCGACATGGATGTGATGTTTGACAACCTGCCCTCGTCGATGCAGCTCATCAAGGCGGGCAAGCTCAAGGCATTGGCTGTGACCAGCGCCCAGCCTTCGGCGGCGTTGCCGGATGTGCCCACGGTAGAACAGGCTGGCCAGCTCAAAGGCTTTGATGCCACTTCATGGTTCGGCCTCCTCGGCCCTGCCGGTCTGCCACCCGAAATCACCAACCGCATCCAGCAGGAAGTTGCAAAATCACTGGCAACACCGGCCATGAAGGAAAAACTGCTGGCCCAGGGTGCCATTCCCAGCGGCAACACACCTGCCCAGTTTGCCCAGCTGATTGATTCAGAGCTGAAAAAATGGCAGCCTGTGGTCAAGGCCTCAGGCGCGAAGGTGGACTGACCGGAATACACCGGCATGCAAAAAGCCCTGACATGCAGGGCTTTTTTGTTGGGCAAACAGCAAGCCGTCAGACGCCCCAGACCACCTCGTCGCCGGACTTGTGGTTGCGCTGAAGCATGTCGATAAACGGCATCGCACGCTGGCGCAAACCCAGGCCATCTCCAGGAGCACCGCCTTCTTCCGGATCTTTGGATTCTTCCAGTTTGATGGCCGCCTCCAGCGCCGCAATGGCTGCCGGCATCTGCTCGGGAAGGATGATGCCCTTGGGCCCCGCATCCTTGCCTATGACCTCCAGCACCCTGCGGCCATTGGCCTCCAGCATGATCACGTCACCGGCATTTTTTGATTTGAATTTGTAGAGCATAAAAGCACCTGATGGTTGATGAGTGACCTGATTATGGGACGGTGCCCGCACCTTTCTTGTAGGCCTCGTTCCAGTATTGACATGGCGCAAACCTGCAGCGTGGGTCGGAACAGCTGAACCAGGAGGGTGTTGCACAATAAGCAACCCCCAATCCCGGATGGCAAAGGGGGAATGGACAGCAACACGGTCAGGGACATAGCTCGCAAGCCATGAAAAGCACTAACAGCACCAAAAGCGTCAAAACAAAATTGCCTGGGACGGACACCAAAACTGTCCGTACGCCGCGTATCAAGAAAGCCGTCGCAACTTCAGCGGCGAAGAGCAGACCAGCCGCAGAGCCCCGGCCTGACCTTCAACCCTCCGACTGGGTGCGCGCGGGCATGAAGATCCTGGCCCAGTCAGGCGTTGACATGGTGCTGATACCCCCGCTGGCCAAGGAGCTCGGTGTGACCAAAGGCAGTTTCTACTGGCACTTCACCTCCCGCGACGACCTCTTGATGAAACTGATCGACGAGTGGAAGCAGCATGCCACCCTGCGCGTGATCGACATTGTTGAACGGACGGGTGTGTCGCCCCAGGAAAAGATCCGCCTGATTGCCTTCATAGGCACCAACTCGCCGATTGACGAATTCGGCGGTGCGGTTGAGCTGGCCGTACGCAACTGGGCACGTGTGAATCCCAATGTGCGCAAGGTAGTCGCTGATGTCGATCGCCAGCGCCTGAACTACCTGACCACCCTCTATGAAGAAATCGGCTCAAAGGTCGATGCCGAATTGCTGGCCTGCATGCACTACTGTTTTTCAGCCGGCCTGCGGCTGATTTTTGCGTATCCGGAAAAGCAGAAGCTGGCCATGCGGCAGGCTGCGCTGGATCAGATCTTTTTCGCGGACCATCTGCAAAAAACTCCCTGAGTCAGGCCGGCGTTCGCGCCGCAGAATATTCGGCAGCCAGGCGGCCCACGATTTCTGCCGCAGGCAATACCGAGTCAATGCCGCCAATGCCCTGGCCTGCACTCCACACATCCCGCCAGGCTTTGGCCTCTGTGCCATCGCCCCGCTTGCCGAAACCGAAAGACGAGGTTTCGCGCGCGGGCAGGGTATCAACGTCAACACCCAGCGCTGAAAAACTCGCACGCAGGTAGTTGGCCGGCAGCCCCGTCACCGCGCTGGTACACACGATGTCCGCCGCCGCACCATCCACAATCATCTGCTGGTAACGCGGATCCGCCTGCGCTTCAGTCGAGGCCACAAAACGTGTGCCCACATAGGCAAGATCCCCGCCCATGGCCTGCACGGCGCGTACCTGCCTGCCGTGCGAAATGCAGCCCGACACGGCGACCAGACCGTCAAAAATCCGCCTGACCTCATCGGTGAATGCAAAGGGGTTGAGGGTTCCGGTGTGCCCGCCCGCACCGGCACACACCAGCACCAGCCCGTCAACGCCCGCATCAATCGCCTTGCGCGCATG
>JAZKHN010000070.1:7056-8158 GCA_040385325.1 Pseudomonadota bacterium
GAAGCCAGTTCACTTTCCGGCCGTGCATTGAGCGCAGGGAACGCGCCCACGATGCCGGCCAGGCACTGCTGCGCCACCAGTTCTTTCGACGAGGCGATGAACATGGGTGAGCCAATCACGGGAAGGCGCAATGCTGCAAACGGGTCCGTTGTCATGGCGGAAAAAGCGCTTAAGGGTTTGTACGGGGATTGACTCATGGCAGGCTGGCGAATAAATTATGTTCCATACTGCCCAGTATGGCACACGATAAAATTACCGTCAACACAATGAACAGCGCCTCCGATTCGTCCTTTGCTACCGATAGCTACGCGGCCATCAATGAGCGTCGCGTCAGCCTGGAAGCGCTTTGGCACAAAGGGTCGTGTCTTGCCACTTTTTTCAGAGCCAGGGGCGTGAAAGAGGACCAGGCCGTCGCCATCCTGATGCGGAACGACCTGGCTTTTCTTGAGTGCACGATTGCCATTTCCATCCTTGGCGCCTACGCCGTGCCACTGAACTGGCACCTGACGGGACCCGAGATCGACTACATCCTCCGTGATTCCGGGGCGGTGATGCTGGTATCGCATGCGGACCTCTACCGCCCCATCTCGGCATCCATACCCGACAACATCCTGAAGGTTGTCGCGCGCACACCTGAAGAAATCAGCGGTCCCTACAAGATTGCCGCCGACCAGTGTGAAGTACCGGCAGGCGTCATCGACCTTGAAAATGCCGCAGAAACTTCCGAACCGCTGCTGGACCGTACCAAGGTCGGCAGCCGGAACAGCATCCTCTATACAAGCGGCACCACAGGCCGTCCCAAGGGGGTCCGAAAGCTGCCCCTGCCTGCGGAAGAAATGCGCAAAAACGCTTTGGTGTCGCAGCAGTGGTTTGACCTCAAACCCGGTGTGCGCACCGTGATGGCGGGGCCCATGTACCACAGCGCACCCAACACCTACACACGCCAGGTCGTCAACTCTGGCGGCAGCATCACGCTGATGCCGCGCTTCGACGCTGAAGAATTGCTGGCCATCATCGCGCGTGACCGCATCACCCATCTGCACCTGGTGCCGACCATGATGGTGCGCCTGCTGCGCCTGCCGGGCGAGGTCAAAAAGCGCTA
>JAZKHN010000071.1:0-5537 GCA_040385325.1 Pseudomonadota bacterium
CTGACCTGGTAGGCGAAGGTCGGCACCTGGTACTCGTCCTTCACGCGGCGCACGATGTCGAGGTAGGGCATGCCGGGCTTGACCATGACCATGTCGGCGCCTTCGGCGATGTCCATGGCGACTTCACGCAGGGCTTCGTCCGTGTTGCCCGGGTCCATCTGGTAGACCTTTTTGTCGGCCTTGCCCAGGTTGCCACTGGAGCCCACCGCATCACGGAAAGGGCCGTAAAACGCACTCGCGTACTTGGCGCTGTAGGCCATGATGCGGGTGTGGATCAGCTTTCTGGCTTCAAGCGCGTTGCGTATCGCGCCAATGCGGCCGTCCATCATGTCGCTGGGCGCGACGATGTCCACGCCGGCCTCGGCCTGGCACAGCGCCTGCTGCACCAGTACCTCAACCGTCTCGTCATTCAATATGTAGCCGTTTTCGTCAGGCAGGCCGTCCTGGCCGTGCGTGGTGAAGGGGTCCAGCGCCACGTCGGTCATCACGCCCAGTTCGGGGAAGCGCTTTTTAAGCTCGCGCACTACACGCGGCACCAGGCCGTCGGGGTTGGTGGCTTCCTTGCCGTCCCAGGTCTTGAGCGAGGCATCAATGACGGGGAATAGCGCCATCACGGGTATGCCCAGCTTCACGCACTCTTCAGCCACCGGCAGCAGCAAATCAATGCTGAGGCGTTCAACGCCGGGCATGGAGGCCACGACTTCGCGGCGCTGCTGGCCGTCGAGCACAAATACGGGGTAAATCAGGTCATGCGCGGTAAGGGCGTTTTCACGCACCAGGTTGCGGGTGAAGGCATCACGCCTCAGGCGGCGCGGCCGGCCCGCCGGGAATGGCGCAAAGTTGGAAGCGTGAAGAGTCATGGGCAAATTGTGCCAAAGCTTTGTGCAGGGCACCAAGCATTTGGACTGGGGCTGAAGTGCATGACCATTCCGCCCGGCATGGAAAAGTGTTGCTTTCTGCGCTAACTTTACTTAGTCCTCTCAGAAAAACTTGCCAAGCGGGGGGACGGGATGATTAAATTCAGCTGTGTGGTTGTCTTTCAGATGACTGCATCCCGCTTCACCTCCCTGAGCGGGGCCTTCGCGTGTCAAAACAACGAGGCTTCAGCGCCCGGTGGCTTCATGCCCCCGGGCATTTTTTTGCCTGCGCATCATAAATCCATTTTTCGGGCGAATTGCGGCGTTGCGATGTGCTCGCAATCCTCATGTACTTGAGTACATTCCGGTTGCTGCGCGCCTCGCGCCTTGCACTTCATCCCGAAAAGCTGAATTTCTGAACGCGCGTAAGCCATCGCTGATCGGGTGCGGGGACTAAACTAACGCGATGCTTTGGGTCAAATCGCTCCACATTGTTTTTATTGCCAGCTGGTTTGCGGGGCTGTTTTATCTGCCGCGCATTTTTGTGAACCTGGCGATGGTGCCTGCTGAAAGTATTGCGGAACGTGAGCGCCTGCTGTTGATGGCGCGCAAGCTACTGCGTTTCACGACGATTCTGGCTGTGCCTGCATTGGGGTTCGGGCTCTGGCTTTTTCTGGTGTACGGCATCGGAAAGGGCGCGGGCTGGATGCATGCCAAGCTTTTTGTCGTGCTGCTGGCGCTGGGCTATCACCATGCCTGCTGGAGCCTGCTGAAAAAATTCAATATCGGTCGCAACACCCGCAGCCACCGCTGGTACCGCTTCTTTAATGAGGTGCCCGTGCTGCTGCTGCTGGCGGCGGTAATTCTGGTGGTTGTCAAACCGTTCTAGCCGTAGCAGGGACGCCCAAAGTGACTTCCCCGAACAAAGCAGCAGACGCGGTCGAACCGGCTTTGCCGGGCACCTCGCGACGTCCCCTGCAAGGGGAGGCAGAACTGCACGACGCTCAGCATCATGGGGAGGTCAGGGGTTTGCCACATGCCGGTGTGAAAACTGCAGCGTGGCCGCTTGCGCTGGCGATGGTTTGCCTTGTGGTCTATGCAAGCCTTTATCCGTTTGCGGAGTGGCGTGACCAGGGCATCTCACCCTTTGTATTCTTGACCGCCCCCCTGCCCAAATACTGGACGGGTTTTGACGTTGCCGCCAATCTTGGCGGCTATATGCCGCTGGGTTTTTTGCTTGCGCTGTCGGCGCTGCGCAGCCGCCGCCTGTCATGGGCGGTGACGGTTGCTGTTCTGGCATCGGGCCTGCTGTCGCTCTGCATGGAATCACTGCAGAGTTATCTGCCCCGGCGCATTCCTTCCAATGTCGATCTGGCCCTGAACATCACCGGGGCATGGGCGGGGGCCTGCGTGGCCTGGGCGCTGGAAAAGCTGGGCGTTGTTGACCGCTGGAGCCGGTTTCGCGGGCGCTGGCTGGCACATGATGCGCGCGGTGCGCTGGTGCTGTTGATGCTCTGGCCGTTGGCGCTGCTTTTTCCGGCGTCCGTGCCCATGGGTCTGGGCCAGGTGTTTGAGCGGCTTGAGCTGGCGCTGGCAGATATGCTAACCGACACACCATTTTTGGTCTGGTTGCCTGTTCGCGAGATCGAGTTGCAGCCGCTGGTGCCTGGCACCGAGCTGATCTGTGTGGCCCTGGGCGCGCTGATTCCCTGCCTGCTGGGTTATTCAGTCATCCGCGCCATCTGGCAGCGGGCAGTGTTTTCACTGGTGATTCTGTCACTGGGCATAGCGGCATCAGCGCTTTCTGCCGCCCTGAGTTACGGGCCAGACCACGCATGGGCCTGGCTGGACCTGCCAGTGCAGGCAGGGCTGTGGCTGGCCGTGGTGCTGGCGATTGTGCTGTTGCCACTGGGACGGCGGGGAGCGGCGGCCTTTGCGCTGCTGGCGCTTGCCATCCATCTGGGCTTGCTGAACCAGGCACCGGCCAGCGCCTACTTTGCCCAGACCCTGCAGACCTGGGAGCAGGGCCGGTTCATCCGCTTTCATGGCATTGCACAGTGGCTGGGCTGGTTTTGGCCTTATGCGGCGCTGCTGTATGTCCTTACAAGGCTCTCGGGTCGCGACAGGCAGACAACAGGCGGTACGTAAAATCGGTGAATGACCCCAGAAACCGCTCCCGCGCCAAAGCCGGCATCCTATTACGAACGGCATATATTTTTCTGCCTCAACCAGCGCAAGCCGGGCGAAGACTGCTGCGCTGATCACCGTGCGCAGGAGGGCTTTGACCGCTGCAAGTCAGCCGTCAAGCAAGCCGGGCTCTCCGGGCCAGGGAAAGTCCGTGTGAACAAGGCGGGCTGCCTGGACCGTTGCGCCGGTGGGCCCATCGCCGTGGTTTATCCGGAAGCCGTCTGGTACACCTATGTGGACGGGCAGGACATTGATGAAATCGTCGAGTCCCACCTGAAAAACGGCAAGGTGGTGGAGCGCCTGCTGACGCCACCGGGCGTGGGCCGCTGAGTCTGGCAGACGTCATGAATTCCCAGACTCAAAAAACCGTTGTCCAGGGCGCTGCAGGCGCGATTGAAGTCGCCATCGATGGGCCTTCGGGCGGCATGCCGTCCAAAGGCATGGCCGTGATTGCCCATCCGCACCCGCTGTTTGGTGGCACCATGGACAACAAGGTCGTCCAGACACTCGCACGGGCTTTTACGCAATGTGGCTGGACGGCCGTGCGCTTTAACTTTCGGGGTGTTGGCGGCACGGCGGGCACGCATGACGAGGGCAGCGGCGAGCTGGACGACCTGCTGGCGGTGGCTGCAGGCGTTGCGCCTGACGGGCCACTTTGCCTGGCAGGCTTTTCATTCGGTGCCTTTGTTACCACGCACGCTTTCGGGCGCCTCAGCGCTTCACGGCCGATCGAAAAACTGGTGCTGGTCGGTACCAGCGTGAGCCGCAGCATTGCAGCGCCAATAGACGCTGAGGCCCACGGAAGAACACTGGTTGTACATGGCGAAGAGGACGATACGGTTGCCCTGCCTGCCGTGATGGACTGGGCCAGGCCGCAGGCACTTCCTGTTACGGTTATCCCCGGGGGCGGCCACTTCTTTCATGGACAATTGCCGCTGCTGAAAAACCTGGTGGTTCGTCACCTGTCTTCAACGGTGGCGTGAGCGCTTTCATTGCTCCCCGCCCGCTTTCTTCCCCATCAATTCCCGCGTTACCGGATTTCTCCATCAATGTTCTGTTTTATCAAGGCCGACAAGGCTTTCTCAGGCCTGCTGCTGGCAACCGCCCTTTTTGCTTCCTCAGCCGCACAGGCCCAGGCACCGCAACCTCCGGAAATCGCCGCGCGCTCGTATCTTTTGCTGGACGTCACGGCCAACCAGATCCTGGCGGCCAAAGACATCGATTCGCCGGTCGAGCCGGCGTCGCTCACCAAGCTGATGACCGAATATCTCGTGTTCGACGCGCTCAAGGCCAAAAAGATTGACTTGAAGCAGACATTCCCCGTCAGCGAGCGTGCCTGGAAGATGCCCGGTTCGCGCATGTTCATAGACCCGAAAATGCAGGTGCCGGTTGAGGACCTGATCAAGGGCATGGTGGTGCAGTCGGGCAATGACGCGACGATGGCGCTGGCAGAAGGCGTGGGCGGCAGTGCCGAGCATTTTGTAAAACTCATGAACGAGCAGGCCAAAGCGCTGGGCATGAAGTCAACAGGTTACAAAAACCCTGAAGGCCTGACGGAAGCCGGGCATACCACGACCGCTCGCGACCTGAGCATTCTGGCCACCCGCCTGATGACCGACTTCCCTGAATATGTGGGTTATTCGGCTATCAAAAAATACCGCTACCCGGGCACACCCGCCGCCAACGACACCAACCGCAATACCCTGCTGTTTCGTGACCCCAGCGTTGACGGCCTGAAAACCGGCCATACCGAAGCCGCCGGCTATTGCATCATCGCGACGGCAAAGCGCGACTTTCCGAATCTGGGTGCTGGCGGCGCGCCGGGGGGGCGGCGCCTGGTGGCGATTGTGCTGGGCACGGCCAGCGACAGCGCCCGTGCCAATGAATCCCAGAAACTGCTGAACTGGGGTTACACCGCGTTTGAGGCCGTCAAGCTGTTTGACGGCAATCAGGCCGTGGTGTCGCCCAGTGTCTGGAAGGGCAAGGCTAACGTGGTCAAGCTGGGTCAGTTCCAGCCCCTGGTGGTGGCGGTGCCTGCGGGCACCGGTTCAAAACTCAAAACCCAGGTGGCAAGGCCGGATCCGCTGGTCGCGCCGTTCACGCGCGGGCAACGCATAGGCAGCCTGAAAGTCACAGCGGGCGACAACCCGGCGGTGGTGGCAGAGGTACCGCTGGTCGCGCTGGAAGCGGTCGAAGAGGCTGGAATCCTGGGCCGCGCCTGGGATGCCGTCCGACTTTGGGTTAAATAAGGGCTGCTCCCGGGCCAAAAACGTCATTCGACGGGTTTTGGCCTTGAATCATCGCCCTGGAGGCGCGTTGATTTGCGGCATCCAGCCCAAACTGCTACACTCATAGGCTTTTCTGGATTTCCAGAGAGATTTCCGTTTTCACGCAATTCACGTTTTTCCTGTTAGTTTCAAACGTTTGGGACGTTTTCAATGCCAACCATTAATCAGCTAGTCCGTCAGGGGCGCGAGGTCGAAAAGATCAAGT
>JAZKHN010000072.1:0-9009 GCA_040385325.1 Pseudomonadota bacterium
GGCCGCATGTGCCCGGATTGCCGCCAGCCGGTGGCGAGCTGCATCTGCAAACAGGCCGTGATTCCCAAAGGTGATGGTGTGGTGCGCGTGAGCCGCGAGACCAAGGGCCGGGGCGGCAAGAGCGTGACGCTGGTGAAAGGCCTGGCGCTGGAGGCCGATGCACTGGCGCTGGTGGGCAAACAACTGAAGGCTGCCTGCGGCTCGGGCGGCACCGTGAAAGATGGTGTCATCGAGGTGCAGGGTGACCACTGCGACCTGGTGGTGGAGACGCTAAAGAAGCTTGGCCACACCAACGTCAAGCGCGCGGGTGGCTAGTTTCTCTTGCACGCTGCCTCATGAAGCCTGAAGACCTGCAGAAGCTGGTAGACCTGGACATGCCTTATGGCAAGTACAAGGGCCGCAAGATTGCGGATTTACCCGGCAACTATCTGAACTGGTTTCTGCGTGAAGGCTTTCCCAAAGGCGAGATCGGGCGGCTGCTGGCGCTGATGCAGGAAATCGACAGCAACGGGCTCAAGCCATTGCTGGACCCGCTGAGGGGCAGAACTCCCGCTGGAAAATAGCGAGCTTACTTTTTGCCAGATGTATTGGCTTTAGCAAGCGGGGCCGCGGGACTGGCTTCGCCAGACCGCAGGCGCCGTCCCCTGCAAGGGGAGAGGAGGCTACACGCAGTGAGCCTCAACAAGGGTGAGCCTGGTTACTTTTTCATTTCGTCTTTTTTAGCCATGGCGTCCTTGGCCATTGCGTCCTTGCCCATCGCGTCTTTTTTCATGGCATCTTTTTTCATGCCGTCCTTGGCCATGCCGTCTTTCTTCATGCCGTCTTTGGCCATGGCTTCAGGTTTTGCCATCGCATCCTTGCCCATGGCATCTTTTTTCATGGCGTCCTGGGCGATGGCGCTGCCGGCGAAGAGCATGCATGCGGAGATCAGGGTTGCTGTGAGGTTTTTCATGTTGTCGTCCTTGGTAAAAATGATTGATCAATCGTTGAATGAATGGCACATGGATGTGCCGCGTCTGGGGTAAGCCGATCGCTCAGCTGCCCCCGAACCAGTTGTAGCCCTGGTCTTCCCAGTAGCCGCCAGGGTAGGTGTTGGTCACAAAAATCGCCTGGATGTGTTTCGGGTTTTTGTAGCCCAGCTTGGTGGGCATGCGCAGCTTCATCGGGAAGCCGTATTTGGGTGGCAACAACTGGCCGTCGTATGTCAGCGCCAGCAGGGTCTGCGGGTGCAGGGCGGTGGGCATGTCTATGCTGGTGAAGTAGTCGTCTGCACACTTGAAGCCGACGTACTTTGCCGTAGTGTCGGCACCAATCAGCTTGAGGAAGCTGGCAAAGGGCACACCGCCCCATTTGCCGATGGCGCTCCAGCCTTCAACGCAGATGTGGCGGGTGACCTGGTCTGCCTGGGGCATGGCGCGCAGCTCGGGCAGCGACCACTTGCGTTTATCGGTGACCATGCCGGCGACTTCAAGGCGAAAGCCTTCTTCGGGCACCACACGCACCTTGTCTTCGGTGTAGTAGGCATTGAAGGGGAAGGGCCTTGTGATCATTGACTCCGGGTAGGTCGGGGCCAGCCGGTTGGGGTCGAACAGCAGGCCCTGCACGTCGTCGTTGATGCGCGAGATGCGGCCCAGCGCTGCGTTGATGCTGGCGCTGTCGTCCAGCACGCAGCCGGTCAGCATGGACAGGCCGCCCAGCGTCAGCGTTGAGCGCAGGAAGTTGCGGCGGGGGTTGGTCAGTTTGTTGGCGATGGCTATGCGGTCAACGGCTTCTTTCAGAACAGCGTCTGAGTCGATGCCGAGGGTGCGTGCTTTTGTGATGTTCATGTTGTTCTCCAGGTGGCCTAGCGGCCCCGAACCATGTAGACCAGCGTTTTGGGCACCAGCGCGACCATGACGACGTGGACGGCGATGAAGGCGGCAAGACCGGCCATCGAAAAGAAGTGAACAAGGCGAGCGCCTTCATAGCCGCCCATCAGTTCACGGAGGATGGGGAACTGAACGGACTTCCACAGCACCAGGCCGGACAACACAAGCACGATGCTGTCGACCATCACGAAAAGGTAGGCCAGACGCTGCACCGTGTTGTAGTGGGTCGGGTCGGCGTGCGCCAGCTTGCCCTTGAGCGCCGCCAGCATGTCGGCCACTAGGGCGCGTGGCGACAGCGGAAAGAATTTGTGGAACAGGCGCTTGCTGAAGATGTTGAAAGCCAGATAGAGCAGGCCGTTGAAAAACAGGATCCACATGGCCGCAAAGTGCCACATCAGCGCGCCGCCCAGCCAGCCGCCCAAGGTGATGTCTGCAGGTATGGCAAAACCAAGAAACGCCGTGGCGTTGTAGATGCGCCAGCCACTCATCATCAGCAGTACAACCGCAATGGCATTGAGCCAGTGCATGGCGCGCAGCCAGCCGGGGTGTATCAATGGTTTGGTGCTCATGGTGCGATCCTCGTTTTGCGGTATTGCCGCCTTGTTGTCTTCGAGGTTTCGTCGCGGCAGGCCCCGGGTTCTTACAACCGCGTTTGATTTTTTTGGGATTAAAGTGTCTGAGCCCCTCTGGACGGGCCCTTCGAGAGGGCCTTTGCAAGGGTTTTCCGCAGTACGTTCTTTGCTCCCTTATCCAGTCATGCACCGATACAAAAGACTTCTTGCCGTTGCCGGCTTCCTGATCCTGCTGCTGGCGGTGTTTGAGCTGTCAGGTCTGCGTGCCAACTTCAACCTGGACTACCTGCACCAGAAGTTGATGGGCAATGAATGGACGGGCCTGCTGATTTTTGTGGCGCTGTTCGCGATGGGCAACCTGATCCAGGTGCCGGGCCTGATTTTTCTTGCCGCAGCCGTACTCGCGCTTGGAGAGGTCTGGGGCGGTGTGGCGACCTATATAGCGGCGGTGGTGTCCTGACTGTTCACCTTCTGGCTGATAGGTTTGCTGGGCGGCAACGCCTTGCGTGAGATCGGGGGCAAATGGCCGCAACGCCTGCTGGCGGGGCTGGATGCACACCCGGTGAAAAGCGTGGCGCTGCTGCAGACGCTGCCCGCGCTCAACTACACGCTGGCGCTGTCAGGCCTGAAGTTCCGCAACTACCTGATCGGGACGCTCATCGGCCTGCCGCTGCCGATCGCGTTTTATTGCATCTTTTTTGACTACATCGCCCGGTCGCTGCATATACCCGGTTATTAGGCTCACGCTTTTTCACGGCGTGTCATGCGCTCACGCCACTGGCTGGCCTCTCACTGGCTTTTACGCAGATGTAAAGTCGACTTTACATTTGGGCGTGTTTGAAGTGCCTCGCGCTGTTTTTCAGCCTTTAACCGGCCCTAAAAAAGGAAAAAAATGCCTGTTTTCAATGGATAAATTGGCTGTAGGCCAATAGATACAAGCGTGAGAAGCTATGAAAAATATAGCAAATGAGGCGCGGCTGGCGACCCGATCTTCAGGTCCGTAGGGTCTTGTTAAAGAACTCGACAGTTCGACCCCATGCCAGCTTGGCGGCTGCTGCGTCGAACCGCGGCGTGGTGTCATTGTTGAAGCCGTGCTGCGTGCCGGGGTACTGGTAGGCCGTGTGCGGTACGTTCGCAGCCTTGAGGGCGGCTTCATAGGCTGGCCATGAGGCGTTGATGCGCTCGTCTACCGCCGCAAAGTGAATCTGCAGCGGCGCCTTGACTTTGGCAGCTTCCGTTGGCGCTGGCTGGTTGCCGTAGAAGGGCACGCCGGCATTGAGCTCGGGCATGCGCACCGACAGCATGTGCACCATGCCGCCGCCGTAGCAAAAACCGACAGCGCCTATCTTGCCGTTGGATTCTGGCCGGTTCTTCAAAAAGTTGGCGCCAGCCACGAAGTCTTCCAGCGCCTTTTTCTGGTCAAGTTTTGCAAACGCCTCGCGCGCCTTGTCTTCGTCGCCTGGGTAACCGCCCAGCGGGGTGAGGGCATCGGGCGCAAACGCCACAAAGTTGTCGAGTGCCAGGCGGCGGGTGATGTCTTCGATGTGCGGGTTGAGGCCGCGGTTCTCGTGAATGACCAGCACGGTGGGGAGCCTGCCCGTCATGCCGGCGGGCTTGGCCAGGTAGCCTTTCATGGTGCCGTTGCCGGCCGTGGAGGGATATTCAACCATCGCGGCCTGGATGCGTTTGTCATCCTTGGGCACAAGCTGTGCACGGGCGAAGTCGGGGCTCAGGGCGGCGAGCAGGCCAGCCGCCGTCATGCCGCCGACGGCAAACTTCTGCGCGCGGTCGAGGAAACCGCGCCGGTCTATTGTGCCGTGCACATAGGCATCAAAAAGAATCAGCAGTTCCTGGTCGAAATCCTGGGCGGTTTTCAGTTGCATGGCTATCGCTCCTTGCGGTGGTTGGGTGACAAGAGTCCTCGGTATACCGGCATCATGGCTGCCCGGGAAAATCGCAGCATACCGCCAGACACCGATCATGGACACCCGGCTTTCCCCGCAGTTCCCCAGGCCGGGTGAAGATGGGCTGCAAAGCTTTTACTATGGAAACGGTAGCGGGTTGCGCTGCGGCAACAACGTTCCGCGCGGTTGTGCCCTTTAAGCCTGTTTTAACCCTATAGTTTGAAACCGGCTGTAACAGTCAGGGTGGCAGGCGTAACAGGTGTGGGAATGGCCACTCCGGCGCGAGTACCATCAAAACGCACGCACCACTGCGCAGGCGGTCCCGAAGGACTGCATCGACAACATAACAACAGGAGTTACCGTGAACCTGACTGGCTTGCTCATGACCATTGCCGGCTTGCTGCTGGGCGCTGTGATCGGCATAGGCGGCTACGCCTGGTGGTTGCACAAGCAGGCCAGTGAGTCGCTCCGCCTGCCTGACAAGTGGCCCCTGGCTTCCCGCGTGCTGATCACCAATGAAGAATATGAAGTATTGAAGTGGCTGCGCACCACCTTTCATGACCATATGGTGATGATCAAGCTGCCGGTTCTTCGTTTCACCAAGCCGACTGACCTTGAAAAAAACGGAGGTGGCAAGCGCTGGCAGGATTTGCTGGGCGGTGTGTATTGCACCTTCACCATCTGCACCGCCAATGGCAATGTCGTGGGTTGTGTGGATGTGCCCGGCAAACGCGGCATCAGCAAGGCATCGCGCGACGTCAAGGAGTCGTTGCTGGAAGACTGCCGCATCGCCTACACGCTGGTCCGCAGCACGGCCTTGCCCAAAAGTAGCGCCATGCGGGCTGCCTTTTTGGGCGAAATTGAAGTTGAAGACCAGATCGAACACCAGCCCACCATGGGAGGCGACAGCAGTTTTCATGCAGACCTGGACAGCTTTACCCGGCAAAAGCGCCTGGCTGCAAAAGACGCCGCGCTCAGGGAGCTCAACAAGGGCAACGAGCCCAAGCCCATCCCCAAACCGCAACCAGCAGGCTTCAACCCGGACGGTTCCGGCTCTTTCCCCACCCGAAAACCGGATCGTTTCCCGCAGCAGTGGGACGATTCGTTTATTGGTGTGGATGAAAGCCGGCCTGCAAAGCTGAGCTAGTTCTTCCCTGATCGCGCGCGGGCGGCACTGCCCCGTTAATCGCAGCGCGGCGTAATGGCTTTGGCCATTTCGTCACCTTCATGGTGTAAATTCTTTGCTGTCATTTCGCATTGCGCGCACGCGTATTGCGCTTCGCCGCCCCCGTTTTTGTAGTTGCAGCCCCCGGCTGTGCTGCATGCCCTCTTTCACTTCTTTTAAAGGAAGCACCGCATGCCCCACAGCGTTTCGCTGATCAGTACCATCGCTGCCGGTCTTGGCCTGGCCCTTATCTTTGGTTTTATCGCTGCACGCCTGCGCCTGCCGGCCCTCGTTGGCTATTTGCTCGCCGGTGTCGTCATCGGCCCTTTCACGCCCGGCTTTGTGGCCGATGCCGAGATTGCCAGCCAGCTGGCTGAAATCGGCGTCATGCTGCTGATGTTCGGGGTCGGCCTTCATTTTTCGCTCGACGATTTGCTGGCGGTGCGCAAGATAGCAGTGCCGGGCGCCGTCGTGCAGATGACGGTGGCTACTGCGCTGGGCATGGGGCTGGCCCACTGGTGGGGCTGGAACCTGGGCGGTGCGCTGGTATTTGGCCTGTCGCTGTCGGTGGCAAGTACGGTGGTGCTGCTGCGTGCGCTGGAGAGCCGCAACATCCTTGATTCCGCCAACGGCCGCATTGCTGTCGGCTGGCTGGTGGTTGAAGACCTGGCCATGGTGCTGGTGCTGGTGATGTTGCCGCCGCTGGGCGGCTGGCTGTCAGGCAAGACGGGTACCGATGCAAATGAGATCTGGAAGACGCTGGGTGTCACGCTGCTGCAGGTGGGCGGTTTTGTGGCGTTGATGCTGGTGGTGGGGCGGCGCTTCTTCCCGTGGGTGTTGTGGCAGGTGCAGCGCACCGGCTCGCGCGAGCTGTTCACGCTGTGTGTGGTGGCGGCTGCAGTGAGCATTGCCTATGGCTCGACCATGCTGTTTGGCGTGTCGTTTGCGCTGGGTGCTTTTTTTGCCGGCATGGTGATGCGCGAGTCCGAGTTCAGCCACCGCGCCGCCGAAGAATCGCTGCCGCTGCGCGACGCTTTTGCGGTGCTGTTTTTTGTCTCGGTCGGCATGCTCTTCGACCCGTGGGTGCTGATCGAGCGGCCGCTGCAGGTGCTGGCGGTGGTGGCCATCATCGTGGTGGGCAAATCGCTGGCGGCGGGCATTCTGGTGATGGCCTTCCGTTACCCGCTAAACACCGCGCTGACGGTCTCGGCCAGCCTTGCGCAGATTGGCGAGTTCTCTTTCATCCTTGTGGGGCTGGGCGCATCGCTGGGTTTGTTGCCGCCCGAGGGGCAAAGCCTGGTGCTGGCAGGCGCGCTGATTTCGATCGCCACCAACGAGCTGGTCTTCAAGGCGGTGTCGCCGCTGCAAAACTGGATACTGGCCAAATCACCGCTGGCCCGCAAGCTGGAAGCCCGTGACGACCCGACGGCCGAGCTGCCTGCAACGACGGAAGCCAAATACCTGGCGAAACACATCGTGCTGGTCGGCTACGGCAGGGTGGGGCGGCGCATTGCCGAAGCCCTGACGGCCAAACAGATCCCGTTCGTGGTGGCAGAGCAGAACCGCGAGATGGTCGAGCGCCTGCGCGCCCAGGGCATTCCTGCTGTTTCGGGCGACGCTGCAGAACCCGATGTGCTGATACAGGCCCACATCGCGGATGCCCGCATGCTGGTGATCGCCACACCTGACACGCTGGACGTGCGGCAGATGATCGCCTCGGCACGGGCGCTGAACCCGACCATAGAGACGGTGGTGCGTACGCACAGCGAGGCCGAGGCCAAACTGCTGGCGACCGAGAACGCTGGCCGTATCTTTCTGGGCGAGCATGAACTGGCGTTGTCGATGACCCGGCACGTGCTGGAGCGGGTGGGGACTTGAGCTGACGTCGCTTGCGCGCGGGCAGTAAACGCGGAAAAACAGCTGTTATAGCTATAACAGCTGTTTTGTCGCCCCTTATTAGGCAGTTTTAAAAGCTGCAAATCCGCCAAAAGCTTGAAAATAGCCGTTTTCAGGTGCCAGATATGGCTGCAGACCAATGAATACGTGCGTGAGCAGCTACTGAATTAATAGCAAAGCGCCGATGCTGTCAACGTCTCGTGTCGGCGCTCTGTGAGCCAGTCATCCGCCAGCCGACCATGCACAAACACCGCTGAACAGGCTGCATCAAAGGCCTCTTGCCCGCCGGCCATTGCCGCACCCATCATGCCTGCCAGTACATCCCCCGTTCCTGCCGTGGCAAGCAGCGCATTGCCCGTGGAGTTGATGCAGCTGGTTTTGCCGGTTGAGGCGATGACGCTGCCCGAGCCCTTCAGCACCACCACCACACCAAGGCTCTCAGCCAGTTGCGCCGCGACCTTAAGCCGGTCGGCCTGGACATCGGTGGTGCTGATGCCTGCCAGCCGTGCGGCTTCAAGCGGGTGGGGTGTGATCACGGTCTGGTAGCCACGGTCATGCCGTGCCTTCAGCAGGGTCTGCAACTGGCTGTCGCCAGCGATGGCGTTGAGCGCATCGGCATCCAGCACGAGGCGGGGTGCGCTTGAGAGCACTTTCGGCAGCACGGCCCTGACAGCCTCGCCGCCGCCACAGCCGCAAACCACAACCTGGGTTTTCAGATCGAGCGCGTCACGGCTGCGAAACATGAGTTCGGGCTGCATCGGGTCCACTATCAGTGCGGTCTGGCCGTCCTCGCCCAGCAAGGCCAGAAACACCCGGCCTGCGCCGCCTACCAGTGCTGCCCGCGCAGCCAGCAGTGCGGCGCCAGCCATGTGGCTGCTGGTGGTCGATTCGCCACCGATGACGGCCACATCGCCAAAGCTGCCCTTGTGGCTGGCATGTGCCGCGAGCGAGCGTGATCGCGCAAGCGTGGCCTCTTCGCCCAGCAGCCAGGCGTCGGCTGGATGGGTTGTTGTTGTGACGCCGAGGTCATCAAACCAGACCTCGCCCGCGCAGTCGCGCCCGTGGGCCGTGAACAGGCCGGGTTTGAGCGTCAGCAGGCTCAAGGTAAAACGATTGGCGGCCGCTGCATCACTGATTGATGATTGCTGGATGTGTCCGGTGTCGGCATCCAGCCCGGTCGGTACATCCACGCACAGGCAGGGCTGGCCACTCGCCTGCATCAGCGCCAGCCAGGCAAGAATCTTTTCGCTGCCGGCGCGCTGGGGGTCGGGTGCTGCACCTATGCCCAGCAGGGCGTCGATGCAGAAGTCAAAGCTGGCCGGAGGCTGCTCCGCGATGGGCACGCCTGCCGCCACTGCGCGTTCATATGCGCGCTGTGCATCGGGCGGCAATGCTGCCTTGCCGGGGGAAAGACCAGTCCAGGTCAGCACCACGTTTTTGCCCCACTGGTGCAGGTGCAAAGCCGCCTCAAAACCGTCGCCGCCGTTGTTGCCGGGCCCGCAGGCGATCCAGATGCGCTGTGCGTGCGGCGCGAGGGCCAGTGCGAGTTTTGCGGTGGCCAGCCCGGCACGCTGCATCAGCGTGTGTGCGGGCAGCGCGGCGGC
>JAZKHN010000073.1:0-27648 GCA_040385325.1 Pseudomonadota bacterium
AACAAGCTGAAAAACACGTGAATCAACGACAACACGACTCAGTGCTGGAACAAAAGCCGGTGGGCTACAACGTTCACACCGGATCGGACGTTCAGGCCATGCTCGAGGTCATGGGGCTGTCTTCAATCGAGCAGCTGTTCGCCGATGTCCCTGCGCAGGTGCGTTTGCGCCGCGAGCTTTATCTGCCGCCGGCTTTGAGCGAGTGGGCACTCATGCGCGATGTACGCGCCATGGCCGACAAAAACAGCACGACCTTAACGCATGCGAGTTTTCTCGGCGGTGGTGCTTACGAGCATTACATCCCCGCCGTGGTGGATGCCATTGTCTCGCGCGGTGAGTTTCTCACTGCATATACCCCTTACCAGCCAGAAATGAGCCAGGGCCTGCTGCAGGCGCTGTTTGAATTCCAGGTGTTGGTGGGCCGTTTGCTGGGCCAGGAATCGGTGAACTGCTCGGTGTATGACGGCGCCACGGCGCTGGCCGAATCCTGCTGGATGATGTGCTCTGCATCCGGCAAGCGCAGGGTGGTGGTGGCACAGGCCCTCTGGCCCGAATACCGCGAGGTGCTGGCCACTTATCTGGCGCCACGTGGCGTGGCGATTGACTATGTGGCGCAGGACGCGGTCACTGGCCTCGCCGATGTGGCCGCCATGGCGGCGCTGGTCGCCATCGGCGATGTCGCCGGTGTGGTGCTGCAAAGCCCGAATGCACTGGGTGTGATCGAGGATGTGGCTGCATTGTCAGAAATCTGCAAACAGAATAAAACGCTGCTCGCTGTCTGCGTCAACCCGTTGCTCTGCGGCTGGCTTGAGGCCCCCGGCAAGCTGGGCGCCGATATCGTTGTGTGCGAAGGCCAGCCCTTGGGCTTGCCATTGAACGCTGGCGGCCCATACGTCGGCATCATCGCCTGCGCCAAACCGCTGGAACGTTATCTTCCCGGACGCCTTGTGGGTCGTGTGCATGACCTCAATGGCAAGCTGGGTTACGCGCTCATCAAGGAAGACCGTGAGCAGCATGTGGCCCGTGACAAGGCGACCAGTCATATCTGTTCCAACCAGGCCTTGAACGCCATCCGTGCGGCCATTCACCTGTCATGCCTGGGTGAAAGCAACTTCATGCGTATTGCCGAGGTCAACGCCGCCAATGCCGTGATGCTGCGTGAGTTGCTGGTGGCGATCCCCGGCGTGAAACCGCTGCGCAGCGGCGTGCATTTCAATGAGTTCGCCATCGAACTGCCGATCCCTGCAGCGCAGTTCTGCAACCGCATGCTTAAAGGCGGTTTTTTTGCCGGTGTACCCATCCCGGCGGATCTGGCCGGGCACGCACGCGGTCTGCTGATTGCCGTCACCGAAACCAAAAACCGCAGCGATCTGGAAGCCTACGCAAAGCAGACCAGCCTCTGCCTGGAGGTGCGCTGACATGGCCGCGACATCTACCTCCCCGATGATCACCGACCTGCACCGCGCTGGCGCTGCGAGCGATGTGTTTGCAGGTGCAGTGCGTCTTGCCGCGCCGCCTGCCATACCGGCGTTCGCACGCAGGCGAATGACGACGGGCCTGCCCGAGGTCAGCGAGGTTGATGTGGTTCGCCATTTCACGCGCCTGAGCCAGGAGTCCCATGGCGTGGACAACGGGCCCTATCCACTGGGCTCCTGCACCATGAAGTACAACCCCAAACGCAACGATGCGCTGGCAGCCTTGCCGGGGTTTGCTCACGCCCACCCTCTGCAGGATGCCGACACGCTGGGCGGCGTATGGGAAATGTACGAGCGGCTGCAGGCCATGATCTGTGAAGTCACGGGCATGGATGCCTGCTGCCTGGCGCCTGCGGCTGGTGCGCATGGTGAACTGGCAGGCCTTCTTGTCATACGCGCGCACTTTGCCAGGCTCAATAACAGGCGTCCCGTCGTGCTGGTGCCGGACTCTGCGCACGGTACCAACCCGGCCTCTGCGTCCATGGCCGGTTTTGACTGCCGTATCGTGCCGTCTGACCTCAAGGGGCGTGTTGATATCGTCGCCTTGCGCGAGATGTTGACCCCCGATGTGGCGGCCTTCATGCTGACCAACCCGTCCACGCTGGGGCTGTTTGAAGACCAGATCGTCGAGATCGCCGATGCCGTGCATGCCAACGGTTCGCTGCTTTATTACGACGGTGCCAATCTCAATGCCCTGATGGGCATAGTCCGGCCAGGCGACATGGGTTTTGACGTGGTGCATGTGAATGTCCACAAGACTTTTTCCACACCGCACGGCGGCGGCGGCCCGGGTGCAGGCCCGGTAGCGGTCAAGGCGTCGCTTGCAGCCTTCCTCCCCAGCCCGGTGGCGGTCAGGCGCAACGGTGTGGCGCAGCGGGACGACGACAGGCCGCTCTCGATTGGGCGAATGAAGAGTTTTCACGGCCATGTGGCAGTTCTGCTGCGTGCCTACGGTTACCTGCGCACCATGGGTGCGATTGGCCTTCGTCAGGCGTCTGAAAACGCGGTGCTCAATGCCAACTACCTGCAGCACAGGCTCGCACCTATGCTGCCCCCGGTGTATGACCAGTTCTGCAAACATGAGACCCTGCTGTCGGGTGAAAAACTCAACACCTCGGCGCGCCAGTTCGCCAAGCGTTTGATCGACTACGGCATTCACCCGCCCACATTAGTCGGCGCGGGTTGCGTGTATTTTCCGGGTGACCTGAAATCGGCCATGCTGATTGAACCGACGGAAACCGAAACCAAAGCCAGCCTGGATTACCAGGTCGAGATATTCCAGCGCGTCTTCAATGAAGACGCCAATGACCAGGCTCTGGTTGAGAGCGCCCCGGTCAGCCGCAAGACGGCCCGCATCGTTTTGGATAATTAAAGGATTTGCCATGTGTGGAATAGTGGGTGTGGTCAACGCTCTAGGGGCGACCAAAGACGATGTCTGGAAGATGATCGACTGCATCAAGTACCGCGGCGTGGACGAGCAGGGCGTTGAAGACCTCGGTCAGGCTGTGTTGGGTCATGCGCGCCTGGCGGTAGTTGATCCTGAAAACGGCATGCAGCCGATGTCCAGCACCGATGGCAAGGTCTGGGTCGTGTTTAACGGTGAAATCTTCAACTTCATCGAACTGCGCGAGCAGCTCAAGGCCAAAGGCTACAAGTTCAAGTCGCGTTGCGACACGGAGGTGCTGGTACACCTGTGGTGTGAAAAAGGCGAAAAAATGCTGGACGACCTGGTCGGCATGTTTGCTTTTTTCATTTGGGATCAGCGCACTGAAACCGGCATGCTGGCGCGCGACCGCCAGGGTATCAAACCGTGTTTTTATGCACCCTATGAAGGCGGCCTGGCATTCGCGAGCGAGATGAAAGCCATCCTGGCCTTGCCAAAATTCGAGCGCAAGGTCAACGAGGCCGCCCTCGGCAATGTTTTCACCTTCAACTACTGCCCGCCGCCTGAAACCTGCTTTGAAGGCATTCGCCACCTGCCGCCAGGAACTTTCATGCGCTACGGCGCAGGTAAATTTTCAGAGCCTGTGCGTTACTGGAGCTGGCCGTTGGACGGCCCGCGAGTGGATGCCACCCAGCAGGAGCTTGAAGATGCGCTCAACGAAGCCATCAAGCTGCAGATGCGTTTTGATGTGGATGGTGGCCTGTTTTTGTCGGGTGGTGTCGATTCCTCCGTCATCGCCAATCGCCTGGTGCCGCAATGGAACCGTCCTCAACTTGACGCGATTGGCCTGCGCATAGAGGACAAGGGCTTTTCAGAATACTCGTATGCCGAGCGCGTGGCCGATGACCTCAACATCAAGCTGAACCCGCTGGACATCAAGTCGGGCGATATTCCCGAGATTGCACAGCAAGTGGTGCGGCATGCCGAGCAGCCGCACGGCGACTTCTCTTTTTTCCTGTTCTTCCTGCTCTCGCGAGAGGCGCACAAGCAGGGCAAGATCGTGATGTTCACGGGCGACGGGCCTGATGAAGTCATGCTGGGCTTCCGCCACAACGAGCAGTTTTTCTCGGAAATGACGCGCACCAACTTTCCGATGCGCAACTATTTCGACCTGATCAGCTACAGCACCGAAAAAGACCGCCAGCGCATGATGAGCCCCGGGTTCTTCCCGCACACGCAAGGCGCACTCGAAAAATTCATGGAGATCATCGAGCCCTTCGCTGACCTCGAACCGGCGGAGCAGGTGGCCGCTTATGAGCTCAATTCACTGATGCCCGGCAACAATTGCGTCAAGGGTGACCGAATGGGCGCTTGCTGGTCTATTGAAGGCCGTGCGCCGTTCCTCGATCATCGTGTCAGCGAAATGTTTGCGCGCTTGCCCATCACTTCCAAATTCCGCGACGGCATAGGCAAACATTTTCTGAAGCAGGCGGCCGAAAGTTATTTCGACCATGACTTCGTGTTTCGCCCCAAGACCATGCCGACCTTGCCGATTGGCGAATGGATCAAGGGCCCACTTCACCAGTGGGCGCGCGAGACCCTGGCCCTGCCTGACGGCGGCCGGTTTGACCAGAATGAACTTCAGGTCATGCTTGAAGAGCACCGCAGCGGCCTGCATAACCACACCAAACAACTGCGCACACTGCTGATGACCAAGCTCTGGCTGCAGGAATTCTTCCCACAACAGCAATAACAGGCAGAGACCGCATCATGGCTGACTTTGATTACTACCTGGCCCAGTTCGTCGATATTCACGGCAGGCCCAAGGCCAAGCTGGTTCCCGGCAAACACAAGGACATGATTTTTGGCGCCGGTGCCGGTTTTGCCGGTTTTGCCATCGCGGGCATGGGTATGGGTCCGCATGGTCAGGAGTTCATGGCCATCGGTGACTCCAAGGATGTTCGTCCCGTGCCCTGGATGCCGGGCACGGCTGTTGTCACCTGCGATGGCCATGTGATGGGCAAACCGCATGGGCTGGATTCACGCGTCATTGCCAAAAAAGCATTGGCTGATTTCCGCGAACTGACAGGCCTTGAGTTCTATTCCGGTCTGGAGCCGGAGTTCTTCCTGCTCCGCAAGGATGATTCAGGCGGCTACGTGGTTGCCACAGAGTCCGAATCGCTGGACAAACCATGTTACGACTTCCGCCACCTGTCTTCGATCTCGGCTTTTTTGATGGAATTGCGCGAGACACTTGACGCAGCCGGAATCGACGTCTACCAGATCGACCACGAAGACGCCAACGGCCAGTTCGAGATGAACTTCACCTATGCGGATGGCCTGCGTACTGCCGATAACCTGACGTATTTCAAAATGGCTGCCCAGGCCATTGCAAAAAAACACGGCATGTTGTGTTCCTTCATGCCCAAGCCTTTCATCGAGAGGTCGGGCAGCGGACTGCACATGCACATGTCGGCTGGCAAGAAGTTTGGCGACAACGCATTTGAAGATGCTTCGGACAAGCGCGGATTGGGCCTGAGTCCCATGGCGTATCAATTTCTGGGTGGCCTGATGGCACATGCGCGTGGATTGACAGCCATTGCCGCGCCCTCCGTCAACTCCTACAAACGCCTTGTTTCCCGTGGTTCCCGTTCAGGCGCCACCTGGGCCCCCGTCAACATCGCATACGGCAACAACAACCGCACGGCGTTCGTGCGCGGCCCTGGCGGCCGTCTTGAGCTGCGTGTGCCTGATGCAGCGGCCAATCCCTATCTTCTGACGGCGGCCATTATTCATGCCGGCCTGGACGGCATACGCCGCAAGCTGGACCCGGGCGAACCCTGCAACGAAAACCTCTACACCCTGAGCCGCGATGAGCTGGACAAGCGGGGTATCAAGCGCCTGCCTTCCTCGCTGGCAGATGCTGTTGAGGCGCTGGAGTCGGACGAGGCTTTATGTGAGGGCCTGGGGCAGGCTTTTGTGCAGGAATTTGCACAGGTCAAGCGTGCGGAGAGCGACGAACTGCTGCTCAGCGTGTCGCCAGCGGAATTCCGCCGTTACGTTGATTTTTTCTAGAAGCCACTCATGTCGGGCGGCCGCGTGGGTGACCTGACTTTGTACCGATGAAGACCGTCCTGTTTGTCACCTACGGCAGTGGTCATGTACGCATGGTGGTGCCCGTGGCCCGTGCGCTTGCAGAAAGTGGTCTGGCGCGTCCGGTAGTGCTGGCTTTGACAACTGCTGCGCCTGTCGTGAAGGCTGCGGGCCTCGAGCTTCTGCAGTTCGCAGATTTCCTGACTGCCGACGATGAGCCTGCCCTTGCGTATGGCAGGCGATTGCTGGCTGACCTCAAGGGTCCCGTGGCTGACCCGGATGAAAGCGTGGCTTACCTGGGTCTGTGTTACGCGGAACTGGTCCAGGATGTTGGCCCCGCAGAGGCGGAACGGCTTTATTTGAGGGAAGGCAGGCAGGCTTTTCTTCCCCTTAAAACACTGGAGCGGATGGTGGCAAAAGTGGCCCCTGCGCTTGTTGTGGCAACGAACTCCCCACGCTCTGAACGTGCTGCCATCATGGCAGCACGGCACCTCGGCCTGCCGTCAGTGTGCATGGTGGATCTTTTTTGCCTGGATGAGGTCAAGTGGATAGGCGATGCCACCTATGCCGACCGCGTGTGCGTGCTGAATGAGTCGGTCAAACAGTTTCTGGTGGCGGCAGGAAGGCGGGAGGAGCAGATCGTTGTCACGGGTAACCCGGCATTCGATACCCTGGGTGACCTCGTGCATGTTCAGGCAGGCCGCCGTTGGAGGCTGGAAAGGCATTGGAACGGCAAATACGTGCTGCTCTGGCCCACACAGGTCGAGCCGGCCTATCACCCCTTCAACGGATTGCCGGGCGATGTCAATCTTCCAGCGCGCGCACTGGCAAGCGTGATTCGCTGGGTTTTGTCACGTGATGACTGCGTGCTCTGCATCCGGCCGCGTGCCGGTGAGGCCTTGCCCGCAGTGCCTGACGACCCGCGCATCGTATTTACGGGCCAGGAGACGGGCCTGCCTGCCTTGCTGCAAGCCGTGGATCTCGTGGTGACGCTTAATTCGACGGTGGGGCTTGAGGGCCATCTGGCCGGAACGGCGCTGGTGCAGGTACTGGGGTCGGTGTTTGACGCTGCCATGCCCCTGAAAGCCTACGGCATTGCCGATGAGGCTGTGCGGGAGCCGGACATCGATGCGGCGCTTGAGCGCTGTGTTCACCAGCCGCGCCGCCAGCCGGAACAAGTTCACGCGAATGGGACTGCCAGAGTGCTGGATGTCCTTCGTGGATTCCTATAATCAGGGCATGCAGTTGCGGCGGGGCCGCAGCACGCCAGCAAAACCTTCCGGACGTTCATGTCACTCATCAAGAATCCCTCGCCCGTCGACTTAAGCATTTTTTCAGCAAGTGACGATGACGCACAGGTCAAATACGGGTTGCCCCGTTACGTGCATTTCTGCAAGCAGTGTGTGATTTCAAACCAGCGCCCGAATTCAGCGGTCGAATACCAGCACACCAAGGACAGCAAAAAAGCCACCATCGCCTTCAATGAAGACGGCATTTGTGATGCCTGCCTGTTTGCTGAGCAAAAGCACAACACCATTGACTGGAAGACCCGTGAAGACCAGCTCGCAGCCCTGTGCGACAAGTTCCGCAGCAAGTCGGGTTATGACTGCCTGGTGCCTGGCTCTGGCGGCAAGGACAGCTTTTACGCATCGCACATCCTCAAGACACGCTTCAACATGCACCCGCTGACGGTGACATGGGCACCCCATGTATATACCGAATGGGGATGGAAGAATTTTGAGTCCTGGCTACATGCCGGTTTTGACAACTACCTGATGACGCCGAATGGGCGCGTGCATCGCTTGCTGACAAGGCTGGCGGTCGACAACCTGTTTCACCCCTTCCAGGCCTTCATGTTCGGCCAGAAGTCGCTGGCCCCGAAGATGGCCATACTGCATGACATTCCTTTTGTCATTTATGGCGAAAACGAGGCCGAATACGGGAACCCCATCGGCGATACCAACAGTGCCAAGCGCGACTGGTCCTACTTCACCTCAAACGACAAATCGAAGATTCATCTGGGTGGAACACCTATCCAGAGCCTGTACGATGATTTCGGTGTTGAAGAGCAGGACCTGCTTCCCTACCTTCCCGCTGACCCGGTGCAGATAGAGAAAAAGCAGATTGAAGTGCATTACCTGGGCTATTACCTCAAATGGCACCCGCAAAGTTGCTATTACTACGCGGTTGAACATGGCGGCTTCGAAGCATCGCCCGAGCGCACGCCCGGTACCTATAGCAAGTACAACAGCATTGACGACCGCATAGACGACTTTCATTACTACACGACCTTTACCAAGTTTGGTATTGGCCGCGCAACTTACGATGCCGCGCAGGAAATCCGCTCCAGGGACATCAATCGTGATGAAGGCGTGGCGTTGGTCAAACGTTATGACGGCGAGTTCCCCGAGCGTTTTGCTGACGAGATATTCCGTTATCTCAGCATCCCTGCGAAAGAATTCCCGAAAGCGCACAAGATGTTTGAGAGCCCCACCCTGGACCGGGATTACTTCAGCCGCCTGACTGATAACTTCCGCTCACCCCATCTGTGGAAGCACGAAGACGGGCAGTGGAAACTGCGGCACTCCGTATTCAACACGCCTGCATAAGAACAGATGGCAGGCTTGCGCATCATTCCGCGTCTGGATGTCAAGGGCGCCAACCTCATCAAGGGCATACGGCTTGAAGGCCTGCGTGTGGTGGGCGACCCCCACGAGTTTGCGTTGAAATATTACGCGCAGGGCGCAGATGAGATCATCTTCATGGACATTGTTGCCAGCCTTTACCAGCGCAACAACCTGACCGACATTATCCAGCGCGCTGCCGACCAGATTTACATCCCCATCACGGTGGGAGGTGGTATACGGTCGATTGACGATGTGCACACCATGCTGCGCTCTGGAGCAGACAAGGTTGCCATTAATACTGCTGCCATTGCCCGGCCCGAACTGATTTCCGAGGTTTCAAACCGTTTCGGCTCTCAGTGCATGGTCCTCTCAGTGGAAGCCAAACGTACCGGACCGGGAAAGTGGGAAGCCTATACGGATAACGGACGGGAGCATACCGGTCTTGATGTTGTCGACTGGATTGCCCGCGCCGTTAGCCTGGGAGCTGGCGAAGTACTGGTCACAGCCGTCGATCAGGAAGGTACCCGCAAGGGGCTGGATACCGAGTTGATGCGTGCCGTCAATGCCCGGGTCAATGTCCCCGTGATCGCCAGCGGAGGTTTTGGTGACCCCGCCGATTTGAAGCGGGCCACCGATGTCGGTACGTCTGCAATTGCAATTGCCGATGCTCTGCACTGGCAGCGGACCACGGTTGGCGAGATCAAGCAGCAGGCACGGCAATACGGTCTGGAGGTCCGGTTGTGAGCGGAGCATCAGGCAGGCCTGTCACCGTGATTGACTACGGCATCGGCAATCTGCTGAATGTCGTGAGGGCGCTCAGGCACTGCGGTGCAGACGTGACTGTCGTTGACCATGCGTCACAGGTGACCGTGATGCCTGACAGGCTGGTGCTCCCCGGGGTGGGCGCTTTTGCCGATGGCATGACGGAGCTGAGGAACCGGGGCTTTGACGACCTTGTAAAAAAATATGCGCAGACCGAGCGGCCGTTTTTGGGAATCTGTGTGGGTGCCCAGATGCTTTTTGACGTTGGTGAAGAGTTTGGCGAGCACGCTGGCCTTGGCTTGATACCGGGCCGTGTCATGCCTGTGGCAGTTGCAGGCGTGGATGGGAAACCCCACCGAATTCCGCATATTGGCTGGAGTGCGCTGGCCTTGCCTGCCGCACGTGCCTCATGGGATAACACCATCCTGACCCATGTGAATCCTGGCGAGCCGATGTACTTTGTGCATTCATTTGCCCCCGTCCCTGAAAACGAGGAGCACAGGCTGGCGGATACTTTTTACGACGGTGTTCGCATTTGTGCCGCTGTCGCGCGTGGCTCCATTTATGGCTGCCAGTTTCACCCGGAGCGGAGTGCCGCGCACGGCCTGACCATCCTTTCCGGTTTCCTGGAGCTTTAAAGGTCATGCGTGTCCTTGTCACCGGACGCGGCTCCATCGCCAAAAGGCATGTGCGTCACCTGAGGGAGCTGATCCCGGGCGTGGCGATCGCGGTCATTTCCGGGACCGGTGAGATTGACCCGGTTTTTGGCCTTTGCAAGGTGTGGGGTGGAATTGATGAAGGCCTTGCCTGGCAGCCCGACGCCGTAGTGATTGCCAGTATCTCTTCAAGGCATTCATCAGAGCTTGCCCTGTGCCTTGAGCGCGGAATCCCGTGCCTGGTCGAGAAGCCGCTTGTTACAGACCGGATGCAATTCGAGCAGTTGTGCGCGCTTGCTGAAAAAAATACTGCTTCGCCGGCGGTTGTGGTGGGGTGCAATCTCCGTTATCTTCCCGCACTTGCAAAGCTTCGCATTGAGCTTGCACGTGGTGCCCCGTGCCGTATCCTGAGGGCGCACCTGGAGGTGGGGCAGGAGTTGACACAGTGGAGGCCGGGCAGGGAGCTGAAAGACAGCTATAGCGCCTTCGCTTCACAGGGCGGTGGCGTCCTGTTTGATCTGGTGCATGAAATTGACATGGCCCAGTGGCTGTTGGGGCCGCTGTCGGTGCGCGCCTCTGAGGGTGGGCATTTGAGTTCTTTGCCCATTGAATCGAATGATGTCCATGTGGCCTTGCTCAAAACGGCTCAGGGAGCGCCTGTCGTCGTCAGCCTTGACTATGTCTCCCAACTGCCAGTCAGGAGGTATGCGCTGGTGACGACGGCGGGAACGTTTATTGTTGATCTGATGAAAAAAATTATCACGCTTGAGACGCGTGAGGGCAGTCGCGTCGTCAATGACCGGGTTGAGGATTTTGACATCGCGCAAACCTATCAATTGCAAATGATGGACTGGCTTGCAGCAACAGGCAATCGGGGGCACAAGCTGGTCTCTCCACTGGCTGACGGCCTGGAGACAGCCGGACTCATGCTGGCCATACACGAGGCTACCGCGTGAACATCATCACCATTTGCGCCCGGGGAGGCTCCGCCGGTGTACCGGGAAAGAATATCCGCATGCTTTGCGGCAAACCCTTGATCGCGTGGACTATTGGCCAGGCCCTGGACGCCGGGATCGCCGATCATGTCTTTGTGTCCACTGACAGCCAGGACATTGCAGAGGCAGCAAGAGCAGCCGGTGCCTCGGTACCTTTTTTGCGCCCCGCAGAGCTGGCTACCGCAACTGCCGGGAAGTTGCCGGTGATCCAGCACCTGGTTGAGTGGGTGGAAGCCAATCGCGGTTCGGTTAGGTCTATTGTTGACCTTGACCCCACATCCCCCCTGCGCGATGTCACTGACATACAGACCTGCTTCAAAATGCTGGATGCAGAGACCGATGTGGTGATTACAGGTTATGAGGCGGACAAAAACCCGTACTTCAACATGGTGGAGTGCAAACCGAACGGGTTCTTCGAACGCGTTTGCCCACCTGAGAACGAAGTACTTGGCAGGCAGTCGGCTCCGCCCGTGTATGCCATGAACGCGTCGATTTATGCATGGCATCGCCACACATTGTCTTCTTCATTATGGGGCGCGCAAAGAATCAGGCTGCATGTGATGCCAAGAGAGCGATCCATTGACATCGATCACCCCATTGACTTTGACCTGGTCGAATTGCTGATGAAAAAAAGAGGGCTTGCATGAAAGATGCGTTTTCACTGGACGGCAAGGTCGTGGTGCTGAGCGGGGCTGCGGGCATCATCGGTTCCCAGGTGGTCAGGGCTTTTGTTGAAGCGGGTGCGCGCGTGTTTGCACTGGATCGTGATGCCGGCCTGCTTGAGGAGCGCCTCGGTAAATCCCACGATTCCATGATCACTTGCGTGGCCGACGTTGCCAGCCGTGATTCGCTGATCAAGGCCCACGCCTTGCTGGAATCGCGTTGGGGGATTGCGGACGCGCTGCTTAACAACGCGGCAACGAAATCCGACAATTTTTTCGAACCTTTCGAGACCTTCCCTGTCAACGAGTGGAATGAAGTGATGTCAGTGAACCTGACAGGTGCGATGCTGTGTGCCCAGGTTTTTGGCAGCCCGATGGCGAAGCGGGGGTCAGGAAGCATTGTGAATACGCTCTCCGTCTACGGCATTGTGGCGCCGGACCAGCGGATTTATGAAGGCTCGGAATATATGGGTCGTGCAATCAACACGCCCGCCATCTACGCGGCGAGCAAGGCCGGCTTGTGGGGCCTTACAAAATATCTTGCAGCATATTGGGGCCACCGTGGTGTACGTGTGAATGCGATCACTCCGGGCGGTGTTTTCAGTGGCCAGAATGACACCTTTGTGGAGAACTATTCCCGCCGCGCACCCTTGGGCCGCATGGCGGAAGCTGACGATATGGTTCAGGCCATGCGTTACCTGACCAGCGACGCAGCCAAATATGTGACGGGTCACAACCTGGTTGTTGATGGAGGGTGGACGGCGTGGTGAACAATCAGCATGTCTTCGTGATTGCCGAAGCGGGCGTCAACCACAATGGGGATATTTCACTGGCATTGCAGCTATGTAACGCCGCCAAAAATGCAGGTGCCGACGCCGTCAAATTCCAGTCCTTCCGTGCAGAAGACCTGGTAGTACGTGGTGCACCCACAGCAAAATACCAGGAGCGCCAGACGGGTGCCCAGGACCAGTTCCTGATGCTTGAGAAGCTGGAGTTATCGCAGCAGCAGCATGAACTGATCAAGGCTCACTGCGAGGCCATCGGGATTGAATTTTTTTCTACGCCGTTTTCTGTAGCTGCAGTCGACATGCTGGTCGGCCTTGGGGTGCGGCGGCTCAAACTGTCTTCAGGGGAGCTTACCCATCGTGCACTTGTAGAGCATGCGGCTGCCACCCGGTTGCCGCTGCTGATCTCTACCGGCATGGGCACCATGGATGAAATCAGGGAAGCCATCGGATGGGTCCAGGCGGTGCGTGGTAGCTTGAAGGACGTTGTCGCCCTTCATTGCACCTCGGCTTACCCCGCGCCTGACGAGACACTTAACCTGCGGGCCATGGTGAGCATGGCCGGCGATCTGGGTGTGTGGACAGGCTATTCTGACCACAGTCTGGGCATCGAAGCCCCACTGGCTGCTGTAGCACTCGGCGCCCTGGTGATTGAAAAACATTTGACGCTTGACCGGGATATGCCAGGCCCCGATCACAGTGCTTCCCTGGAACCAGGTGAATTTGCCCGGATGGTCAGTGGCATACGCCGTGTCAGCGCCATGCTGGGCGATGGCGTGAAGGCTCCGTTGCCTGAGGAACTCGATACTGCCAGGGTTGCAAGACGTAGCGTGGTGGCGGCGGTGAATATTGCGGCCGGGGAGGTCATAAGCGCAGAAAAACTCCTTTGCCGACGGCCAGCCACCGGCATTGAACCCCGCTACCTGCCCGAGTTGCCTGGCCGCCTCGCAGCTGTGGATATCGCAGCTGGTTCTGTATTGCAGTGGAACCTGCTGGTTGAAGCCCCCACACACTGACCGTCATGAGCAAAGCCAGGCGCAATATCATCTACCTGAGCGGTACGCGCGCGGATTTTGGACTGATGAAGTCCACCCTGCAGCAACTTGCATCCGTCGCTGACTTGAGTGTGGCAGTGACCGGCATGCATCTTCATGCCGACTTTGGGGACACGGCTGAAGAAATCCGCGCGGCGTCATTGCGCATTTGCGGTGAAATACCGATTGATACCGCGACTCGTACGCCTGAGGGCATGTCAGCAGGCGTGGGCCAATGTCTTTTGGGCATCACCAGTTTGTTGAGTGCGGAGAAGCCGGACATCCTGCTGCTGCTTGGTGACCGGGGCGAAATGCTTGCAGGCGCCATTGCGGCATTGCATCTGGGAATCGTCTGCGTGCACATACACGGGGGCGAGCGCTCCGGCACGGTGGATGAGCCTGTGAGGCATGCGATCAGCAAGCTCAGTCACTACCATCTGGTTGCAACGCAGGAGTCCCGTGAGCGCCTGATCCGCATGGGTGAAATTCCGTCACACATAGATGTAACGGGCGCTCCCGGACTGGATGGCATAGTAGAGGGTGCCAACCTTTCGCTGGACGAGTGCACGGAGGCGCTCGGGCTTCCTCCTACGTCGCGTTTTGTGCTGGGGGTCTTTCATCCGGTGGTCCAGCAGGCTGGCGATGCCTTTGCACAGACAGAGGCGATCCTCAAGGCTCTGAATCGCGTTGGTCTGCCAGTGGTCTGGCTTGAGCCTAATTCAGATGCCGGATCGCATGAAATCCACCGGGCATTGGCGCTGGTAGCCTTGCCGCAGGGGTCCAGTCGCGTGCGGCATATTGCCAGGCCACTGTTTTGTGCCGCCATGAAGCACTGCGCCGTGATGGTGGGCAATTCTTCTGCTGGCATCATTGAGGCTGCTTCTTTTGGCACGCCTGTCGTCAATGTCGGCGATCGCCAGAGATCGCGCGAAAGAAACAGCAATGTGAAGGATGTCAATCCTGAGGCTGGCGCTATCAAGATCGCCGTTGAAGAGGCTCTCCGCCATGGAAGGTGGCCGTGTAACAATAGATTTGGTGATGGCCTTGCTGGCAGACGAATATCCGAATACCTGATGGCAATGTCTCTGGACAGGTCTGTGCTCGAAAAGACCAACACCTACTGATCAGGCGACCGCTTACTTCACCCATGAGTGCATCTTCCACACATTCTGCTTTTGATTCGTTGATGATTTTCGGCGCAGGTGGGCATGGGCGCGTTGTTGCTGACGCTGCATTGCTTGAGGGTAGCTGGCCAGAAGTCTTTGCGTCCGACAGGAATGCTTCCTCTTGCCAGGGTGAGCTTTTGCCGGGGGTCCAGCTGCGGCCGGTTGACGCCTTAAGTTCGGCGGATATCGGTGTGCATATTGCCATTGGGAATAACCGTGCGAGGCAGCAGGAAGCCGCTGTCTGCGGCCATGAGCGGCTCGTCTCTGTTATTCATCCTGCTGCCACTGTGTCTCCTTTCAGTTACATAAGCAAAGGAAGTTTTGTAGCAGCAGGTGCAATTGTGGGACCCGCCGCTAGTGTTGGAGTGGGGGTGATCGTTAATCATGGCGCAGTGGTTGACCACGATGTCGAGGTGGGTGCGTTTTCCCATATCGCGCCCAATGCCGTTTTGGGGGGGCACGTCAAAACTGGCCAGCGTGTGCTTGTTGGCGCTGGTGCCGTGGTGCTGCCTATGAAGATCGTAGGCGACGATGTCACGATTGGTGCGGGTACTGTGGTGAACGAGGATCTGCTGGAGCCTGGTGTATATGCCGGAATTCCTGTGAGGAAAATTCAATGAGTTTTGCGGATCTTGGGGCCCTGTGCGTTCCCCCTGAATTAACGTTAAGGGATGCGCTGCTGCGCATGGATCAGACCGCCCGCGGCATCTTGCTGATTATCGGCACTGATGGCAAGCTCGCACGTACGCTGACAGATGGTGATTTGCGCCGCGCCATTCTTAATCATGCCGGAGATGATTTTCCGCTTGGAAAGCTCCCTCTCGTGCACGCTGTGACAGTGAACGAGGATGCTGATGCTGCGCACGTCCTGCATCTGATGGATATGCATCAAATCGACCATATCCCTGTGCTTGATGCGGGTGGGCGGCCGATTGACGTGATCTTCCGCCGGGAACTTTCCCAGCGAATCTGGCTTTCATCTCCCCATCTGGGAGATGAAGAAACCGCATTTGTCGAGGATGCGTTCAAAACCAACTGGATTGCACCTTTGGGTCCGCACGTCAATGCGTTTGAAGCCGAGTTGGCCGCGCATGTGGGAGTGGGTCATGCTGCCGCAGTCAGCTCAGGTACTGCTGCTATTCATCTTGGCCTGCTTTTACTCGGCGTCAAGCCGGGAAACACTGTTTTCTGCTCATCCCTGACTTTTGTCGGAAGCTGCAACCCGATACTTTACTGTGGTGCAAAACCGGTATTTATCGATTCGGAGCCATCTACCTGGAACATGTCACCCAGTGCGCTGGAGCGCGCATTTGAGTGGGCAAAAAAAGAGAATCGCCTGCCATCCTGCGTGATTCTGGTTAATCTTTATGGTCAAAGCGCGGACATGGATGCCTTGCTGCCCATCTGCGAAAAATATGGTGTCCCTGTTCTGGAGGATGCAGCCGAATCGCTGGGCGCGCACTACAAGGGGCGATCCAGTGGGGCGTTCGGTCGTGTTGCGGTTTACTCATTTAATGGAAACAAGATCATTACTACGTCTGGCGGTGGCATGTTGATCGCTGACGACCCTGATATGGTGGCGCGCGCGCGCAAGCTGTCAACCCAGGCCAGGGAGCATGCGCCACACTATGAGCACGTGGAAGTCGGATTCAACTACCGGATGAGTAACGTGCTTGCCGGGATAGGCCGTGGCCAGTTGCGCGTACTCAAGCAGCGGGTACTGCAACGCCGCCGCGTTTTTGAGCGGTATGTGCAGGCGCTTTCCGACATGCCACAAATACAATGGATGCCTGAGCCAGAAGGGTATGTTTCGACGCGCTGGTTAACCTGCTTTACCCTCGCAGGTATGAACTCAAGCCAGAGTTGCCGCCAGCTCATGAATTCGCTGGAGAGGCATCTCATAGAAGCCAGACCAGTATGGAAGCCCATGCATCTGCAAAAGCTATTTGAAGACGCCCCGTATTTTCCCCATCAATCCAACGATGACATTTCCCAGAAGCTTTTCCATTCAGGTATTTGCCTTCCTTCAGGCTCCAACATGAGTGAGCTTGAGCAGGACAGAGTGATTGATCATTTGAGAAATGCGATAAGTACATTGGAGGACCATCGTGCGTCTGCGTAAAGAGGTTTTGCCGCTCCTGGGCATAGACTTATTGCTGGTCGGTACGGCGTGGTGGGCTGCGTTCTGGCTGCGGTTTAATTTCGAGATTCCAGAGACGTTTGAGACCCTGATTGTCTTGAGCCTTCCGTGGATACTGGTTTGTTACACCGCAGGCCTTGGCATCGCCCGTGTTTACAGGCAGGTCTGGCGTTACATTGGCCTGCCTGAACTGCGCCAGCTCACCGGTGGTGTTCTTTTGGCAAGTCTGCTGTCCGCAGCGATTGTGCTGATGATGCGATATCAGTTTTTCCCGCGTTCCGTGCTTTTGCTTCATCCGTTGATTGCGCTGGTCTTGTTGAGTGCCGTACGGGCAGGATGGCGGACATTGACTGAACACAACGCGCCCGCAGACGGCTCAAAACCCTTGTTGATTGTTGGCTCCCTCCGGGAGGCGACTGATGCGCTGCGCGCCATCAAGGGCTCGCGTCAATGGCATTGCGTAGGTATCGTTTCGCCGTTGCCGGGGGAGTTGGGCACTTACCTTAACCAGATCCCTGTATTGGGTTCCCCAGCATCTGTTGTTTCTGTGGCGCATGCCACCGGGGCATACACTGCGCTCATTGCCAGCCCTGCGGGGTCGGACGAGCGGCGTGAAGTTCTTTCCCAGTCCAGCAAGGCTGGTTTGACGCTGATGACCATGCCAAGACCGGACGAGTGGTTCAAGTCCGACAGCAGCAGCCCCCGGAGGATCGAGCTGGAAGATTTGTTGGGAAGGCAGGCTGTTGAACTGGATATGCGCGGTCTTGCAGAACTCTTTTCGGGACAGACCGTATTGGTTTCTGGGGCAGGTGGCTCCATTGGTTCCGAGTTGTGCCGCCAGATAGCACGGCTCGGTGTTGCCCGGCTGGTATGTGTTGACGCATCTGAAATCGCGATTTACAAACTTGAACAGGAGCTGCGCGAAACTCATCCGCAGATGAAAGGCCTGTATTACACAGCCAATATCCGTGAAGAAGATCGCCTGCGAGCCATCGCGATGCACTGCAAACCCTCAGTGTTCTTTCATGCTGCTGCGTACAAACATGTACCGCTGATGGAATCTCATAACGAGATTGAAGCCATTCGTACAAATATTCTGGGTACCCTTCACACGGCAAGAATTGCCGGCGAGTGCGGTGCGCACAAGTTTGTCCAGATATCCACGGACAAAGCTGTAAATCCGACAAACATCATGGGGGCTACCAAGCGCATGGCAGAGCTGGTCGTTCAAAGCGTTGCCCTTGAATACGCTGGCACTGATTTTGTTTCGGTACGTTTCGGTAACGTGTTGGGTTCCAGCGGTTCAGTCGTTCCGCTATTCACCGACCAGATTGCAAAAGGTGGGCCCATCACAGTCACGCATCCTGATATCGTGCGCTACTTCATGACGATTCCGGAAGCTGCAAAACTTGTCCTTCAGGCGGGACTGATGGGAAAAAGCGGACAGATTTTTGTACTCGACATGGGCGACCCCGTGAAGATCGCAGATCTGGCCCGCATGATGATTCAACTGTCTGGCAAGACCGAGCAGGAAGTTCCCCTCGCATTCACAGGCTTGCGACCAGGTGAAAAGCTTTTTGAAGAATTACTTGCTGATGATGAGACGACAGAACCAACGCCGCACCCAAAGCTGAGAGTCGCCAAGGCTTCCGGCGTGCAGGCGGTCCATATCAGGGGGGTGCAGGACTGGATTGATGCAGCGGGGCCCGCACCTTCCAGCGGCGATGTAAGGGCTTGGCTCACCGGCCACCTACCGGAATATAAATCGCAAGCCTAGTGTTGCACGCCGCAACACCGCCTTACAGAGCGATGCCCGTTCTCTCCAGGATATCGCTCACCAATTCAAGTCTGACAAGCGGATTGTCCAGCTCCATCAGTCTTTGTTTCAATTCAAGTGGCAGCGGCAGTAGCTCACACCAGCGATTAGCCACCCACCCGCAATCTTCAAGCAGGTAGGGCTTGACAATGGGCATCTGTCCGTCAGCAACGCTCCGTTCCTGCAGGCTTTGAATCACTTTGCCCAAGGCATTGGCGGTGCCCTGAAGGTCTTCTGGAATCTTGACCGCCTGGTCGTCGTCACGACGCGTGACATCTGCAATCCACAAGCCGTGCTTTAATTTTTGCCGATCTGATATTTCGAAGCGTTGGGCACCTTCGCATCGAATCATCATCAAGCCGGGCTGTGGCACAGAAAACTCGGTAATCGTGGCGAGAGTTCCCACAGCATTGAATTCTTCAGAGGCAAATCCATCACCGCCAGCCTGACCGCCCCCAGCCTTTCGTACCTCAGATCCCTGGATCAGCGACACAACCCCGAATGGCGCACCAGTCTTGTGGCATTTACCAATCATGTCAAGGTAGCGGACCTCAAAAATCCTCAGAGGTAACAATCCACCGGGATACAGAACAGTGCCCAACGGGAATAGCGGTAGCGAAAACAGGGTCAGGGCTTCAGACATCGATGCATGCCTTGGATAAATATGCAGACATCATCCCACGAAGATGTTCCCCATCGCTTGTCAGTGATATTCAACGTGTAAATTTTGGCGAGTCACTGAAAACCCAGCGACTGAAGCGAGAAATCCGGCAACCACTTCAAGTGCAGTTGCCGGACGCCTACCAAAACTGAGCTGGATTTATCGGCCTGGCATGTCACTCCACCGCATCTGCGGGTTGTTTCAGGAGCATGGCCAAAGAGCTGGCGATGGTTTTGCGCAGTTCACGGCGGTCACAGATAAAGTCGATGGCACCCTTGGTCTGCAAGAATTCGGCGCGCTGAAAACCCTCAGGCAAAGTGACCCTGACCGTCGATTCGATCACGCGCGGACCGGCAAAACCTATCAGTGCCTTGGGTTCTGCTATCACAATGTCACCGACAAAGGCGAACCCTGCACTCACACCGCCCATCGTCGGATCAGTCAATACGCTGATGTAGGGCAGGCCTTTTTTTGCGAGTCTTGTCAGGGCCGAGTTGGTCTTGGCCATTTGCATGAGGCTGAGCAGGCCCTCCTGCATGCGTGCCCCACCGGTAGCCGTAAAGCAGATAAAAGGCACTTTCTGTTCAATGGCTGCATGAACACCGCGCACAAACCGCTCTCCGACCACGCTTCCCATGCTGCCGCCCATGAAGTCGAACTCAAAGCAGCACGCGACTACACCAATGCTATGCACCGCGCCACCCATCACGACCAGGGCATCGGTTTCCCCTGTCGTTTCCAGCGCTTCTTTCAGGCGCTCGGGGTATTTGCGGCTGTCCTTGAACTTGAGTGCATCAACTGGTAACACCTCCTGGCCCAGCTCATAACGGCCTTCGGGGTCCAGGAAAGCGTCCAGCCGGGCACGCGCGCCAATGCGGTGGTGGTGGCTGCATTGCGGGCAAACATTCTGGTTTTTCTCCAGGTCCGTCTTGTAGAGAACCGCCTCGCAACTGGGGCATTTAATCCAGAGGCCCTCTGGCACACTTCGGCGCTCGGTGGGGTCGGTGGGGGTGATTTTGGGTGGAAGTAGTTTTTCTAACCAAGACATGAATTCAGGTCCTTGTTCAGCGGCATCCGGATTGCCTTTGCGGCGGCAGTTTCTTCGAAAACACAATTATGCTCTGGCTGCGTCTGGCGCTGACCCGCCGGGCATTCCTCCATTAGTCCAGCGCGAGACGGATTTCACGCAGGAAGGCCTGCGCGACCGAAGCCACATTTTCACGCGGCTGGTGTTCGATAAGCTGGATGATTTTGCTGCCAATGACGACAGCATCGGCCACCTGGGCAATGGCTTTGGCCGTTGCTGCATCCCGGATACCGAAACCTACGCCTACAGGCATGCTCACATGCTGGCGGATGCGCGGCAGCATGGTACCTACAGCCTCCACGTCCAGCGCGCCCGATCCAGTCACACCTTTAAGCGAAACGTAGTAAACATAGCCGCTGGCAACCTGGGCCACCTGCTGCATTCGCACTTCTGTGCTGGTTGGGGCCAGGAGGAAGATCAGGTCCATGTCTCTGGCACGAAGCCGGGCAGCGAACTCCACGCACTCTTCAGGCGGGTAGTCGACGACAAGCACACCGTCGACACCTGCATTCGAGGCATCGCGTATGAAGGCACTGTCTTTGGAGTTTCCACCGCCGTGCCGGATGTCATACGCCTCTATGGGGTTGGCGTACCCCATCAGCACTACTGGTGTAGTTTTGTCCTGTGTGCGGAAGGTGCGAACCATCTCAAGCACCTGCATCAAACCGATGCCGCTGGCGAGAGCCTTGTCACCGGCCTTCTGGATCACCGGACCGTCGGCGCTCGGATCCGAAAAGGGAACACCCAGCTCAATCACATCGGCACCGCCGGCCACCATACCGTGCATCAGGTCGGGTGTGACATCCGCAAAAGGGAACCCTGCGGTCACAAAAGGAATAAGAGCCTTGCGGCCTTCGCTTTTCAGCCTCGCAAAAACCGGTGCAATACGGCTCATGATTTCGCCCCCGCACCCTTCACAGAAAGGCCACGCATTGACGGTCTATCGTAAAAATCTGCGCCAGACAAATCTGCCACCGTGCCTATATCCTTGTCACCCCTGCCTGAGAGATTGACCAGAATGGTCTGATCCGTACGCATGGTCTTTGCCAGCTTCATGGCATAGGCCACAGCATGGCTGGATTCGAGCGCGGGAATGATGCCTTCTGTCCTGCAGAGGTAGTGAAATGCCTGGAGGGCTTCCGCGTCAGTGATTCCCACGTATTCGGCGCGGCCGATGTCCTTGAGGAAGGCGTGCTCGGGGCCGACACCGGGGTAGTCCAGACCGGCGCTGATGCTGTGGGTCTCGGTCACCTGGCCATCTTCGTTTTGCAGTACATAGGTACGATTGCCGTGCAGCACGCCGGCGACCCCACGCTGCAGCGAGGCGGAATGTTTGCCGCTGTCCATGCCTTCGCCAGCAGCCTCGACACCGATGAGGCGCGTTTTCTCGTAGGAGATGTAGGGGTGAAAGATACCCATGGCATTGCTGCCACCGCCAACGCATGCAATGACGGCGTCAGGCTGGCCGCCAGTGAACTCCGGCATTTGCGCAATGCATTCGGTGCCGATCACGCTCTGGAAGTCACGCACCATCATGGGGTAGGGGTGCGGACCTGCTACTGTACCGATGATGTAAAAGGTATTGTCGACGTTGGCGACCCAGTCGCGCATCGCTTCGTTCAGCGCGTCCTTCAGCGTTTTGCTGCCGCTTTCAACAGGCACCACTGTGGCACCGAGCAGCTTCATGCGATACACATTGGGACTTTGCCGCTTGACGTCTTCGCTGCCCATGTAAACCACGCATTCCAGACCGTAGCGTGCGCAGATGGTGGCCGTCGCCACACCGTGTTGCCCGGCACCTGTTTCTGCGATGACGCGCGGCTTGCCCATACGTCTGGCCAGCATAGCCTGGCCTATGGTGTTGTTGATCTTGTGCGCGCCGGTATGGTTGAGGTCTTCTCGTTTGAGATAGATCTGAGCGCCGCCCTGTTCACGGCTCATGCGCGCTGCATGATAGATGGGGGAGGGCCGCCCTACGAAATGCTTGAGCTCCGAGTTGAACTCTGCCAGGAACGCTGGGTCATGCTGGTATTTGGCGTAAGCCTCTTTCAGCTCGGAGATTGCGTGGGTCAGCGTTTCTGAAACAAAACTGCCGCCGTAAATACCAAAATGCCCTGAAACATCAGGCTGGTGATAGTCGTACATGGTGGTCGGGATTCTTTGCAAATTGCTCGTCGGCTGCGCGCACGGCAGCTACGAACTGGTTGATCTTGTCGGCGCTTTTGATTCCTTTCGAAATCTCGACGCCCGAGCTGACATCAACGGCCAGCGTTTTACAACGCGGCCTGACTTGCAAAATGCCATCGGTCACATTTGCAGGTGTGAGTCCACCAGACAAAACGAGGTGAGCGCTGACGCTTGGAGGAAGAAGTGACCAATTGAATGTTTTGCCGCCTCCGCCGTACCCCTCAACGTGTGCGTCGAGAAGGATGGCTTGGGCTGCCTTAAAGTCTTCTGCGTATTTTACGAGATTGAAACCGGCACCACCAGACGGGCTTGCTTCGTTCAGGGGAATGCGTGCGGCGCGCAGGAAAGGGCGTGCAGCCTGCAGGCATTGCTCCGGCGTCTCATCACCGTGAAATTGAAGCAGGGCATTTGGCATTTTTGCGCATGCAGCCGCTATGTCGGCAAGGCTTGCATTGACAAACAGCATCACGGGTGTGACGAAGGGGGGCAACCTGCTCGCCAGCCGGGAGGCGCGCTCGACCGTGACGCAACGCGGGCTTGGCCCGTACATCACAAATCCGATGGCATCTGCGCCGGCGGCCACTGCGGCATCGACGTCTTCTTCACGGGTCAGGCCGCAGATCTTGATGCGAGTCCGGGTATTCATGGGTTTGAGGTTCAGATCGATCAGGGAAGCCAATCATAGGCCGCCGTGCGCTTTGGGAGGCCGTAGTGGTTTTCGTAGACCGGCCCCAGGAAATACAGGCCATCTGGCGAAAACGTCGGGGCCGCAGCGTCTCGCCGACGCGCTTCCATCACCTGGCCCAGCCATTCCGGTGAATACGCACCCTGACCAATCGCAACAAGACACCCCATGATGTTTCTGATCATGTGGTGAAGGAAGGCATTCGCCTCAAATTCAAAACGCCAATAGCTGGCACCATCACCGGCCCGCTGGACGATATCAATCCGTTTGAGGTTTTTGATGGGGGATTTCGCCTGGCATTGTGCGGCCCGGAATGAGCTGAAATCATGCTCCCCCACAAGATATCCCGCAGCCTTTTTCATGGCAATGCCATCCAGTGGCCGGTAGACCCAACCCACCCGGTTTGCCTCCACGCTGGGGCGTACGGGGGATTCCAGCACCACATAGGCATAACGTCGCGCAATTGCGCTGCCCCGACAGTGAAATTCATCGGGGACTTCCCGGGCCCATTGCACCGCAATGTCAGAGGGGAGGAATGCATTCGTTCCGCGCACCCATGAGGCTGTCTCACGCTTTAATTCGGTGTCAAAGTGAACGACCTGCATCAGCCCGTGAACGCCTGCATCGGTACGTCCGGCGCACAGGGTGCGGACAGGCTGGGCCGCAAATCTACCCAGCGCCAGTTCCAGCTTGTCCTGTACGGTATTGCCCGAAAGCTGGCTTTGCCAGCCCTCATACCCGCTACCGTTGTAGCTGACGCCAAGAGCCACTCTCACAGTGATGACCAAACCAGGCCGACAGTGGCCTGCGAACACAGTGTCGCGCTCAACTGGCGGTCACGACAAGCCGTTAAGAAAAGCCTGTGCCTTGCTTTTGAGCGGGCCGCTGGATTGCGAGGCAACTTCTTCTGCCAGCGCGCGCGCGCCATCCGAGTCGCCCAGCGCCTGGAATTCTTCCGCAAGGGCAAGCTTTGTCGCCAGCGGGTCGTCACCGCCATCTGCCGCTTCAGCCGGCGACAGGGTTGGACTTTCCGTGCTGGGGCCACCCAGGTCGAGGGAGAGTGAACCCAAATCAAACTCCAGCATGCCGCTGTCGGGTTCCGCAGCCAGTGGAGCAGGCGCAGGTGCTGCTTTTGCAGGTGCTGGCGCTGGTTCTTCTGTAGTGAACGTCAGGCCGCTTGCCGAAAGCGCCATATCGGCCGGATGGTCTTCGGCGAGTGAAATCGGTGCAGGTTCTGCGGTTGGTTTCAGAACGACCGTACCGGTTGAAAAGTCCATCTCGAGCCCGTCAAAGATCGGGTCTGCAGGCAGCGCTTGCATTGCGACTGTGGGTTCAGGCTGGTAGCTCGGCGCCGGCGCTACCGGGGCGGCAGCCGCCGGCAGGGCGGCGACTGCTGGAGGTTCATCACCGAGGGAAAAATCGAGGTCCAGATCGAAGTCCACCGAACCTGCAGGTTCTTCCGGCTGCGCCTCAATCATTTGGGGAATTGTGCTGGAGCCGAAAGCCGGCGCGTCGCTGTTGGAGTCGGCCCCCCTCCGTTCAGCCATGTGTGGCTGGCCTCCGGGCTGGTACAGCGGATTGGACGCATCCAGATCTCGTCCCATTTCGGCAATGTATGCCCACTCGGGACCGTCGCCACGCGTCAGGTTGAAAGCTTCAATGGCCACCACCTCAAAGGCCTTGGCATCACGGCGTTTGGCGTAGATCTCCATAAGCTTGGAGTGAATTGCCACACGCGTCGGGGTCGTGCGCATGGCCTCCTTGAGGATTTCCTCGGCCTGCAGGTCGCGTCCGTAGGCAAGGTAAACGTCGGCCTCTGCGACCGGATCCACGTCGCCCGCCGCATCCAGCTGGCTGGGTGAGTAAACGAGGGACGAACCGGTAGCACCGCCTTCGCTTGTGTCGATGCGCTGTCCTCCGCTTGCGCCAAAGAATGAGTCCGGCTGCAGGCGGCTCTCAAGAAATGAACTGTCGACCTGAACGGCGCTGCTCCGCTTTTTGTAGCGATAGAAGCCAAAACCGGCCAGCAACAGCAGCAGCGCAGCAATGCCTGGCAGAACAAACGGGTTGTCCTGGAGTTCCTCCATGAGGCTGGGTTCAGGCGGCGGTGGGGGAGGGGGCGCTACCGGCTTTTTGACGACAGGCGCTACCGGCGGGCTCGAAACTGCTGCCACGGCAGCAGTCCCGGATGCAGGGCTTGCAGGTACGCTGGCGCTTGCAATCGGTGAAGAGGCTGCAGGCAGGGATGCCGGGGCCGGTGCGCTGGCAGCCGCGATGGCTGCGCTGGCAACTGGTCGGGGTGCGCTTGCGGGGGCCGATGCTGCAGAGCCTGTCGCAATTGGCGACGAGGCAGGATTGCCCGGATTTGCCACTGGGAGACTCACGCCTTTGGGCGCGCTGGCTGTCGCAGCTGGTGCACCGGTCAGTTTGCTCAGGTCACTGATGTTTTTTGAGAGTTCGGCAACACGGTCGGAGGCTGCTTTGGACTCACGCTCCTTGGCAATCTTTTCTTCAGCAGCAGTTTTGCCCTGGACTGCGCCCTTTGACAATGTCAGCTTGTCAGGAGCCGCGGTGGCTGGCGCCTTGTCTTCAACACGTGCCTGCACCTTGCCGCTGGCCTGGCGGCTGGAGCTGTCTACTGTTGTTGCAGGGACGCCATCAGCCAGCTTGCGGCGGAAGTCGTTGAAATCCTTGGACTGGGCGACTATGGTGCGGGATGCCTCGCCTGGCGCTACGGCCCCCGCATCGTCGGCTGAGGGGAGGTCCAGCACCGCGCCAGATTTGAGGCGGTTGATATTGCCGCCTATGAATGCGTCTGGATTGCTTCTGAGCAATGCCACAAGCATCTGGTCCAGCGAAATGCTGGCAGGCTTGTTCTGGGCAGCGATTTTGCCAGCCGTGTCGCCCGCCTTGACGGTGACCTGCTGACCGCTGGCAGGCACGCGCGCAACGGCTGGTGTACGTGGTACGGGCGCAGGTCTTTGCACGGGCGTGGCGGGCGCTGGCGTGACCCTGACAGGCGGCGGGCTGGTCGGATAGTACGGAATGCTGGCTATTCCGGTGGCTGGGGGCGGGGGTACAGGAGCGGGCGGGGCAGGACGTGAAAATATCGGCGCTGTCGGTGACACCGGGCTTGCCGCCTGCCTCAGATTGGGCGGGTCAAACAGCATGGTGTAGTCACGCACGATGCGGCCTGAGGACCAGTTGGCTTCCAGCACCAGGTCTACAAACGGTTCGGTAACTGGCCTGCTGCTGCTCAGGCGCAGGAAGGCCCGGCCGTCGGCACGTTTTTGAAGGCTGACCTGCAGGCCCACCACGGCGGGCGTGTATTCCAGGCCCGCTTGCTTGAAGGCATCAGGACTGGCCACGCCGGCACGCAGGCTGTTTGCCTCGTCGGCGTTGATTTCGGAAATATCGATTTCTGCCCTGAGGGGCTCACCGAGCGCCGACTGAACCGTGATGCGGCCCAGACCGAGGGCTGTTGCGTCAAAACTTGCCAAACCAACCAGCAAAGCAACCGCGCTCGCCGAGGCTCCCATGCGCCAATGACCGGAATTATTCATGGGGTTGTGAGCCTCCTGTGCTCGGTCTGCATGTAACTTTATTCTGCTTAAGCGCACAAAAACCTCGATGCGTATTTTCGAAAAACAACCTTAACATCAAGGCATTACGCTGACAAGCTAAGACACCACTTAAGTTTTGACACAGCTGGTTAGGCTGCACTTACAACTTTTAATTGTTGTCTGACGACAACGCCCATTCACAAGTGCTTACCGATTGGGGATTGATGTGGGCAATCGCCTCAGGTGAGCAATTTCCGGGCCTCAGGCTTGTAGCAGGATGCGCAACATGCGGCGCAGGGGTTCTGCAGCACCCCACAAAAGCTGGTCGCCGACCGTGAAGGCGCCCAGGTAGTCAGAGCCCATCGCCAATTTGCGCAGGCGGCCGACCGGAATCTGCATGGTTCCGGTAACAGACACCGGCGTCAGGTCCCTGATCGATGCTTCACGCGTGTTCGGTACCACTTTGACCCACTGGTTGTCCGCAGCGATCATCGCTTCGATGTCAGCCAGGGGCACGTCCTTCTTCAGCTTGAATGTCAGGGCCTGGCTGTGGCAGCGCATGGCGCCTATGCGCACACAAAAGCCGTCCACCGGCGTTGCAGCCGTCCCGAAGCCGGCACCCTGGCCCAGAATCTTGTTGGTTTCCGCGCCGCCTTTCCACTCTTCCTTGGACATGCCGTCGCCGAGGTCCTTGTCGATCCAGGGGATGAGCGAGCCGCCCAGTGGCACGCCAAAGTTGGCGGTCTCGTCCGCGCTCAGCGACTGCTGTTTGGCCAGCACCCGGCGATCGATTTCAAGAATGGCGGATTTCGGGTCGTCCAGCAGGGCGCGCACTTCTGCATTCAGCGTTCCGTACTGGGTCAGCAGTTC
>JAZKHN010000074.1:0-1548 GCA_040385325.1 Pseudomonadota bacterium
TATGGTGCGGCGTTGCTGGTTCGCAGCACCGGCATGCCGATGGAGGCATCGCTCATCGTCGCGCCACTGGTCGCCGGACTTGGAGCCTTTATCTATGGCTGGTTTGCGGTGCGCCTGTCAGGCGTGTACCTTGCCATGCTGACGCTGGCGTTTGCGCAAATCACCTGGGCCATCACCTACCAGTGGGATTCCTTTACCGGCGGCAGCAACGGCCTGACGGGTGTGTGGCCCTCTGAATGGCTGTCCGACAAACGTGCCTATTACTGGCTGACGCTGGTACTGGTGGCAGCGGCCATTCTCTGGCTGCGGCGTGTGCTTTTCTCGCCCTTCGGCTACACCCTGCGTGCAGGCCGCGACTCGGTCTTGCGCGCCGACGCCATCGGCATAGATGTCAAACGCATGCAGTGGACGGCCTTTGTCATTGCAGGCGCCGCTGCGGGTCTGGCAGGTGCGCTGTATGCCTTTTCAAAAGGCAGCATCTCGCCCGAAAGCCTGAGTGTCGGCAAGTCTGTCGATGGCCTGGTCATGGTGCTGCTGGGCGGCGTGCAAACCCTGGCCGGCCCTGTGGTGGGCGCGGTCACCTTCACCTGGCTGCACGACACCGTGGCACGCAACACCGACTACTGGCGTGCCATGCTGGGTGCCATTATTTTGCTGCTGGTACTGCTCTTCCCGCAGGGCATTGCAGGCTTCTCCAAACAGTTGTTTGACCGCCTGCGCAGCGGCAAGGTCAAGCCAGCAAGCATTGATACCGCCGAGGTGAAAGCATGAGCAGCGCCCCGCTACTCCAGGTCAGCAACCTGGGCAAATCATTCGGCGGCGTCAAGGCCGTTGACGGCATCAGCTTTGATCTGGCTGCAGGTGAGCTGCTGGCACTGATAGGCCCCAACGGCGCCGGCAAGACCACCACCTTCAACATGGTCAACGGCCAGTTGCGCGCCGACCAGGGCAGCATCATGCTGGGCGGCCAGGATCTGGTCGGACGCGCCCCGCGAGCCATCTGGCGCATGGGTGTGGGCCGCACCTTCCAGATTGCTGAAACCTTTGCTTCGCTGACGGTGGCAGAGAACGTACAAATGGCACTGCTGTCGCACGACAGCAAGCTGTTCTCGATGTGGCGGCGTGCAGCCGACTACAAACATGGCGAAGCGCTTGATCTGCTCGACCAGGTCGGCATGAAGGCGCAAGCCGACAGGCCCTGCAGCGAGCTGGCCTATGGCGACGTCAAGCGTGTGGAGCTGGCAATTGCCATGGCCAACTCACCCAAGCTGCTGCTGATGGACGAGCCCACCGCAGGCATGGCGCCCAATGAACGCAACGCCCTCATGGCGCTGACCAAAAAACTGGTGATTGAGCGCGGCATGGCCGTGCTGTTTACCGAGCACAGCATGGATGTTGTGTTTGCCTACGCCGACCGCATGATTGTGCTGGCGCGCGGCCGGCTGATTGCCCAGGGCAAGCCCCTTGAAATCCGTGACCATCCCAAGGTGCAGGAGGTTTACTTCGGCAGCGGCAAGACATTTGAGAAAAAACAGGTCCTTGCAGCCG
>JAZKHN010000075.1:0-1978 GCA_040385325.1 Pseudomonadota bacterium
GTTGAGGTTTTCATCAATGCCGCGGTCCGGGTGCACGCGGTAGAAGCCGCCCACCACATAGCGGTCCATCATGTAGACCACCGGTTCAGCCACCGCGTCCTGCACACGTTCGTTGGTCAGCACACCTTCCTGGATGATGACCTCCGTCAGAGGCTGGCCGTCCTTGGTTGTGCTCATCTTGTTTTTGGTCTTGCGGTTCAGCGCTTCCAGGTCTTTCACGTCGCGCACGGTCATGATGCCCATGCCATAGGTACCGTTGTCGGCCTTGACGACGACAAACGGCTTTTCGTTGATGCCGTATTCCTTGTACTTGCGGCGTATCTTGTTGAGCAGCGCATCGACATTGGTCGTCAGGCACTCCATGCCGCCGCCCTCGGCGATATTGACCTCGCTGCATTTTTCGAACATCGGGTTGATCAGCCAGGGGTCAATGCCGAGCAGCTTGCCGAAGCGCTTGGAGATTTCTTCATACGCCTTGGCGTGGCGCGACTTGCGGCGCACCGACCAGCTGGCATGCGTGGGCGGCAGCAGGTACTGCTCGTTGAGGTCTTCCAGGATGCCGGGGATGCCCGCCGACAGGTCGTTGTTCAGCAGGATGGTGCAGGGGTCGAAGTCCTTGAGTCCGAGGCGGCGGTCGCTGCGGATCAGAGGCTCGATGGTGATGGTCTCGCCGGTCGGCAGGGTCACCGTGGTCGGCTCCTTGATCTCGGACGAGAGCGACCCAAACCGCACATTCAGGCCGGCCTGATTGAAGATGCGCCGCAGTTGCAGCACGTTGGACAAATAGAAGCTGTTGCGGGTGTGGTTCTCGGGCACGACCAGCAGGTTGCGCGCTTCGGGGCAGATTTTTTCAATCGCGGCCATGGCGGCCTGCACGGCCAGCGGCAGCATTTCGGGCGTCAGGTTGTTCCAGCCGCCGGGGAAAAGATTGGTGTCGACAGGCGCCAGCTTGAAGCCGGCGTTGCGCACGTCGACAGAGCTGTAAAACGGGGGCGTGTGCTCCATCCATTCGAGGCGAAACCAGCGCTCGATCGCCGGCATGGAGTCGAGGATGCGCTGCTCGAGTTCGTTGATGGGGCCGTTCAGGGCGGTGATGAGATGCGGAACCATGCGGCCACTTTCGATTGAGGATTTTGTTATGCGGTGTGGCTATAACACTCTTGATTTTAGGGATGTTGGGGCTTGGCCTTGAGGTTACAAGGGGTAACGGCGATGGCGGCTGAAATCGATTTTTGGCGTGGGCCCGGTCATGCCCGGAGTGCTCATGAGCCAGCAAGGAGAAAGGGCTGTGCCTGGGTATTACTTCAGTGGACGCGGCGAGCGGCTGCAATTTTTGCCTTGGGCGCTTGCCCGGGAGCTCCATACCGCTGCGGCAGATTTTTAACGCCTACGGCAAAAAATTAACGTATACATTAAGAACTAATAAAAAGTTAACTTCCATATTAACTTTTCCCGGTTTCGAGTCATTTTCAGGCGCTTGAAGCCGCCAAAATGCCGGAAACAAGGCCTTTTCAGGTGCCAAAACAGGCTGCAGGCCAATGAATACGTGCGTGAGCAGCTACTGAATTAATAGCAAACTCTCCGCTTAAGGGCACCTGCGCAGCGGCTGTCAGGCGCTTCAGCGGCGAACTTCTCCGTTGCCCAGCACCACGTATTTCAGCGAGGTCAGGCCCTCGATGCCGACCGGGCCGCGGGCGTGGAACTTGTCGGTCGAAATGCCGATTTCAGCGCCCAGGCCAAACTCGAAACCGTCAGCGAAGCGGGTGCTCGCATTCACCATGACGCTGGCTGAATCAACCTCGCGCAGAAAGCGCTGGGCATGCATGTGGTCACGCGTGATGATGGCGTCGGTGTGGTGGCTGGAGTACTGGTTGATGTGCTCAATCGCTTCATCAATGCCGGCCACCACCTTGATGCTGATGATGGGCGCGAGGTATTCCTCGTACCAGTCCTGCTCGGTCGCGGCGCTGATGTTGGC
>JAZKHN010000076.1:0-3569 GCA_040385325.1 Pseudomonadota bacterium
GCATGGCGGGAATCTCGGTCTCCATCGTGGTGTTGGAGCTGGGCACGATCTGGCCGATTCGGTAGAGGGTTTTCATATTTGTTCTTTCAGGCAAATTGTTCGAGCAGTGCACGCATGGCGGCAGGGATGGGCACACCCTCGCGCGCGCCGGTGCTGCTGATGCAGATGGGCGACACCCGCGCAGAAAAAATGCGGCGGCCATCGGCCTGCGCGGCTTCGTAGCGAATGTCGTAGCTGTGTTTGCGGATGGCGGTCACCGTGGCGCTGATCAGGAATTCGTCTTCGGGCCACAGCGCGCCGTGAAAGTCGAACTCCATGCCCTTGCAGGGTGTGTCCACGCCCAGCGCCTTGAGCCACTGGCGGTAGGAGCCCTGCGCGAGCTCACTGTAAAAAAGATTGTTGGCGCTGAGCACGTAGTCGCAGAACCTGCCGGTGTACACCACCCCGGCCGGGTCGCAATCGGACCAGCGCACCTGCCGGCGCACGACAAAAGGCTGGCGGGATACAACCGACTCGAAACTCTGCGTGCCTGTCATTCGCCTGATCCCACTGGTTGCATGGCGGAGTGCTGTCCGGCGGCGCTGGCATCTTCCGGTGACATGACACCTGCCTTGACCAGTTGCTGAACCAGCTCAGGGTAGTGCACGGCCAGTTTGCCGTTTCCCATGCGGCCGGTGCGTGTCATGTAGGCGTGGATGAATTCCAGCGGTGAATAACGGCGCATCCACCGGCCCATGTCTTCGTACCAGCGGTAGGAATTCTGCGATGCGCCAATGAGCTTGGCTTTTTCAGGACCACGCACTTTTTCGAATTGCTGCAGCCGCTGCACCGGCGTGACCGAGGCATCATCGCCATCGGCCGTCAATGCGTCGGCCAGCGCCATCGCGTCGTCCATCGCGATGCGGGTCCCCGAACCAATCGAGAAATGCGCGCTGGTCTCCGCATCGCCCAGCAGAACCGTCTTGCCGCTGACGCTGTGCGCGTTACGGATGACCGGGAACTGCCGCCATGTCGAATTGTTGGAAATAAGTTTGTGTCCGTCGAGTTCGGGCGCGAACACGGTCTCAAACAGGGCCTGGCGCGCTTCGGCGTCCATGGCCTCCATGCCCAGCAGTTGCCAGGTGGCGTGGTCGCATTCGGCCACAAAGGTGCTGTTGCCCGCCGAATACGGGTAGTAGTGGGCCACGAAGGCACCGCCCCTATATTCGCGGAACACCAGCGCCGAGGTCGGGAAAGCCTTGCCGACGCCGAACCACGCAAAGTGGTTGGTGAGCGCATCGTGTGTGGTGCCGAAGCCCGCCTCATCACCGGCCCGCACCATGGAGTTGACGCCATCCGCACCCACAACCACATCGGAAGCCAGCAACTCAGGCATGCTGATGGGGTCATCAAAACGTACGCCGAAGCGGATGTTCACGCCGGCTGCCAGCGCCACCTTTTGCAGTTGCGTGAGCAGGTCGATGCGGGCGATCGCCCCGCCACCGCCATGCGGCCGCTTGATGGAAACGGCCGTCTCGCCCAGCGTGATGATCTGGTGGGTGGTGAAAGTCATGTTCTTCACCAGCGCCTGGTAGGTCTGCGCATCGGCGGCCTCCAGTCGTTTAAGACCGCCGGAAGCCAGCACGATGCCGAACCCGAAGGTCGAATCAGGTGAGTTCTGCTCGACGACATTGATCGTCCAGTGCGGGTGGCGCTTCTTGACGAGGATGGAAAAATAAAGGCCGGCCGGCCCTGCCCCGACAACCGATATTTTCATGAAGGGTCTGCCTCGCTGATGGTCAGTGTGTCGTTGTCAAAATGCGTGACCTTGCCGACGAGTCCGCCCGTCAGCGCGCCGTGCCACACGGCAGGTTTGAAACCGAGTTCCTTGCGCACGAATGTGATCTCACCGGAGACCTGCAGGGTGTAATAGCCCAGTGCCGGGCCTTTGACCGTGACCTCCTTGCGGCCCCGTGAATGCTCGACCAGCGGCAAAAACTCGGGCACGTTCAATACAAAAACAGAAATCATCTAAGCCGCCTCCAGGTCACGGGCCAGTTCTTTGCCCTTGCTGCGCCAGACATCGTCGATGCAGGTGAGCTGCCTCGTGTCTTCCAGCGCCATCGCAGCCTCAAGCGTGCGGCCGGCATCATTGATGTCTACATCCTCAAAGGGTCTGACCTGCCATGTGATTTCGAGTGCATACCCGTTGGGGTCGTTGAAATAAATCGACTCGATGATTTCGTGGCGGATCTGGTAGCGCAGCTTGATGCCGGCCGCTTCGATGCGTGCGCGGCAATCAAGCAGTTGCTCACGCGTCTCGACACGCCAGGCGGTGTGCGAGGCGCGATAGCGGTAGTCTTCCAGCGTGTTGGCGAACTCGGGTTTGTCAGCACCGATGTAATAGAAAAATGCAATCGTGCTGCCGTTGCCGCTATCGAAAAAGAAATGCAAAAAGTCGGCGTGGTCTTCCGGCCCCCAGCCGCGTGCAGAAATGGCGTGCACCAGCGGCAGCTTGAGAAGGTCGCGGTAGAAGTGCACGGTTTCGCGCAGCTTCCATGTCGGCCTGGCTGTGTGGTGTACGCCTGCGAGTGGCAGGCCCTGTTGTGTTTGCATGATTTCTCCTTTGAAAAGCGGCCCGGCCGCAAAACTTATTCGGGTTTAAGTCCCGACGCCCTGATCACGTCACCAAACATCGTGATTTCATTACGGATGAACTGCTGTGCGCCTTCGGGTGTGCTGGCACGCGCGTAGGTGCCCATGGCGTGGAATTTCTCGGTGACATCAGGTTGCTTGATGATGTCGTTGAGTTCCCTATTCAGGCGCGCGACCACGTCTTTTGGTGTGTTCTTCGGTGCCATCAGGGCGAACCAGCCGTAAAGGTTGAGGCCAGGCACGGTGTCCTTGGCCAGGGGGATTCCTTCCAGGCCTGGAAGCACCGTCTCGGACGCGACGGCGAGCGCACGCAATTTACCCGAACGCACGAGCTGGACCATGGCACCGACACCATCGACAAACAACGGCACCTGGTTGCCCACCACCGCCTGCACGGCCTGGCTGGAGGTCTGGTACGGGATGTTCTGGAACTGCACGCCGGCACGGCGGCCCAGCAATTCACCGGCAAGGTTGGGAATGGAGCCGCGCGACGAACTCGCCAGCGCCACACCGCCCGGGGATGCCTTGGCGGCCGCAATGGCTTCGCCCAGTGTCTTGGCCGGGAACTCGGGGTTGGAGACAAACAGCATGGGTGTCACGGCGATGGTGCCGATGGAGTCAAGGTCGCGCACCACGTCGTAGGTGGCCTCCTTGTAGAGAAACGGCGTTGTCGTTGCGACCGCTGCCTGCATCAGGCTCAGCGTATAGCCATCGGCGGGTGCCTGGCGCAGCTGGTTGATCGCAATCAGGCCGCCACCGCCCACCTTGTTTTCAACCACCACGGGCTGGCCCAGCGCACGGCCGAGTTTTTCACCCATCAGGCGCGCCACCACGTCAGGTGCACTGCCCGGTCCGGAAGGCACGATCAGCTTCAACGGCTTTTGCGGCCAGGCCTGTGCGTGTACAGAGGCTGCCATCACACTGCCGACGAGCAT
>JAZKHN010000077.1:0-1908 GCA_040385325.1 Pseudomonadota bacterium
GCGCCGTACTCCATGGCCTTGCGCGGGATCTCGTCGTAGTCGGGTTCGTCGGGCTGGCCGAGGTTGGCGGTGTAGGCGTAAGGGGTCGCGCCCTTGAGCTTCATCCAGTGCAGGGCTGCGCTGGTGTCTAGCCCGCCTGAAAACGCGATGCCGACTTTCTGGCCGATGGGAAGGTTCTGGAGGATGGTTGCCATGTGCTTTTTCCGGATCAGCCGAAGTGGCAGATGTAGTGGTAACCACCGGCGTCGGCTACGCGGATATCGAACTTGGAATTGCCGGGCACGCTGAATTTCTCGCCAGCCGATGATTTGACCCAGGCATCGCTGCCTGCAAGTTTGTATTCGCAGCTGCCGGATGTGCATTCCATGATTTCCGGCGCGCCCGTGCTGAAGGTCAGCGTGGCGGGCAGGATCACGCCAACAGATTTTTTGCTGCCGTCGGCAAAGGTGATGCCGTGGCTGATGCATTTGCCGTCGAAGTACACGCTGGCTTTGGTGGCGACGCTGATGTTGTCGATTTTTTCGGTGGTCATGGCTGGAAGGGTGGAAAGTAGGACGACTGGGACTTCACGGACGAGGGCCGCAAAACCGTAGATTTTAGGCCACGGCGCATCTACAACACCTTTCGGGCTGAATCCATTGCGGGGCTTTGGCCGTATCTCTTTCATGCTTGACAATAAGGTCCATGAAACCAGAAAGCCCGGATACCCACTTGATCGCCCTGATTGACCGCGTAGCCCTGGCCGATGAAGCGGCCCTCAGGGAGCTGTACGACATGACGTCGTCCAAGCTCTACGGGGTGGCGGTGCGGGTGGTCACCAACCGCGAGTGGGCTGAAGACGTGCTGCAGGAAGCCTTTTTGAACATCTGGCGGATTGCGGGCGACTACAAGGCGACGCTGTCGCCCCCCATGGCCTGGATGGCTCTGGTGGTGCGCAGCCGGGGGCTGGATTTTTTGCGGCGCCGCACTTCGGAGCGGGCGGATTCCATGCAGGAGCTGGACGATGTGATTTCGGACACCGTGGCGGGCGATTCGCCCAACCCCATGGACGTCGCGCAGGCAAGTGAACAGGCATGGGCGCTGCACCAGTGCCTGAGCCAGCTTGAGAACAAACAGCGCGAGGTGGTGAGCCTGGCCTATATGCGTGATTTGAGCCACGGCGAGCTGGCCGAGCAGTTGAAGCTGCCGCTGGGGACTGTGAAAACCTGGATACGCCGAGGGCTGGAGCAGCTGCGGGGCTGTATGGCCAAGCTGGCCTGAGCAGACCGTCCTGAGTGTTTTCAGTTGAATGAAGTTTTTTGTTTGTTCCGGTCTTGGTGGCCGGAAACTTCTGAAGAAGGTAATTTATGAATGTGATCCAGAACCCCTCGCTGACCGAACAGCTTGCTGCCAGCTACGCGCTGGGCACGCTGCGCGGCGGTGCGCGCCGCCGGTTTGAAGACCTGGCGCGAGAGCATGCAAGTGTGCGTGCCGCAGCACTGATCTGGCAGGGTCGTCTGTCTTCCGTGGCTGAGTTGCAGCCCCAGGTGGCGCCCAGTGCGGCCGTCTGGAAGCGGATTGAGAACCTCGTCAGTGCCGAAAAAGAAGCCAAAGCCATGCAGGCTGCGCGTTTGAGCGCTGCTGCCGAAGCTTCGGCCACGTCCGGCGGCTGGTGGGCCAGCCTGACCCTCTGGCGCGGTGCCAGCTTTGCAGGCGCGGCCGTGGCGGTGCTCGCCGTAGTGGCGGGCTTGAACCTGAACAGCAGCAATGCAAACCTCGGTGGGCAGGTCGCCAGCCTGGGTGGACAGGTCAAGGAATTAACGGCCAAACTCTCGGCCACGCCGGAAATCCAGTACGTGGCCGTGCTGGCCGATGACAAGGCGGCAGCGTCCATGCTGGTGACGTTTGACCCCAAGAACAACCGCATGG
>JAZKHN010000078.1:0-6249 GCA_040385325.1 Pseudomonadota bacterium
ATCGTCATGACCAGCAACATCGGCTCACCCATCATCCAGACCATGGTGGGCAAGCCGTATGAAGAGGTGAAGGAAGCCGTGACGGACGAGTTGAAGAACTATTTCCGCCCCGAGTTCCTGAACCGTATCGACGAAACCGTGGTATTCCATTCGCTGGACGCGAAGAACATCGAGTCCATCGCCCGCATCCAGTTGCAGACCCTGATTGCACGCCTGCAGAAGATGGACCTCACGATGGAAGTGTCCGAGGCCGCGATTGCAGAACTCGCCAAGGTCGGCTTCGACCCGGTGTTCGGCGCCCGGCCTTTGAAGCGCGCAATCCAGCAGCGCATAGAGAACCCGCTGAGCAAGCTGCTGCTTGAAGGGCGCTTCCCGCCAAAGAGCGTGATACCGGTCAGCGTCGACCCGGTGCGTGACCCGGGGGTGTTCAGCTTTGGAGCGGCACTGCCAGCCTGAGCGCGCCAGCGATAACCTGCCACCTGGCCTGAAAAAACCGCCACTGTGCAAACAGTGGCGGTTTTTTTATAGCCTGACTTTCAAGCAGGACGCCTTTGCTAGACTGCGACAACCTTTTACTTCGAGGCACGCATGTCCAGTTTTCTTCAATCTTTTTCCCTTGATGTTTGCCGGCGCTGGATGCGCATGGGCGTTTTGCTGGCTGTCGCCGGTATGGCTGCCGGGTGTGCGACGGTCAAGGTGCTGGAGCCCGCCCAGGCCGCTGCCATCAAAAACGTCGGCGTCATATCCCTGCTGCCGGGCAGTGTGCTGTATCAAAAAATCGGTATCACCGTGTTCAACAACGAACGGGTCGAAAAGCCTGCAGGTACTGCACTGGATGATGCCGCGAGAGCCGGGGCTGAATCGGCGTTCAAGGGCGTCAACCGCAATGTGAAGCAGTTGGCGGTGGATGCTGCGCAGGTGAAAGAGCTGTTCAGGCCGGGCGCCATCGTGTTCTCGTGGCCACCGGACAAAGCCAGGGCGTTTCTGGTCGACAGCGCCAAACAGAATGGCCTTGACGCCATTGCCGTGGTGCATGAAGTATTCGATTCAGACAACGGATACGCCGGTGTGCGTTATTTCCTGCGGGGCGGCTTCAACAGCATTGAACGGCATGGCATACGTGCAGACACGGAAGTGACCCTGTATAACGCCAAAGGCGATGTGGTGATTTCACGCAGTGCGGGGCTAGGCGCGCTGTACGCGGTGGAGCGGCCTGGCGGCAAGCCCTGGGCGTACAAGATTGACGAAAGCCTTGACCCAGCAACGCATGAGCAGGTGCTTTCGTTCATGAAAAAAATTATTGAATCAAAAACTGCCGGGCATGTTCAGGCGATGGGTCTCTAGTCAGTTCAACGCCCGTCCTCTCGCGACACTCTGGCAGGTTTCTAGACTGGAGTCAGCTTCGGTCAAGCGTAGTGTTTTTCGTATCAGCCTGCTGCGCCTGTCTGCGCCTCCGCCATCTGCTCCATCATCCGCCGCACGCGGGCCAGGCCGACGTCATGCTGGTAGAGGTTTTCCTTTGCCCTTGCGTGGCGGTTCAGGCTTTCCATGACGAGGCGGTCCTGCTCGAGGACATCCCAGTGCAGGCTCTCAAGCCGGTTGCGGTACAGGAAGCGCCAGACGTTTTTGTCAAAGCCTGAAGCCTTCCTGATGCGCCAGAAATAGACCTGACAGTTTTCTTCATCCACAGGGGTGACAAAGCCGATGATGATGAATTCACCGCCGCCGAACTGTGGGCGGTAGGGCACTGCCAGCCGCATCCACAGGGTGGTGGTGTGTCCAAATTCAACCCAGTCGAAGTTGACCCCGCGCTGGCCGACCTTTTCAAAGACCAGGCCAGTGTCGGTCTTGCGAATCGTCATTTCCGCCTGTTTGTCACCTTCGGCCATCGAGTGCGACTTTGAATGAAGGTAGCTGCCGTGCATCGGGTCCATGACGTTGTCGATGGCGTAGCGGTAATTGCAGTTCCAGTTCTGCATGCACAAAAAGCCGGAGTAGTCGCCGCCGGTCATTTCAATCGGAACGTCAAACGGCGCAGCCTCGGTGTGCGTGTCATCGCCAAACCACAAAAAGATGGCACCTGCGCATTCAACGGCCGGGTAGGCACGTAAGCATTTCTTCCCTGTGAGTGTGGAGTGGGGCAGCGCCGGTACATTGGCCACCACACCCGTGCCATCGACTTCAACGCCGTGGTACCAGCAGGCGATGCGGTCTTCAAGGTTCCAGCCCAGCGAAAGCCGTGCGCCGCGATGTGGGCAGCGGTCTTCGGTGGCATGCACCGTGCCCTGGCTGTCACGCCAGAGGACGATCTCTTCGCTCAACCTCGTAATACCGACCGGCTTGCCTGCCAGTTGATACGACGGCATCACGGGGTACCAGAAATTCTTCAGACCCTGCTCTACGCGCTGTTCGGCGGTTTGACCGGGCTGAGCGGTTTTGTGGTTTGCAGGGGAACGGTGGATTTCAATCGTGGCTGTCATGGCGGTGTGTGTTGTTGATGGGTGTCTTGAATTCGGTGGGCAAGCAGGGGCAACTCAGAAGCCGAGGCGGCGCATTTCAGCTTCAAGGCTTTCCGGTGTCCATGTGCTGCCACCCTGGGATTTGAGTGGCCTCTCGTTCAGAAAGCCTGCCATGGCCTCTGCGCTGCGGGCGCCCTGAAGGTAGGCGGCCTCGATGGCATCGGCCAGCAGGTTTTCGTATTCGCCCGGTACAGAGCTTCTGTTTTGCCATCTAAGGTTCTCGCCCTGGCCAGGTTTTTCAATGCTTCCCTTGCCCGCATCGGGCGAGGGCACAGCGTTGCGCCAGGTGTGCAGATGCGGGTTGAACAGGGGTTCGCTGGTCATGTAAGTCATGGTGTGTGTCTTTTATGAAAAAAATAATCTGACAGGATGAATGGCCGCATGTTAAAGTTTAATTGTTTTAAAAGCAATTAAATTAATTAAATAAACAATTAGTTGAGCTGCTGCCTGAAACATCAATGGCCGAAGTCCTTGTGCGTCACAAAATCGGGTGCGCATGGGTCAAGGCTGGTTCGTCGCTCGCCCCACAAAGGACATTTATGAAATCTCGCATCACATTGACTGCAACGCTCGCGCTGACTGCTGCATTGATGGCACCGTGGGGTGCCAGTGCCCAGTCAAAAGCCCCACTGCAGGAGATCACCTATTTGCTGCCAGCGCCTTCGGTACTCCCCGCCTTCGGCCCGTGGATGTTGGCCCAGGCCAGGGGCTATTACGAGCAGGAAGGCCTGAAGGTCACCTTCGTCAGCGGCCGGGGCGGCGTTGACGTGGCCAAGCAGGTGGGGGCCGGCAATGCCGTCATTGGCGGTGCCATCGGCGACACGCCCATCATTGCGCGCGCGCAGGGCATACCGGTCAAGGCGGTGGCGGTAATTGGTGCGGGTTCGCTGATGCAACTTGTCACGCATAGGGACGCCCGCATCGACAGCCCGCGCGAACTGCGCGGCAAGACCGTCAGCACCATGGCCTATACCGACACCACCTATTACGCGCTGCTGGGCATGCTCAGCAAATCGGGCCTGACCAAAAATGATCTGGATGTGCAGGCTGTGGGCCCCGGCGGTGTCTGGCAGATGTTTGTAGCGGGCAAGGCTACCGGCATGGTGTCCGTGCCCGAGTGGACTGTCGCTGCCATGGAGGCCGGTGCCAAGGTCAACATCATCCCGGCCGATGTGTATTTCAAAAGCATGGCGCAGGCCATCCTGGCGTCTGACGACACGATCAAGAAGAACCCTGAACTGGTCCAGAAGCTGGTGCGTGCCACGCTCAGGGGCATGCGCGACATCATGGCCAACCCCAAGGCCGCAGCAGCGACCTATGTCGCCCATGTGCCGGCCCACAAGGGCAAGGAGGCCAACATCGAAAGCACGTTCGAGATGTACAACAAGTATGTCTACGCCAGCCAGAAGGTTCTGGGCCACATGGATGAAGCGCGGCTGCTTGAGCTGCAGCAGTTTTACGTCAGCAATGCCATCGTGCCAAAAGCCGTAGCGGTCAAGGAGCTGTACACCAACCAGTTTGTACTTGCGCGGTAGGCGATTGGCGGTGGGGCGCGGCCAGATGCTGGCGGTATCATCGCGCCCAACATGACCAAACCAAAAAAACGCAGGGCACCCGGCAGGCCTAAGGATGACGGCCAGAGGGATGCGAGACAGGCCCTGATCGATGCCGCCAGAAAGCTGCTGCTGCACACGCCGCCATCAAAACTGGCTATTGCAAGCATTGCGCAGGAAGCGCATGTGGCCCCCAGCCTGGTCCGTTATTACTTTGGCAGCAAGGAGGGGTTGATCTCCGCAGCTGCCGCCTCCTGGATTGACGAGCTGCAGGCGTTGGGCGGCGAGGCGCTGGAGGGTACGGGGACATTGAGCGAGCGTCTGGCGGGCCGCATGGCGCCCCTGATTGCGCAGACCCGCAACGAGCCCATGTTCACGCAGATCGTCATGGACCGTCTTTATGCCAGTCCCGATACTGAGGTAGACCCGCTCGCGGCTCAGGCGGTGGCGCGTGGCCTGAGGCTTACCTTGTCGCTGTTGCACGGTGACCCTGGCGAACCGTTGCGACCATTGGACCCCAGGTTTGTGCATGTGATGCTGATAGGCCTGTGCAGTTTTTTTGGTTCTTCGGAGCCCATGATCAGGCAATTGTTTGGCCCCGATGCCGACATGAAGGCATTGACCCGGCAGTACATCGAGCTGACAACAGACGTGTTGCTCAACGGCTTGCGGCCGCGGCCCGGCGAAGCCCTGTAGACGCTGTGAAAACTCCAAATAAAAACCCCGCCGTGCGCCAAGCACCCGCGGGGTTTTTTATGGACCTGCTGAAACTCAGGGCGCAGGCACGGCGTCTATCAATATCGCCATCAGCATGCAGGGCTTGTCGCTCTTGTTGACCCAGGCGTGGTTGGTGCCGCGCTGCACGATGCAGTCGCCGGGCTTGAGCAGGGTTTCGCCTTCTTCCATCACCATCCACATCTCGCCGGCGGTGACCACCAGGTAGTCGATGGAGTTGGTCTTGTGCATGGAGGCGTGTTTGGCCGAGTCCTGTGCACGCGGCTTGTTGTGGCTGCCCATGGCCTCGAAAGCTTTTTGCGTGTCGATGCCCGACATCTTGCTCTCGGGCGGAAACTCGACCACGCGAAACACCGTGCCGTTCGGCGTCGGGTCATGGCGCATTTTGCGTGCGCCCTGATCCGTGTCGCCCATGTTGTTGATGGGCATTTCACCTGTCACCCAGAGTTCAGTGATGTACAGGCCCGGCCAGCCTTCGACGGCAGTGGCGTTGGGCGCATCGTCGTCAATGGTGATGACGGACTGCCCGCTCTTGTTGTGGCCAGTGACCACGCGGCGTATCGCTTGTCTCATGTGTTTTCCTTTTGTTTGCCTTTTAGCGCGTGCATTTATTGCAGCTTGATGTTCAGGTTGCGGATCTCGCGGCCCCAGCTTGCGTGTTCGGCCACCACCCGGGTGTTGAGGTCTTCAGCACTGCCGCTGCCGACAAGCAGGCCGAGGTCGCTGATGCGGCTGCGCACGTCGGGCATCGCCAGCACCTTCAGCACATCGGCGTTGACCTTTCCAATCACCGCTGGCGGCGTACCCTTGGGTACAAACATGCCGTGCCATGCGGTAGACACCGCACCGGGTATGAACTCTGACGCGGTAGGCACATTCGGAAGGGCGGCCAGGCGCTGCTCGCTGGAGACCGCAATCGCTTTCACCTTGTTGCCCTTGATGAGCGGTATGGCGGTGGTGGCGGGGTCAAACAGCAGGCTGACGGTACCGCCCATCAGGTCTGCCGAGGGGTTTGTTGCGTAGGGCACGTGGTTGAGCTTGATGCCCATCTGCTTGGACCACATCTCGACCGCCACCTGCGTTTGCGAACCGACGCCGTACGACGCATAGTCGATGCCGCCCGGCTTGCGTTTGGCGGCCTCTGCCAGTTCAGCGAGGTTGTTGAACGGCGCGGCTGGTGTGGCAATCAGCACATACGGAATGATGGCTACTGTCGCCACGCCTGTGAAATCGGTGAGGGGGTTGTATCGCAGCGTGGCATACACATGCGGGTTGATGGTGATAACGGACGACACCGTGAAGAGCACCGTGTGGCCGTCGGCCGGGCTTTGCTTGACGTTCTCTGCGCCTATGCCACCGGCTGCACCGGCGCGGTTGTCAACCAGCACCGGCTGGCCCCACATCTGCGACAGCTTGTCGCCCACCAGGCGCGCCGTGGTGTC
>JAZKHN010000079.1:0-6934 GCA_040385325.1 Pseudomonadota bacterium
TCCAAGTACCCGGTGCTGGTCGAGAGTTATTCGATACGCGAAGACAGCAGCGGCGCGGGCCGGCAGCGCGGCGGCCTGGGTGCCGAGATGGTGGTGCAGGCGCTGTCGCCGTTCTCGGTCACGACGCGTATTGACCGTGTGCACTGCAAGCCCTGGGGCCTGGAAGGCGGCGGCGAAGCGGCCGGCAACGGCATCGCCATCCGCAAGAAGGGCGAGTGGGACAGCAGCATGCCTAACGCCAAGATCTTCAACGTGCGGCTGGCGCGCGGCGATGCCTACAAGATGCAGTCGGGCGGTGGCGGCGGTTTTGGTTTGCCGGTGGAGCGTGATGCCACACTCGTTGCGCATGATGTGCGTGAAGGCTACGTCAGCAAGGATGTCGCCAGCAAGGTTTACGGCGTGGCGATGACTTCAGCTGGTGAGGTGGACGAAGCTGCAACCGCGACCCTCCGCAAAAAACTGGCGAAGGCCTGATGGTCCTGATGGCTGAACAGCCCGCAGTCAACACCGACCCGCGCGAAGAGGCGAAGCGCCTGCTGGGTCTGTGGGAGACGCTGTCGCGCGCGCATGTCTCCATGGGCGCGGGCTGCGGCTGTGGCGCGGGTGGCGTGACGCTGGTGCTTGAAGATTTCGAGCAGGACATTGCCGACTACCTGCTTGGCGAAGCCGAGCGCAACAATCGTGCGGAGGTGATTGCATTTTTGCAGGCGCATGCGTTTGTTGAAGAGACGCAGCTGTGGAGCCTGTCGCGCCTGCTGACGGCGCTGGTTGATGAAGACGGCAGCATTCAGCCTCCTGCAGACGTGCGTGCGGGTTTGTTGCAGCGCATGGGTCGTACCTTGTCTTCATTCGCAAAACTGCACGGGTAAGAGCGATGCAGGACAGACTCCCGGTCACCGTACTCACAGGCTTTCTCGGCAGCGGCAAGACCACGGTGCTGGCGCGTTTGCTGAAGAACCCGCAGCTCAGGGACACCGCCATCATCGTCAACGAGTTTGGCGAGGTGGGGCTGGACCACGACCTGCTGCAGCGTACGGATGAAGATTTGATCCTGCTGGCCAATGGCTGCGTTTGCTGCACGGTGCGCGGCGACCTGGTCGAGGCCTTTCACAAGCTCGAGGTGCAGCGCCTGGCTGGCGCAACATTTGACCGCGTCATCATCGAGACCACAGGCCTGGCTGACCCGGCGCCGATTCTGCACACCCTGATGAGCGATGAATCCGTCACCGCACATTACCGCCTGGCGCAGGTCATCACCACGCTGGACGCCGTCAATGCCATGGCCACGCTGGACCAGCATGAAGAAGCCATCAAGCAGTCGGCCGTGGCGGACAGGATTTTGCTGACCAAGACCGACATGGCCGGCGATGCTGCTGCGCTGCGCGCACGCATTGCCACACTCAACCCGGCTGCGCCTGTGGTCACGGTGCTCAATGGCGATATCGGCGTTGATGATTTTTTTGGTGATGCCGGGTTTGACATCACGGGCAAGACCGCAAGCGTGCAGGATTGGCTGCGCATAGAGGCTTATGAGCCGGATCACACACAACACGATCACGATCACAACCACAGTCATGACCACCATCACCACGGTCACAGCGCGCACGAAGAAGCCGTAGACCGCAACCGCCACGACGACCGCATCAGTGCCTATTCGGTGATCCGCGAGCAGCCGATCTCATGGGCAGGCTTTTCAGCCTGGCTGGACATGATCAGCAAGATGCGCGGCGACGACCTGCTGCGTGTGAAGGGCATCGTCAACGTCATCGAACACCCTGGCCGCCCGGTGGTGATCCATGGCGTGCAGCATGTGTTTCACCCGCCGGTGTTTCTGGACCAGTGGCCCGGCGACGACCACCGCACGCGGCTGGTGTTCATTACCAGAGGCATTGACCGCGAAGACATAGACGCCACGCTGCAGGTGTTTGAGCACCGCAAACCCCGTCCGCCGCGAACGGGCTGATGGGGGCCGACTGATTTTTAAAGGAGACAAAACATGACAACAACAAAACGAACCCTGCTGGGCGCAGCCCTGGCGCTGGGCCTTGCAGCCCTTTCCCCCCTGGCTTTCGGCCAGGCCTACCCGAACAAGCCGGTGCGCATCGTGGTGCCTTTCCCGCCGGGCGGCACGGTGGATGCCGTGGCCCGTGCGCTGGCGGCGCGCCTGTCCGAGCAGATGGGCCAGCCTTTTGTGGTTGAAAACCGGGCGGGCGCCAACGGCTCGATTGGCGCCGATGCGGTGGCCAAATCAGCGCCCGATGGCTACACCCTGCTGGTGCATGCCTCTACCGTGGCCGCGGTGCCGCTGCTGGTCAAAAATGTGCCTTACAACCTTGAGAGAGACTTCACCCCCATCACCAACCTGGGCGCGGTGCCGCTTATCGTTACGGCTTACCCGGGCCTCCCGTTCACCAACCTGAAGGACTTTCTGGCGGCGGCCAAGGCCGACCCGCGCCGCTACACCTTCGGCACCTCGGCGCTGGGCTCTGCCAGCCACCTGGCCGAAGAAGCCATCAAGTACGGGGCTAGGGCCGACATACAGGTCATCGCCTATAAAGGCACCGGCCCGGCGCTGGTTGATGTCATGGGCGGCCACACCAGCGCCATGGTCGACGCGGTGCCGTCCACAATGCCGCACATCAAGTCGGGCAAGCTCAGGCCGCTGGCCGTGACCAGCGCCACGCGCCTGACGGCGCTTCCGGACGTGCCGACGGTGGCTGAATCAGGCCTCAAGGGCTTCGAGATGGTTTCCTGGTACGGGCTCTGGGGTCCGGCGAAGATGCCTGCAGAGCTGACAGCGCGCATTCACCGGGAAGTCATCCTTGCGCTCAATTCGCAGCAGATCGCCCAGTCGCTGGGCAGCCAGTCGTTTGCAGTCTCCAACACCAGCTCGCAGCAATTCGCGGCCTATGTGAAGCAGGAATCGGCCAAATACAAACAGCTGATTGAAAAAGCGAACATCAGGATTGACCAGTAATTGGAGGCGCCAGAAACTGGCTGGCGCAATTTGCTATTTATTTCGTAGCTACTCACGTACGTATCTATTGGCCTTCAGCCGTTTTTTGCACCTAAAAACGGCTTTTTTTGGCCAAAAAACCGGCCGCAGGGCGATTCAGCCGGGCAAAAATATGCAAAATGTAAAGAAGACTTTACATTTTGCGATTTTCTGTCCTGTCAGCGCAGATAAATGCTTCCTTGGCGTGTCGAGAAACCGTTCGCTCCTTCGTCGTACAGGCACGGGCTGCAAAGTCCTGTTAAAAACCTTTATCGACATCAAGGAGAACTCCATGACCTCTGCGAGCAATGCCGCCCCGACCGCTGGCCGCGAACTCGTCCTCACCCGCCTGATAGCCGCGCCGCGCGCAAAGCTTTACGACGCATGGACCAAACCCGAACTGATCGTGCAGTGGTTCACGCCCAAACCCTGGGAGACGGTGCGTGCCGAAACCGACGTGCGGCCAGGAGGCGCCAGCCTGATCGTGATGCGCGGCCCCGACGGTACAGAGTTTCCCAACCGGGGGGTTTACCTTGAAGTGGTGCCCAACGAGCGACTGGTGTTTACCGATGCGTTCACCGAGGCCTGGAAACCCTCAGACAAACCCTTCATGACGGGCGTGCTGACTTTTGAAGACCAAGGCGGCAAGACGCGCTACACCGCCCGGGTGCTGCACTGGAGCGCCGCCGACCGCGAGGCACATGAAAAGATGGGCTTTCACGAAGGCTGGGGCAAGGCTACCGAGCAGCTGTGCGAGCTGATTGGTGCACCCAGGCCGACTGCCTGAGCGCGTTGCGCGCGTCACGTACATTTGAAAGCATGAGCACAGACCACCACTCCGCCCCTGCGTCCGATCGCGAACTTGTCCTGACCCGTCTGATAGACGCGCCGCCCGGCAAGGTCTATCAGGCCTGGACAGACGCCGAACTGCTCAAGCAGTGGTTTGCCCCCAAACCCTGGACGACCTCGCGCGCCGAGCTCGACGTGCGTCCGGGCGGCGCCAGCCTGATCGTGATGGCCGTGCCCGACGGCACGGAGTTCCCGAATCGCGGCGTCTACCTTGAAGTGGTGCCGGGCAAGCGCCTCGTGTTCACCGATGCGTATTCGGAAGCCTGGAAGCCGTCAGACAAACCATTCATGACGGTGGTGCTGACGTTTGACGATGAGGGCGGCAAGACCCGCTACACAGCAAGGGTGCAGCACTGGTCCGTGGCCGACAGGGAGGCGCACGAGAAGATGGGGTTTCACATGGGCTGGGGGCTGTGTACCGGGCAGTTGTGTGAAGCGATTGGCGCGCCCGCCCCGGTGGCCTGAAACGCTGGCAGGGCCTGCGGTTTGCGGGTGGCTGCATGGCCCGGATTGTGTTGTGTCAATACCGGCATTTGCCTACAACCTCCTGCCTTGAATTCCCGGGCCACACCCCATCTTTGTGGGCAAAATGTCAGCTGGTTAATTTCTTTGACGGGACCACCCAGGCCGCATTCATGAGCCAGCATGATCCACACAAACTGATCCATAAAATCTTTGCCGATGGCGGAGAGGCTGGGCGCCTGCTGCAGGCCATGGACTGGTCCTCATCACCACTAGGCGAGCCTGGTACCTGGCCAGCCGAGTTGCGCAGTTCGGTGAGCATCATGCTTCGTACGCCCCACGCCATGCACCTGTGCTGGGGCCCCGACCTCATCACGTTGTACAACGACAGCTATGTGGCCATTCTCGGCGGCAAACACCCGTCGGCCTTCGGTAAGCCGTTTTGCGAGATATGGCCCGATGCATGGGACAAACTCAAACCCCTGACCGAGGTTGCGCTGTCTGGCAAGGCCCAGCGTTTTGTCGATCTGCCAGTTCACCTGCATGGCCAGGGTGAACAGGAGCGGTGGTTCAGCTTTTCATGGACGCCGCTGCGCGACGACGCCTTTGCAGTACAGGGCTTTGTCTGCGAAGCCGCAGAAACAACGGACAAGATGCTGGCCCTGCGCGCGGCGCAACAGGAACGTGAAAGTTTCACCGCCGCTGACACCGCTTTGCGTGCCCTCAATGCTGATCTTGAAGAGCAGGTGATTTCCAAGACCAGGGCGCGGGGCCATACGTGGCAGATCACACCCAACCTGCTCGCGGTGATGCGTCCCGATGAGCATTTTGAAGAGGTCAATCCCGCCTGGACGGCCGCTTTGGGCTGGTCCGAAGCCGAGATGAAGGCTGTCCCTTACACAAGTTTTGTGCACCCTGACGACCTCAATGCCAGCGCAGATGCGTATGAGCTGGTGCGCCAGGGCGACCCGGTGCTGCGTTTTGAGAATCGTTACCGCTGCAGGGACGGCAGTTACAAGTGGCTGTCATGGGTGGCTGTGCCCGAGGGCGACAGGTACTACTGCACGGTGCGCGACATCACCACTGAAAAAAACGCGGAAGCAGAGCGTGACCAGCTCTGGGCGCTGTCCGAAGACATGCTGGCGCGCGCCGACTACGGCGGCGGCATGTCGGCGGTCAATCCGGCGTGGACCAAGGTGCTGGGCTACACACAACATCAGTTGCTGACCAATCCCTACGCCGACATCATTCACCCGGACGACGTCGGTGCCACGGTTGCGGCACTGACATCCATGGGCGAGACCGGGCGGCCGACGCGGTTTGAAAACCGCATCCTGGCATTGAACGGCGAATGGAAACCCATAGGCTGGACGGTATCGCCCGAACCTGATGGTGTGAATTTTGTGGCTGTCGGCCGCGACCTTGCCGACATCAAGGCGCGCGAGCGCGAGTTGCTGCAGGCGCAGGAAGCCCTGCGGCAGGCGCAAAAGATGGAGGCGGTTGGCCAGCTCACAGGCGGCATTGCGCACGACTTCAACAACCTGCTGGCGGGCATCTCGGGCAGCCTGGAGCAACTCACCAAACGCATCGCACAAGGTCGTTTTGACACGGTCGAAAAGTATGTGGCCATGGCCCAGGGTTCAGCCAGACGTGCGGCCACGCTGACGCAGCGGCTGCTGGCTTTTTCCCGCCGGCAGACGCTTGACCCGCGGCCCATTGATGCCAACAGGCTGGTGCTGGGCCTTGAAGAACTTGTGCGCCGCACAGTCGGGCCGTCTGTGCAGGTTCAGGTCAGGCGCGCCGACGGCTTGTGGCCCATCAACGTCGATGCATCGCAGCTTGAGAACTCGCTGCTCAACCTCTGCATCAACGCCAGGGACGCCATGTTGCCCCAGGGTGGCCGGCTGGTCATCGAGACCTGCAACCACAAGTTCGACGAACGCGAGGCCCGGGAACGCGACCTGGCAGCGGGTGAATATATTTCCGTCTGCGTAACCGACAGCGGCACCGGCATGACGCCTGAAATCGCCGCCCGCGCCTTTGACCCCTTCTTCACCACCAAGCCTTTGGGCCAGGGCACCGGCCTGGGCCTGTCGATGATTTATGGTTTTGTGCGCCAGTCTGGCGGACAGGTGCGCATTGATTCAGAGCCCGGCAAGGGCACCACCATGTGCCTGTATTTCCCGGCTTATGTGGGCGATGAACCGCTGCTGGATGTCGATACGCAAGGAGACTTTGTTGCGCCCGGCGGCGGTGAAGTGGTGCTGGTGATAGACGACGAAGCCATCATCCGCATGGTGATCGTGGAAGTGCTTGAAGAGTCGGGCTACACCGTGCTCGAAGCAGAAGACGGCCCGTCGGGCCTGAAGATCCTGCAGTCTGGCCAGCGCATAGACCTCCTGGTCACAGACGTCGGCCTGCCCGGCGGCATGAACGGCCGGCAGGTTGCAGACGCGGCACGTGTGGCGCGCCCTGGGTTGAAGGTTCTTTTCATTACCGGCTATGCGGAAAACGCTGCGGTGGGGAATGGTTATCTTGAGGCGGGGATGGAGGTGCTGACCAAGCCGTTTGAGATGACTGCACTGGCTAACAAGGTTGGGGATATTCTGGATTCCTGAGGGCGCTTTT
>JAZKHN010000080.1:0-1911 GCA_040385325.1 Pseudomonadota bacterium
AACCCCATAGGCAACGGCCTGCCGCGTACCTATATTTATTGCACTGAACCGGCTATCGCACTGGCAGAACCCATGCGCCAGTGGGTGCGGAACCAGGGCGACTGGGGCTGGCGCGAAATCGCCACCGGCCACAACGCCATGATCACCGCCCCGGCACAACTGACGGCCATGCTGCTCAGCATCGCGCGACAAGCTGCCCCCAGAACCATCACGACACACTGACTTCAACGCATTCACCAAGAGCAAGCACCATGATTGACGACAAAATGCAGCGCACCGGCGCCATCGCAGACTTCCTGAGCCGCCCGCAGGCCAGCTTTATCAATGGCAAGTTCGTGGCTGCGGGCAGCCAGCACCACGTGCCGGTATTTGACCCGGCCAGCGGCGAGCAGCTCGGTGACTTGCTGGAGGCCAATGCAGCCGAGGTTGACCTTGCAGCACGCACGGCACGCGAGGCCTTCGACGATGGCCGCTGGTCAGGCCTGACGGTTGAAAGCCGCCAGAACGCCCTGATGAAGATTCACGACGCCATCATTGCCGGTCAAACCGAGCTGTCTGAAATTGAAAGCGCCACCACCGGCATACCGCTGGCGCAGATCAAGGGCTTTTACATTCCCCGCTCGGCCTACAACTTCAAATTTTTTGCAGAGTTCATAGGCCAGGTCGGTGGCGACCTCTACACGCAGGAACCCGGTTATGTGACCAGCGTGTTCCGCGAGCCCGTCGGCGTCGCCGGCCTGCTGGGCCCGTGGAATGCCCCTGTCACGCTGTGCTCGATGAAGATTGCCGCAGCCATCGCCTTTGGCAACACCTGCGTGGTGAAACCGTCAGAGATCGCCGCAGCAGGCATGCAGCGCTTCATGGAAATTGTGAACAGCACCGGCCTGCCACCCGGTGTTGTCAACCTTGTCAACGGGCGTGGCCCCGTCACAGGCACCGCGCTGGTCGAGCACCCGGACATCAACGTGGTCTCATTTACCGGCGGCACCACCACCGGCCGCGCCATCCTTTCATCAGCCGCCAAAGGTTTGAAAGCCTGCACCATGGAACTGGGCGGCAAGTCGGCCAGCATCATTTGTGCGGATGCCGACCTGGACCGCGCGCTTGACGCTGCCCTGCTCGGCATCTACGGCGGCAACGGCCAGCAATGCCTGGCCGGTTCACGCATCCTGGTCGAGAAATCGATTGCCGACAAATTCATCGCCGCATTTGTCGAGCGCGTCAAAAACATCAAGATCGGCCACCCTTCACAAATGGGCAGCGAGATGGGGCCGCTGGCATCGAAAGCGCATATGGAGCGGGTTCTCTCGTACGCCGAAGTTGCAAAGGCCGATGGCGCAGAAATACTCACCGGCGGCAAGCGTGTCGAAGCCATGGGCAAGGGTTACTACATCGAGCCGACCGTGGTGCGTGCCCCCAACAATGCCGCACGCATTTGCCAGGAAGAAATCTTTGGCCCGTTTGCGACCTTTGTGACCTTCGACACCTTTGAAGAAGCCATAGACATTGCCAATGACAGCACATTTGGCCTGGTCGCCTATGTGTGGACCAGCAACCTCGACAAGGCCAACCTGGCCATGCGCAAGCTGCGCACCGGCACGGTCTGGGTCAACACCCCCGTGGTGCGTGATCTGCGCTCGGCCTTTGGTGGCTACCGCGAATCCGGCATAGGCCGCGAAGGCGGCAAGGGTTGCATGTCGCTGTACACCGAAGAAAAAACCACCATGGTCGCCATCGAGAAAATGCCCATCCGCCGTCTTGGAGCCTCTGCATGAGCAGTGTCATGAGCATGGATCTCTCACGCCTGCCGCCACCTTCAGGCATGCGCCTGGCCATCGTTGGTGGCTGTGGCGGCATAGGCACACGGCTGGTCGAGGCCTCACTGGCCGCAGGCATGCAGGTCGCCAACCT
>JAZKHN010000081.1:0-1709 GCA_040385325.1 Pseudomonadota bacterium
GGCCGCGCCGCAGCACCTCTTTGGCGATCACGCCGCTGGGCAGCGAATAGTCCCACTTCACATAAGGCCTGACGATGCTGGCCATGTCGAAGGGGTCCTGCACAAAATGCACATAGTTGTCACGTGAACCGGGCAGCTCACCGCGCAAGGTAAAAGGCGACTTGCCGGCCATCAGCAGCACCGGCAGGCGGCCGCGGAACATGTTGTGCATGCCCATGGCGGCATTGGCGGTACCGGCATCGACGTGCACCATGACCGCCTGGCCACGGCCCGTGACGGCAGCAAAACCCGCCGCCATGTGAACGGCCACGTTTTCATGCGGCACCAGCATCATGTTGGGGTGCGCCCTGCCCTCCTGGTCCCAGCGCGCCAGCTCTTCGATGATGGAGACATGGTCGGTGCCGAGGTTGCTGAAGACGTGCTCTATGCCGAGCTCGGTCAGCCCTTCGAGGAAGAAATGCGCCCCGCTGCGCTGTTCAGGCTGGCTCATGTGCTGGTCTCGAAGTAGAAGTGTTTCGTCTGCAAAAAGTCGTTAAGACCTTCTGCGCCATGCAGGCGGCCATAACCGCTGTCGCGGAAACCGCCGGTCTCTGCTTCTGCAAACAGGCGGTTGTGGCTGTTGGACCAGACCGTGCCGGAGCGAAGACGCGCGGCGATGCGGCGCGACTTTTTCATGTCGCTGCTCCAGACACTGGCAGCAAGGCCAAAGCGCGTGGCGTTGGAGCGCATGACGGCTTCGTCTTCAGTCGTGAAACGCTCCATCACCAGCAGCGGGCCGAACAGTTCTTTCTGGACGAAATCCGATTGCAGGTCATCAACCTCGATCAGGCTGGGCTCAATGAAAGCGCCTTTGGACAGAGCGCCGCCAGGCACATTGCCGCGCAGCAGCACGCGCTGCGTGGCTGCAGCTGTATCCATCAGCGCATTGATGCGGTCACGGTTGCGCACATCAATCAGGCAGCCCATCTGCGACGACGGGTCGTTGCCGGGGCCGACCTTGACGGCCTTGAGTGCGGCGGCAAGCTTGACGGCGAATTTGTCGTAGGCCGAATCTTCAACCAGCACACGTGTGATGGCGGTGCACTGCTGGCCGGCCATGACCATGCCCCCCGCGACCATGCCGGCCACGGTTTTGTCCATGTCTGCATCGGCAAACACGACCGCAGGTGCCTTGCCGCCCAGTTCAAGTGACAGGCGCTTGAGTGTGGTGGCGGTGGTTTCGGCAATCAGCTTGCCGACTGCGGATGAACCGGTGAAGCTGATGACGTCGATATCAGGTGCGTCGCAGAGGTAGCGCGAGACCTCTGCACCTGACTCGGTGACGGAGTTCAGAACACCGGCCGGCACGCGCACATCGCTGCTCATGCATTCGAGCACCATGTTGTTGACGACAGCCGTCTGGCAGGCGGGCTTGATGACCACCGTGCAACCCGCGGCCAGCGCCGGTGCCAGCGAGCGCACCAGCAGGGTCACCGGTGCGTTCCATGGCAGGATGATGGCGCAGACGCCTGCGGCTTCACGGTCAAGTGATGAATAGCAGCCGGGCTCGACTTCAACCACGCGCCCAAACAGGTTGCGGGCCAGCCCGGCGTAATAACGCAGCTCGGAAATACCGGCGCCGATTTCGCCCAGCGCCTCGCGCCTGAGCTTGCCATTCAGGGTCACCAGCCAGTCGGCGATTTCTTCCTTGCGGGCATCAAGCTTGTCGG
>JAZKHN010000082.1:0-2401 GCA_040385325.1 Pseudomonadota bacterium
ACCTGCCCGGCCAGCGCGCCGTGCTGCCCGTAGCGCAGGCGGCGCCAATTGCCGTTCAGCAGCAGCTTGATGAACTGGCGGTGATGCGCTCTGCCCTGTCTGACGAGTTTGATGTTGACACCCTGCTCGACACCGATGAGGCGCTCAGCTATCGCCGCCCCGGCATGGGGCCGGAGGTGGTGCGCAAGCTGCGCCGGGGCGGCTGGAGCATTCAGGGCCAGCTTGACCTGCACGGCCTGCGGCGCGAGGACGCGCGCGAGGCGCTGAGCCTCTTCATCAAGGATGCCCACAAGGTCGGCTGGCGCTGCGTGCGTGTGGTGCACGGCAAAGGCCTGGGTTCGCCGGGCAAAACGCCTGTGCTCAAGGGCAAGGTGCAGAGCTGGCTGATACAGAAGCAGGAGGTGCTGGCATTTGTGCAGGCGCGGCCTGCGGAGGGCGGCGCGGGCGCGCTGGTGGTGCTGCTGGCGCAGGGATAGAGCCCGGAACCGGCGGCTGTAATCACACCGTCACATCGCCTGCGCACCATGGCGTCCTTTACAACGAGGATTTCTGCATGCGCCTGACCTTCCGCCCTTCCCTCTGCATCATCGCCCTGGCCACACTGGCTGCCCTGCCGGCACACGCGCAAACCGCCTTCCCCGCCACGCTGGCCGGCCATGTGGTGATGCCGGCCCAGTCTTTTGTACAGGCACCGAAGGATGCGCCGGAAGACCTGAAGATCAGCGGCAAGTTCACAACGCCCAAACGCGTTGACACACTGGGCACGATTGAAGGCCTGTCAGCCGGCCGCCCTACCGGTGTATCGGTTCCGTTCAAAGGCCAGCCGCTGCAGGGCCACTCGGGCATCAAGAAAATGCCGGACGGCAGCTTCTGGGTGCTGACCGATAACGGCTTTGGCGCCAAGGCCAATTCTCCTGACGCCATGCTGTACCTGAACCGCTATGCCATCGACTTCAAGGCCGGCAGCATGAAGCGCGTGCAGACCATCTTTTTGCATGACCCGGACAAAAAAGTACCGTTTCGCATCGTTCATGAAAGCACCAAAAAGCGTTACCTGACCGGCAGCGACTTTGACACGGAGAGCTTTCAAATCGCCGGTGGTGCACTCTGGATTGGTGACGAGTTCGGCCCCTTCCTGATCAAGACCGACATGAGCGGCAAGGTGCTGGCTGTGTTCGAGACGCAGGTCGAAGGCAAGGTTGTGCGCTCACCCGACCACCCGGCAGTGAGTACACCGGGCGCACCCGGCGGCGCGGTGGATTTCCAGGTACGCCGCTCAAAGGGTTTTGAAGGCATGGCCGCGTCCAAAGACGGCAGCAAGCTCTACGCCCTGCTGGAAGGCGCGCTTTACGACGCATCCACCAAGGGCAACGAGAAGATCGACGGCAAGGATTATTTGCGCGTGCTCGAGTTCGACGTGAAGGCCCAGCAATGGACCGGCCGCCACTGGAAGTACGTGCTGGAAGGTGCCACCCACGCGATAGGCGACTTCAACATGATTGACGGCGACACCGGCCTCATCATCGAGCGCGACAACGGCGAAGGCACGGCAGACAAGGCTTGCCCTGAAGGCCAGAAGCGCACCGACTGCTTTCACGACCTCGCCAAATTCAAGCGCGTCTACAAGATCGAGCTGAGCGACGCCAGCGTCGGCGGGCCGGTGCGCAAGATCGGCTACATCGACCTGATGAACATTGCCGACCCCGCCAAACTGGCCCGCAAACCGCTGAACAACGGCGTGCTGACCTTCCCCTTCTTCACTATCGAGAACGTCGATGTGGTCGACGCCACCCACATCGTGGTTGGCAACGACAACAACCTGCCGTTCTCCAGCAGCCGGGAGCCCAACAAGGCTGACGACAACGAAATGGTGCTGCTGGAAGTGGGCGAACTGCTGAAGGCGAAGTAGCTTCAGCTGATTTTAACGTACACGTTAAAAATTTAACTTGTACGTTAAATTTTTGCCGTATACGGCAAAACCTGGGTTTTCGGATGATTGACAGCCGCCTCTGGAAGCAAAAAAAGTGCCCAAAAAGACCATTTTTAGGTGGCGAATCAGGCTGCAGGCCAATAGATACGCACGTGAGCAGCTATTTATTTAATAGCAAAATCAGCTCCAACCGGCCTTGGATACACGGCAGCCGTCAGCCCTCACCGCGGTTGCGCATCCAGTCGGCGGTCTGGAAGAACGAGGTGTTCAGCCTTGCGCGCAGCTCGTCGTCAACACCTGTCTCGCGCATGGCCTGGTCCATGCAGGCCAGCCACTCGTCGCGTTCCCGGATGCCTATGGGGCCGGTTGCGCCGCCCTGCCCCTGCATGTGGCGCATGCGCAGGCGCGGGTGGCCGAAGCGCTCGGTGTAGTGCTGCGGGCCGCCCATCCAGCCGCAGAGAAACCAGAACA
>JAZKHN010000083.1:0-4915 GCA_040385325.1 Pseudomonadota bacterium
CTGCCAGCCGCCACCCAGCGACTGGATCAACGCCACCGCAGTTGTCTGCCGGTCTGCAAGCGCCTGTATCAGCGCCCGGCGCGCACTGAGCGCGGTTGCCTGCGCGGTGATCACCTCTGTGTAACCCACCTGCCCGCTCTTGTAGCGGTTAAGCACCTGCTGCTCGACCAGGTCTGCCGACTCGGACGCCTGTCGGCGCAGTTCCTGCTGGCTTTGCAGAACGCGGGTGGCCGAAAGCTGGTCTTCGACATCCTGGAATGCAACCAGCACGGTTTGCCGGTAGCGCGCCACGGCCTGGGCATTGCCCGCTTCAGCACCCTCGACGCGCGCGCTGGTGGCGCCCGCATCAAAAATCAGCTGCGCTGCTGACAGGCCCAAAGACCAGACGCTGCTGGCGGCCTTGAACAGGTCGGCCACGCGGCTGGCGCCCGAGCCGGTTGAGGCGTTCAGGCTGATGTTGGGGTAATAGGCGGTTTTGGCGATGCCGATCTGTTCATTGGCCGAAGCGACGCGGCGCTCTGCTGCGGCAATGTCAGGCCGGCGCTGCAGCAGCGTTGACGGCACACCGACAGGAACCTGCGGCACCACGGGGTTCCAGCTCGCCACTGCCGGCAGGCTGAAGTTGGCGGGTACTTCGCCGACCAGCACGGCGATGGCATGTTCGAACTGCGCGCGTGAACGCTCCAGCCCCAGCTGGTCGGCCTTGCCGTTGGCAAGCTGGGTTTGTGCCTGCAACACATCTGTTCTGGCGACGATGCCTGCGGTGTAGCGGTTCTGCGTGATTTCAAGCGCGCGGGTAAAACCCTCTATGGTCTTGTCGAGCAAGGCTTTTTGCGCATCGGTCTGCCGCAGAGAAAAATAATTGACAGCGAGCTCGCCCTGGGCAGAAAGCCTGGCTGAGGCGAGGTCGGCAGCGCTGGCTGCGGAGCCCGCATTGGCGCTGTCTACCGCACGGCCCAGGCGGCCCCAGACATCGGGCTCCCAGCTGCCGCCCAGGCTGACCTGGTAGTTGTTGCCAACGCGGCCTGGTGTGCCGGTGGTCAGGTTGCCACTGCTGCGCGAACGCGATGCACCGCCGTCGAGTGTGACCGACGGGAAAAGCGACGCGCGCTGCTCGCGCACCAGCGCCCTCGCCTGCGCATAGGCACCCACGGCAATCGCCACATTCTGGTTTGATACCTCGACCCGCGACGCCAGCTGGTTCAGCACCGGGTCATTGAACAGCGACCACCACGGGCCGCGCTCAAGTGCGTCAGCGGGTACGGCGGGTATCCAGTCACCGGCTTCCTTGAAGGCAACAGCTTCAGGCATTGTCGGGCGCTGGTAGGTCGGGCCGACAGCGCATCCGCTGACCAGAAAGGCCAGAGCAGCCAGCGCCAGCAAGGAATAAGGGGGCTTACTGTTAACGGTTATGGCAACGGTGGAATGCATGGAGGGTTTCATGGTGTTATCCGGGTTGCAGTGCTTGATCTGAATCTGCATGTCTGCCCAGCAGATGCTCGGTCTTGCCGGGACGGCGCAGTTTGTCCATCAGCACATAGACGACGGGTGTGGTCAGCAAGGTCAGCAACTGGCTGGCGATCAGCCCGCCGATGATGGCAATACCAAGCGGCCTGCGCAGCTCTGCGCCCTCGCCAAAACCGATGGCCAGCGGCAGGGCACCCAGAATGGCCGCGAGTGTGGTCATGAGAATGGGCCTGAAGCGCAGCATGCAGGCCTCACGCACCGCTTCGACAGCAGACAGGCCGCGTGAACGCTCGGCGTCAATCGCAAAGTCAATAATGAGGATGGCGTTCTTCTTCACGATACCGATCAGCAGGAAGACGCCGATCAGGGCGATCAATGAAAAATCAAGCTTGAAAATCAGCAGCGCCAGCACCGCACCCACGCCCGCTGAAGGGAGCGTCGACAGCACGGTGATGGGGTGCACCAGGCTCTCATAAAGAATGCCCAGAACAATGTAGATAACCACCAGTGCGGCAAGGATCAGCAGGGGCTGCTCCTGCTGCGACTGCTGGGCATTGCGTGCCGTACCCTGAAAACTGCCGCGTACATTGTTGGGCATGCCGATCTCGGCCTCCGCCTTCGCCACTGCCGCCTGGCCGTCGCTGATGGTTTTGCCTTCGACAAGGTTGTACGAGATGGTGGTGGCCAGCTCGCCATCCTGGTGGTTCACCGAAGAGGCCTTGGGATTCTCTGAAAATTTCGCAATCGCCGACAGCGGCACCATGTTGGTCGCTGAAGAACTCAGCGCCTGGCCGCTGGACTGGTCACGCAACGCAGGGTTGACGATATTGGTGAGAGACGATGAAGCCGCCGTCGACGAGGTGGTGATCGTTGCACCTTTGGCCGGAACGTAAATATCCTTGAGTGACTCGGGGCTGCGAATGTAGCGCTGCGCCACACCCATGATCACCTTGTACTGGTTGAGGTCCGTGTAGATCGTGGCCACCTGCCGCTGGCCATAGCCGTTGTAGAGCGCGTTGTCGACATCACGAGAACTGATGCCCAGGCGCGCGGCACTTTCCTTGTCGACCGTCACCATCATCTCGACGCCGTTGTCCTGCTGGTCAGTGTTGACATCGATCAGGGCATCCTGCTGCATCATCTGTTCTGACAATCTGGTGGCCCACAGTTTCAGGTCGGCAATGTTGTCGCTTTTGAGTGTGTACTGGTAGGTGGAGTTGCTGGATCGCCCGCCACCACGCAGGTCCTGTACCGGGTTCAGGAAAAGGCTGATGCCCGTCACGGTAGCCAGCTTTGGCCGCAGGCGCGCAATGACGGCCAGGCCCTTGTCGGTGCGCTGGCTGGCAGGCTTGAGGTTGATAAACATGAAGCCGCCGCCGGCCCGCCCGCCGCCGGTGAAACCCACCACCGTATCAACAGCAGGGTCGGCGCGGATGATGTCCACCAGTTCCTTGAGTTTGCCCTGCATGGCCTGGAAGGAAATACTCTGATCGGCACGCAACCCACCGTTGATCTGGCCGGTATCCTGTTGCGGAAAGAAACCCTTGGGTGCCTTCACAAACAAAAAGACATTCAGGCCGATGACGGCCAGCAAAATCAGCATCACCAGCAGCTTGCTGCCCAGCGCCCAGTCCAGGCTGACCTCATAACCGCGCAGCACACGGTTAAAACCGTTCTCAAAAAAGCGGGGGATAAAACCCAGAAAGGCAAAACGGCCCGCAGGTTTGCCAGCCTCGGCGTCAGTGTCTTCCTTGTTCTTGAGCAACCACGCGCACATCATGGGTGTGGTGGTCAGCGATATGACCAGCGAAATCATCACGGCCGCAGACAGCGTGACTGCAAATTCGCGGAACAGACGGCCGGTCTGCCCGCCCATGAAGAGCAGGGGAATGAACACCGCAACCAGCGACAGGCTGATCGAGAGCACGGTAAAGCCGACCTCGCGTGCGCCGAGCAGCGCGGCCTTGAAGCGGTCCATGCCAGCTTCGATATGGCGGCTGGTGTTTTCAAGCACCACGATCGCGTCATCCACCACAAAGCCGGTCGCAACAGTCAGTGCCATCAGGCTGAGGTTGTTGAGCGAAAAGCCCAGCAGGTACATCACGCCGAAAGTACCCAGCAGTGACACCACCGTGGCGACGGCCGGAATGACCGTGGCGCGTGCGCTGCGCAGAAAGGCACTCACCACCAGCACCACCAGCACGATCGAGATCAGCAGCGTGACTTCAATTTCATGCAGCGACGCGCGTATGGAGTTGGTACTGTCCGAGGCGACCGATATCTTCACATCGGCAGGCAACTGCGCCTGCAATTCCGGCAGCAGGTCACGCACGCCGTCAACCGTGGCAATCACATTCGCACCGGGCTGGCGCGTGACCAGCACGATGACGGCTGGATCACCATTAAAGAGGCCCAGTGTGTTGACGTTCTCCACCCCGTCGCTGAGCTCGGCCACATCCGACAGCCGTATGGCCGCGCCGTTGCGCCAGGCGACAACCAGGCCGGCGTAGTCAGCCGCCTTGAGCCCGCCCGTGGCAGTATTGGCACCAGAGTAAATCTGCAGACGTCGGCCATTGCCTTCAATCGCGCCCTTGGGCCGGTTGGCATTCGATGCCTGCAAGGCCGCGCGAATATCCTCGCTGCTCACACCGTAACGGTTCAGCGCAAAAGGAATCAGGTCCACACGCACGGCGGGCAGCGAGCCCCCGCCCAGTTCCACATCCCCCACGCCCGGCACCTGCGCAATTTTTTGCTGCAACAGGTTGGACACCTCGTCGTAGATGCGGCCCGGCGAACGTGTCTTCGATGTCAGCGCCAGGATGATGACGGGCGCATCAGCCGGGTTGGCCTTGCGGTAAGTCGGGTTGCTCCGGAGCGTGGAAGGCAGGTCGGCACGCGATGCATTGATGGCGGCCTGCACCTCGCGGGCGGCAGCGTCAATCTTGCGGTTCAGGTCGAACTGCAGGCTGACACGGGTCGAGCCCACACCGCTCGACGATGTCATTTCATTGACACCGGAGATCGTGCCCAGCCTGCGTTCGAGCGGCGTAGCCACACTGGTGGCCATGGTTTCGGGGCTTGCGCCTGGCAGGGAGGCGCTGACCGAGATGACGGGGAAATCTACTTGCGGTAATGGCGATACCGGAAGTACGAAGAAGGCGCCTATGCCGGCGAGAGCCAGGCCTATGGTTAGCAGGACGGTGGCTACTGGTCTTCTTACGAAGGGTTCTGAGAGGTTCATGTTTGACCTCTTGTGGTCAGCGCTTTTGTTGAAGCTGTGCCCTTCACGCAGAGGCCGGGGGTAGCCCGGCGGCTAGTCACTTTTCTTTTGCTTCGCCAAAAGCAAAGTAACCAAAAGAAAAGGCGACCCTGTTCGTCGTCCCCTACGCTGCGCTGCGGGGCACCCTGCGATGCTCGGTCCAGCCGGGGTCTGAAACAACTCGCTGCG
>JAZKHN010000084.1:0-1555 GCA_040385325.1 Pseudomonadota bacterium
GCACTGCTGCCGGTATGAAGCCAATGGTGTAGCCGTCGTTGGGCGAGCGGACCAGCGCGCTCATGCCGGGGATGCCGCCGGCACCGGGCTTGTTGTCAACAATGACCGTCTGGTTCCAGACCAGACGCAGGCGTTCGGCCATCAGGCGGGCAATCACGTCGGGCGCCGCACCAGCAGGGAAGGGCACGATCATGCGCACGGGTTTGTTCGGCCAGGACTGTGCCATGGCCGGGTTGATGGCTGCAGCCATGCCGAGCAGTGCTGCACAGGCGGCAAGCGCCAGTTGTTTTCTGCGGCTTGGGCGAAGTGGGTTGGGTTTGTTCATGTTTGTCTCCGTTTGTTGTTGGTGAGCGGGGTGAGGTTGATCAGATGCCGAGCTTGAACAGGTCCACAGCGTTGGTGCGGCCAATCTTGAGGCGGTCACGTTCGCTGATGCTGGCCGCATCAAACCAGTTGGCGGCGTGGTCGACGTTCTCGAAAGGCCAGTCGGTTGAAAAGAGGATGCGGTCGGCACCGACTTCAAGAATCGCATCAATCAGGGTCTGCGTGCGGAAGTTGCCGGACGTGGTGAGGTAGAAGTTCTCACGGAAGTAATCTGCCACAGGCCGTTTGGCCGGGTAGGCTGGTGGCGATTTGATCCATGCATTGCGGTGATCAACCCGCCACATGCTGTAGGGCAGACCCTCGCCCATGTGGCCGAGGATGATGGCCAATGCGGGATATTTATCGAACAGGCCGCTACACATCAGGCGCAGGGCATGCACAGCGGTCTCCTGTCCGAATGCCCATGTCGGCCCCATCAACCAAGGGTGGCCTTCATAGATTTTCGAATCGGCAGGCAGGGGGTTGCGCGGATGCAGGTAAAAAGGCACATTCAGCGACTCGACCACGCCCCAGAAAGGCCAGTACTGCGGCAGGTCGTAATACACGCCGACCTTTGAGTCACTGACTTCCGTGAAGCCATTGACCAGCGCGCCCTTGAAGCCCAGTTGTTTGACGCAGCGCTCCAGCTCGCGTGAGGCGAGTTCGGGGTCCTGCATGGGCAATGCGGCCAGCGCCTGGAAGCGGTCAGGGCGTTTGGCCACCTGTTCTGCCAGGTAGTCATTGGCGCGGCGTGACAGTTCGTTGGCAAGCTTTGCATCCGGTATGCCCTGCACCGCCGGTGCATTGAGCGACAGCAGCATCATCTCCATGCCGTTCGCGTCCATCTCGCGCAGGCGCCGGTCCTGTATGTCGAGCAGCCTGCCGCGCAGCTCTGCCCATACCTTGTCGGGGAAGAACCCGGCTGAGTCTTTCAGTGTTTCTTCGAGCGCAAAGTGCTCTTCCAGGCCAATCTTGCCTTGCATGTCTCTTATCCTTTTGGTGTGAAAAATCTGCGCTGTGCTTGCAGCGCTGCTAATGGAAAAACTCAGTACTGGCCTTTGGGCTCAAGGCAAAAATCAGTATTGGCCTTTAGGTTCAAGGCCAAGGGCCATCTGTCCGCTCATGGTGCCAACGGCATCCCAGTTGAGGCTGATGTGGCGGCCCACGGCATTGGCATCGCGCCAGGCGCGCT
>JAZKHN010000085.1:0-3800 GCA_040385325.1 Pseudomonadota bacterium
GGCGCCGCATACCCCGTCATCTCCAGGTAGCCGCTGCCCACGCGTTTGCCGTTGCTGTCTATGAGTTCGCTCAGGCCTTCCCAGTAGATGGCGCCTGTGGACTGCCTGCTGTCGAGTTCCTGGTTGTCGATGACGGCTTTGACGGTATAGAAGTCGGCGGGTGTGCGTACCATCCATTCAACCGGGTAGGTGGTTTGCGTGAGCGGGCTCTTCCAGAGGCGGGTGGGCTTGAAGATGACCTCGCCGCGCGTGAACACATAGACATCGCCCTTGGCTGCGCGGAAAGAGCCGCCGTCCCAGAGCGCGTCACCGGCCTTGTCGCGCAGGCGGAAGGCGGTGAGGGCGCTGCCGTCATTCAGGTTCATGCCAATCCAGTCCCATCCTGTCGCTGCGGGGTGCAGCAGCTCCTGGCTCCATTCGTGGTCCAGCCAGGCCTTGCCGGTCACTTCAAAGTTCTGGCCCCTGACCTGCAGGGTGCCTGTGGTGGCGAGCTGTGGCTGGCTGTAGTAATAACTTGCCTGTTTTTCTTCGGGGCCCTTGCGCGACAGGCCCTGCCTGCCCTGCAGCAGAACCGGCTGGGTTTCGGCGAACTGCAGCCTGATGGCGAAGTCGCTGGACACCAGGTTGGCGGTATAGCGATTGCCTTTGCTTTCAAGCGACCAGTCGCGCAGCTTGATGTTCATGTCGGCTTCGCTGCTTGACGCCACACCGAAACCATCGCGCGATATGCGCTGGTCATGCCAGAGTTTTTTGCCGTCCACATCGGTGATCGCCGCATGCGCAAAGACCAGCTGTTTGGCAGCGAACTTTGATGTCATGGCCTGCGTGCTGTCCACACGTGACCTGAAAAACGTCAGCTGAAAGCCGAACACACGTTTGCCCGATGTCGCCTGCCCGGTGATGTACCACCACTCGGTGCGGAATTCGGGGTGTGAGCCGCGGTCACGCGGGAAGGTGAGCGTTTTCAGGGGCAGGGCGTGCGCCTGCTGCATCAATGCAGGCAACGGCAGTGAAGCCGCCGCACTGCCCAGCATGAGCCGACGCCTGAGCATCAGGCTTCTGCCTTCATGGCTTGCACCATACGTTGCTGCGCTGCGGTGCAATCCCCGAACCGGCCTTGCACCCAGGCGGCGTCGTAATAGGTCGGCAAATAACGTTCGCCGGAATCGCAGAGCAGCGACAGGATGGCGCCGCTCTCGCCGCGCGCGAGCATTTCGTGCGCCAAGGTCAGCATGGCGACGAAGTTGGTGCCGGTAGACGGCCCGACTTTGCGGCCGAGGACGGTGGATAGCGTCTGCATGGCGGCGATGGAATCCACGTCGGCGACGTCAATCATGCGGTCTATGACGGTGCGTATGAAACTGGCCTCCACACGCGGCCTGCCAATGCCTTCTATGCGCGAGCCAGCACCGGTCAGGGTCGTGTCGCCGCTCTGGTGATAGGCGCTGAACACCGAGCCTGCGGGGTCGGCGACGCAAAGCTGGCAGCCGTCGCCATGGTGGCGCTGGTAACGCATGTAGCGGCCTATCGTCGCGCTGGTGCCGCCTGTGCCTGCGCCGACGACGATCCAGCGCGGAACGGGGTGGCGTTCACGCGCCATCTGGCTGAACATGCTTTCGGCAATGTTGTTGTTGCCGCGCCAGTCAGTCGCACGTTCGGCATAAGTGAACTGGTCCATGTAGTGGCCGCCGGTCTCAAACGCCAGCCTGCGCGCCTCGTCATAGACCTGGGCAGCACTGTCAACCCAGTGGCAGCGGCCGCCGTAGTGCTCGATCTGCGCAATCTTTTCAGGCGAGGTGCTGCGCGGCATGACCGCGATGAAAGGCAGACCCAGCAGGCGCGCAAAGTAGGCTTCGCTGACCGCCGTTGAACCGCTCGATGCCTCAACCACGGTAGAGCCTTCACCGATGAGCCCGTTGCACAGCGCATAAAGAAACAGGGACCGTGCCAGCCGGTGCTTGAGGCTGCCGGTAGGATGGGTTGATTCGTCCTTGAAGTAGAAGTCAATGCCGTGCGCCGCGAACCCGGGCAGCGGCAGCGAAATCAGATGGGTGTCTGCGCTGCGCTGGAAGTCAGCCTCAATGCGTGCAATGGCGGTGGTGAGCCAGTTGACTTCTGCAACGCCTTCCTGCGCGGGTGTACGGGTAAGTGCCATGCGCCCGATTCTCGCAGCAACGCCATTCCTGGTTCATCGCGATACGTTGTTGCCCCGCCTTGCCGTGCTACAGCACTGCCTGCGGCAGGGCGCCTAGTCTCGCAATGAACCAGGAATGGCGTAACACCTAGCACCATCGTGCGGGCGGACAAGACCAGAGGCAAGCCTGTCAGGTTTTTATTCCTCGCCTTCTGCTGCCGGGGTTTTAAACACCACCTCACCCGTGGGTACATGCACCACACGTACTTCCTCGCAGCTGGGGTCGGCCACTATCTTGACGGCGACTGCAACTGCCAGCGATGCGTCGGCATAGAGGTGTTTGATGTCGGATTCGGGCAGCAGGCTGTCGTCCGTTGACGCGCTGCTTTCAATGCGGAAGTCATGTGGCGGATCGCCTGGAAATGCCATGAAGAGCTCCTTGTTCAAGTGAACATTCATCCTAAAGGCATGGCGGCTGCATAACTGCGTGATGACGCAAAAGACAGGTGAACGAGGTAATAAAAAGAAAGGGCGCTTGCACAATCGCACCGCAAGGGAATGGTGTGTGTCCTAGACCAGTGGCGCAGGCGCAGAAGTTTCAAACATCACTTCACCACTGGGAATGTGCACCACGCGCACCTGCTGCCTTGTCGGGTCGGTCACGCTCTTCACGGCCACTGCAACGGCCAGCGAACAGTCTGCAAACACATGGTTGAAGTCGGTGGGCGGCAGCCTGCTGTGGTTCAGCGGGTCGCGGCTTTCAATACGGTACTGAGCGGATGCCATGATTTGCCACTCCTTGTGTTGAGTCTTCATCGTAGTGATGCGCCCCCTGGCTGTCATGACAAAGCTGCGGCACGAATGGCCATTTTTGGTAAGTAAACGAAAACCACCATCGGCCCGGGCGCTGCGATAGTGTGCAGCCGCAATTGCCCGAAGGTTATCTACCGGATCACGCGTCGGGAAGTTTTGCAATCACCTTGATCTCGAACTGAAAGCCGTAAAGCCACGTCACGCCAACCCCTGTCAGCGTGGGGTGCGGTGCCTCGCCCCAGTACTCGGGCACGATCTTCCAGACTTTTTCGAAAACCGCTTCGGGATCGACTATGAAAACGGTGACGTCCACCACGTCATCGAAGCTGCATCCGGCAGCCTTCAATACGGCGTTGAGGTTGTCGAAGGCAAGGCGGATCTGCGATTCCAGATCGGGCTCGGGCGATCCGTCTTCGCGGCTGCCCACCTGGCCTGAGACGAAGAGGAAGCCGTTCGACTTTATTGCCGGTGAATAGCGGTTGCGTTCATAAAGGGTCCGGCGTCCGGGCGGGAAAACGACGTCGCGTGTTGTCATGGATAACTTTCAGGAGGGGGCCGAAGGTGGCCCGTGGTTGACGGTGAAAGAACTTTAGGCGGCCGGGCCTTGCAGATAAACAGGCAAGCCCACCCATCACTGTTCGTAAAATCCAAACAATCACTACTCCGGGAGCAGATATGGACCGTTTCGATGCAATGCAGGCGTTTGCCCGTGTGGTGGAAGCCGGCAGCTTCACGAAGGCGGCCGCCACGCTCCACATGAGCCGTACCAGCGTGACGCAACTGGTGCAGCAACTGGAGGCGCGGTTGCGCGTCAGGCTGCTCAACCGCACCACACGCAAGGTCAACGTCACCG
>JAZKHN010000086.1:0-5632 GCA_040385325.1 Pseudomonadota bacterium
ATCTTGTTGGTGGTGCGTGGGTACACATAGTCGGTGCCCAGCAGAACCCAGCGCTTGGCGCCGCCGCCGGCCTTGCTCATCAGGTAATCGACAGCCGGAATGGCCTGCTGGTTGGGTGCTGCGCCTGTGTAAAACACATTCTTGGACAGCTCTTCACCTTCGTACTGCACGGGGTAGAACAGCAGGCCGTTCATTTCTTCAACAACCGGCAACACCGACTTGCGGGACACGGACGTCCAGCAGCCGAAGATGACCGAAACCTTGTCCTGGCCAAGCAGCTGTTTGGTTTTTTCAGCAAACAGGGGCCAGTTCGAAGCCGGGTCAACGACCACAGGCTCAAGCTTCTTGCCCATCACGCCGCCCTTGGCATTGATCTCTTCGATCGCCATCAGCACGGTGTCTTTCAGCGTGGTTTCTGAAATGGCCATGGTGCCCGACAGGCTGTGCAGAATGCCAACCTTGATCGTGCCGCCAGCCTGCGCGAATGCGGCCGGTGCGGCACCCAGGCTTGCCAGTGCGGTGGCTGCGGTGATCGCCTTGAGTGTTTGTCTACGTTGCATGTGTGCTTCTCCGGTAGGTAGGGGGTTCTCGGTCGCTGCCCAAAAGCCGCCAGATATCACTGGGAAAGCTTTGTGGCAACGATGGAACCGATTCTGGGTACCGGGGAAGGATTGGGGAATACGCCGGGTGGCGTATGTAGGAGCCGGATTACAAATCCAGCCCTTGCCCAAATCGGTATGAGACTAGACCGTAGCCGCCTTCATGGCATCACGCACCATTTTTCTCAGCACTGTCGCACCATTTCGCCCCTTGTAGGATCGCCGCCAGAGCGCCGACACCATGTTGGTGTAGAGCGAGATGGCCTCCGGTGCCGAGGTGACTGAAGCAATGCCGGTGGTAATGTTGGGAAACTCCGCGAACTTGAAGGGGCTGATCGCCAGGTAGGAGCCTGCGGGCCTTTCGAACACCTGAAAGGTTGAGCTGGGCATGGTTTCGTCCACCACACCCACCTGGATGTCACTCGACTCCTTGTCCATGATGGCGGCTATGCGTTCGACCTCTCCACAGGCCGCCTTGATGCGTTCGCGCCTCACATCATCGGGCAGGTCCATGCGGCCGATGAACCCAAAATGCACCATGCGCTCAAGTTCTCGCAGCCCTATCAGGCTGACGATTGGCGCGGGTTTTGACGAGTAGGTCTTTCTGCGGTCACGCAGCAAATCCACCAGCAGTTTGATGTCGCCATCCGTCGGACCATTGCGGCTCTCGCGCAGCATTTTTTCAAGGTAGCCCACAAAATCGTCAGACACCAGCAGGATGGAAATCGGGTCGAAGTGCGCCAGGATTCTTTTGGTGCCATGCTCAAGCTGGCGCATGCGCTCTATATATGCGACGGCCGAGCTGTAGTACTCGGTGCCCACGCCCATCAATGAGGGCAATGACGATTCAAGAATGCCGGCAAGTTTGCCCAGCGTCTCGATCTTGGAGATTTCGCCTTTTTCCATGCGGTACACGGCCGCACGCGAGATGCCCAGCATCTGGGCGATGTCGTCAGCCTTGTGGTTGGAGCCCAGCCTGAAAGCGCGCAGTCGTGCGCCAAGCTCTTCAAAATCAATGGCCGGGTTGGCGGGACGTGGCGTCATGGTCTGCATCACTGTGTGCACTGAAATGGGTAGAGGCAGCTGGCATGGTTGCTGCCTCATATATTGTCTAATTTTTGAGACGATTATGTATCAAAAACTGGATTTATTCAAAATCGCCAACCTGAAGGGAAACCCCTATGAAACCGTTCTCCAGATTTCTCACATCCGTGTCCCTCGGCCTCGCGCTGGCCTCAGCGCTGCAGCCAGCGTTCGCACAGGAGATGAAAGTGCGCTTCATGCTCGACTGGCGTTATGAGGCACCGGCTGCACCGTTTTTGTTGGCGCTCGGCAAAGGTTACTTTGATGCAGAAAAGCTCAAGGTGACGGTAGATGCGGGCAGCGGCTCCGGTGTCTCGGCCTCTCGCGTGGCCGCCGGCACTTACGACATGGGCTTCTCGGACCTGACCTCAGTGATGGAATTTGTCGGCAACAACCCCGACTCGCCGCAGAAACCCGTCGGCGTGATGATGGTCTACAACAACACGCCAGCCGCCATCTTTGCCTTGAAAAAATCAGGCATCACCAAACCGTCTGATCTGGCAGGCAAAAAGCTGGGGGCACCAGTGTTTGATGCGGCAAGGCGCGCCTTTCCGCTGTTCGCCAAAGCCAACGGCGTTGATCTCGCATCCGTCAGCTGGACAGCGATGGACCCGACTTTGCGCGAAGCCATGCTGGTCCGCGGTGACATCGATGCGATCTCGGGCTTCACGTTTTACAGCCCGCTCAGCATTTTTGCGCGTGGCGTCAAACCCGAAGACCTCGTCACCCTGAAGTACGCCGACTTCGGTGTCAAGCTGTACGGCAACGCCATCATCGCCAACGAAGACTTTGCAAAAAAGAACCCGGCCACCGTCAAGGCCCTCCTCAGGGCCATGGCCAAAGCCTACCGCGACACCATCGCCAACCCGGCCGAAGCCGCGAAGTACCTGAAGGCACGTGAGCCCCTGGTCAACGAAGCCCTGGAGCTGGCCAAGCTGAAGGACCTCGTCAACCAGACCCTGCTCAGCAAGGACACACGCGCCGAAGGCTTTGGCCAGGTCTCGCCACCACGGCTGGCCTTGATGGCCACGCAGGTCAGCGACTCTTTCAACACCAAAACCCGTATCGACCCCAGCAGGATTTTTGACTCCAGCTTCCTGCCCACAAAGGCCGAGCTGAAAGTCTTCCCCTGACAGCCGCCACCAGATACCTCGAGGAAAGAGACGCCATGAGCGAGACAAATACAACAACGCATGCACAGGACCTGCCCATCATCAATGCCGCCAGACTTTCATCAGGCAACGCCTGGGAGCGCGAAGAATCGGTGTCGGCACTGCGCCGAGCCTGCGAAGACAAGGGCTTCTTTTATGTGTCTGACCATGGCGTGCCGCAGAAGGTAATAGACGACGCCACACGTGTGGCACGGGAGTTTTTTGCGCTTGACCTTGATATCAAGATGCAGACCAGCAAGGAGGCATCAAGGTGCAACCGGGGTTATGACGAGCTGAAAGGCCAGACGCTGGAACCCGGCGCCCCGCCGGACGTGAAAGAAGGCTTCTTCTTCGGTGTCGACATACCCGAGTCCGATCCGCGCGTGCAGGCCGGCGTCTTCAGCCTCGGTCCCAACCGCATACCCGCCCAGCCCGCCGGGTTTGAGCAGGGCCTGCAGCGTTACCACGATGCCATGCGTGAACTGTGTGTGGTGTTGATGCGTGGCCTGGCGCTGTCGCTTTTGCTGCCTGAAACCCACTTTGACAAATTCTGCGCAGGCCCCATGGCCATCGTGCGCCTGCTGCATTACCCGCCACAGCCGGGCAACCCGCTGCCCGGCGAAAAAGGCTGCGGCGAGCACACAGACTTCGGCGGCATCACCGTGCTGTACCAGGACAATGTGGGCGGCCTGCAGGTCTGGAACGAACCCACCCAATCATGGATGGATGCACCGCCGGTGCCGGGCACGTTTGTAGTGAACCTGGGCGACATGATGGGCTGCTGGACCAATGACCGCTATCGCTCGACCCTGCACCGCGTCATCAACTCTTCAGGCCGCGAGCGGTATTCGATTCCGTTCTTTCTGTCAGGCGACCCCGACATGCCGCTGGAGTGCCTGCCCTCATGCCACGACGACACCAATCCGCCGCGCTACAAACCCACCACGGTCGCCAGGCACTTTGAAATGAAGTTCCAGCAGAGCTACGGCAAATGACCGGTGCGCTGCGAAACATATCGCTGGGCTGCAGCGGCCGCGGTGTGAGCCATGACAGGGTGCCTGACATCGACACCATGTTCAGCATGGTGCGCGATGCAGGTGTGTACGACCACTTTGACCGCCTGCCCCAACCCGGCGAAGAAAACGAATACCTGAACGCCGCCAACAAATACGGCATTCCGATCCGCACCGGCCTGGGCATGTACCGGCTGGGTGCAAATTTCGACGCACTCGAGGCCAACCTGCGCATCGCGAAAAACGCCGGCGGTGAGTTTCACAACGTGCTGCTGTTTGCACGTGATGCCAGCGGCCGCGCCATCACCGACGAACAGGTCGTCCATGCCTACCTTCAGGCCTTCGATGCCTCGGAACGCACCGGCGTGGGCATAGGCTTTGAAGTACACATCAACATGTGGTCCGAAGACTTCAGGCGGGTCGAACGTGTCGCCAATACCGTCAAGGCCAAGGGCGTGCCCTTCAACTTTGTGCTTGACCACAGCCATGTACTGCTGAAGGTCGACAACCCCGAAGAGATGGACGCCAGCGGAATCACGGCCGATATCCATGCAGGCACCTTCGCGATCGACCCGTATGAGCCGGGCAACGTTATTGACCACTGGCTGTCCATGAACATGACAAGGTGGTTGCAGGTTCGCCCTGCTTCGCCCAACGGCCCGAAGAACAAATGGGCGGTGAACCCCGAAACCGGTTCATGGGGCCGCGCCTGCCAGTACCCCTTCATCAGGCCACGGCCAGGTGAATGGCATTCAGACTGGCATGCCTGGCGCGTCGAGCCCTGCAAGGAAATCGTGCGCCGCGCACTGCGCCTGCATGCGGCCAACCCTGACAGCGTGCTGAGCTTCATCACCACCGACATGATCGACATGCCCGACTACGGCGAGAACGCGAAGTACTCGCTGTTTGAGCAGAACGTGGCCATTGCCGAGTGGGTACGGGCAGAGGCGGGGATCGTCAGCGCCATCGCCTGAAGACAGCCCGGTCTGCGCAGTTGGCGCACACCAACGACCCGTGGATGGCCTCGACCTTACCGTTCAATCGCCACCGCCTCACTCTCCTGGCTTCGACTGCTTCATGCGGGCGACCACACGAAAGATCCAGCCGGCCAGCGCGGCTGCGTCACGCACATTGCCGACGCGGCGATAGACGACGATGAGGGCCTGCTGCGCCACGTCTTCGATGACCGTACCGCGGTGGCACTGGCGGCGGGCATAACGGCGTATGTCGGGCTGCAGCTCGCAGCAGCCGGTCAAGCGCTGCCGGTTCGCCAGCCTGCGCTGCGGCGAAGACCAGGCTGTCAGGCATGGTCACCTGGGTCCATCCACCGGCTTGCGACCGTCCACGGCGCAAACAGGACAGAAGCCGACCAGGCCCGTCAGCGCGGTGAACACGCCAGCGCCGGCGAGCATGAGGCCCAACGGGATGATGCGCACCTGCGTCAGCGCGCAGGCCACGATCAGGGCACCCGTCAGCAGGCGCGACCAGCGCTCTTTACCACCCACGTTTTTGCGATAGAACATTTTTGCCCTCCTTGAATGCCGTACAAAACGCGGCATCTCAGTCAAGGAGGATTCAAGAAGGGCACAAGGATTCAGCAGCCATGCACATATATATCCCAGTGGGCGGTGCCGGCCACTCTGCCCACCTGAATTTGCTACAAAATTTATAGCGACTTACGTACGTATATATTGGTCTGCAGCCATTTTTGTGCTCAAAAACAGGTGTTTTTTGAATTTTCTGGGGCCATAAACTGCTGTTTAAGTCGCCTCGTCAGGCATATGCC
>JAZKHN010000086.1:5732-19379 GCA_040385325.1 Pseudomonadota bacterium
CAGGCATATGCCAATCCACACCCACCGCAATTCACGGCAGCCCCGCCCACATCGACCTGCACCCTCAACTTCGGTGGCAATCAGCGAAGGCCTCATTTGACAAATTAATTTTGTCAGTTCATCAAAAATATGCGCTTCTGCCCGGCCGGGCGAAAGACCACAATGGCCCAGCGCCGAAGAAGCGCACGGGTCAGCCATCAACAGAAAGAGCGAGACATGACACATTTGCACAAACGCCGGGCGGTGGTCGCCCTCCTGTCACTCACGGCCATGGGGCTTGCGGCGGCACAGTCCGGTGGCGCTTACCCCAACAAACCGATACGGCTGGTGGTGCCTTTTGCGCCCGCCGGCCCCACGGACATTGCAGCGCGACTCATAGCGCGCAAGCTTTCTGAAAGCCTGGGCCAGCCCGTGGTGATCGACAACAAACCGGGTGCCGGCGGCACCGTGGGCTCGGCAGAAGTGGCACGTGCAGCTGCAGATGGCTATACGCTGCTCTACGGCAGCAGCAGCACGCTGTCAGTGAGCCCTGCACTGTATGCAAAACTCAGCTATGACGCGGCGAAGGCTTTTGAGCCTGTCGGCCTGGTCGCACGCGGTCCGCAGATCGTTGTCATTCACGGCGCGCTTCCCATCAGCAACCTCAAGGAGTTTGTCGATTACGCGAAGAAAGCGCCCAACGGCCTGTCGTACTCTTCAGCCGGCAACGGCTCTGTGGGGCATCTGTCGGCCGAATTGCTGATCAACTCCCTGGGCATCAAGGCCACACACATTCCCTACAAAGGTGGCGCACCGGCCATCAATGCGGTGGTCAGCGGAGAAACCCAGTTCACCATTGACGCGATAGGCACCACATCGGCCTTCATCAAGGCGGGCAGGCTGAAGGCTGTTGCGGTGATAAGCGACAAGCGTACCGGCTTCATGCCCGAGTTGCCAACGACCAAAGAGGCGGGGTTCACCGCCATCACCGCTGATTTCTGGAGCGGCATCGTCGCACCGGCCGGTACCCCGCAACCCGTCATCGACAGGCTGAACCGGGAGATCGTCAAAGCGCTCAAGGAGGCCGAAGTGGAGGCGCAACTCAAGAACCTGGGCGCCGAAGCGCAGGGCAGCTCGCCTGCGGAGTTCACACGGCTGATACAGGAAGAAAGCAAAAAATGGGCTGAGGTGGTGGTGAAATCAGGCGCAAAGGCGGAGTGATCGCAAAGGATGCAGCCCCCCATCATTGACGAAACCCACGACCCGGCACGCAGCAGCTGGGTCACCTCGGCCAACACGCCTGACACCGACTTTCCGCTGCAGAACCTGCCGCTGGGTGCACTTCAGTTTGAGGGCCAGCAGGTCTGCGGGGTGGCGATCGGCGACAGCATCCTCAATTTAAGGGCGGCATGCGAACACGGCCTGCTGACCGGCCTGCCGCGCGACGTTCAGGAAGCCTGCGGCCAGAGCCGGCTGAACGCGCTGATGGCCTTGCCCCCAGAAGCATCACGGCTGCTGAGGCGACAGGTTTTTGCACTTTTAAGTGATGACCCGGCCCACACCCAACTGCGCGACGCCGTTCAAAAAAATGCCCTGCTGCCTCGTACAGGTGCAGACATGGTGGTGCCGGCACAGATCAACGGCTACACAGACTTCCTCACGTCGCGTCACCACACCGAGCGGCACGGAAGATTCAAGGGCCTCAAGGACCCATTGCCGCCGGCCTTTCTGAGCCTGCCGGTGGCTTATCACGGCCGCTCCTCGTCCATACGCATCAGCGGCCAGCCGGTGATACGGCCCAACGGTCAATATAAAAATCCCCAGGGCGAAGTGGTGTTCGGGCCGGTCAAGGCCATGGACTTTGAGCTGGAGCTGGGCGCATACCTGCGCGGCGGCAACCCGCTGGGCACACCACTTGGCATGAATGACGCGCAGACCCAGATCTTTGGCTATTCACTGCTCAACGACTGGTCGGCGAAGGACATCCAGTGGTGGGAGCAGGTGCTCGGACCTTTTCTCGGCAAGAACTTTCACACCTCGGTATCGCCTTGGGTCGTCACCGCAGAAGCGCTGGCCCCCTTTCAAATCGCCGCCCCCCCGCTCGCGGCAGATGCGCCGCCACTGTTGCCGCACCTCGACTCCAGCCACAACCAGCGCTTTGGCGGCCTGCAGGTCGATGTGGAGGCGTGGATTCACCTGCACCCCGAAAGTGTGAAGAATGCGGTTCGCCTGACACGCAGCACCCTGCAGAACCTGAGCTGGACCTTTGCGCAAATGGTGGCGCACCACGCCAGCAACGGCTGCAACATCATGGCCGGCGACTTCATAGGCAGCGGCACCATTTCGGGGGAATCTGACGAGTCCCGCGCATGTATGACCGAGATCACCGAAGCGGGCAAACGCCCGGTGCAACTGCAGGACGGCATCAGCAGGTGCTGGCTCGAAGACGGTGACGAAATCATCCTGCGTGCATATGCCCGGCGCGAGGGTTTCAGGCGCATAGGATTTGGGGACTGCCGGGGCACGATTGCACCGGCGGTGCGGTATCCGGCGAATCTGTGAACGTGTTCAGGCCGGTCCCGCAGCCTGCTTGAATTCTTTCGAGAAGACTTCCAGGGCATCACCCGTCTCACGCCCTATCTTGCTGATGCGGTAAAAATCAAATTGCACCAGCGGCGTGATGTCGGCAGTCAGCGTGGCGTAGCGTTTGCATGCGGCTGCGGCAAACGAGGGGATGACCGCCACGCCAAAACCACTGCCGGCCATGGCAATCGCAGTCTCAAGGTTGTTGACAGCCATGCGCAGGCTGATCTCCACGCCCTCTTTTTTCAGTGTGGCGTTGACGAGCTGCTGCACGGGGCTGGCTTCGGTCAACGCGACCACCGGGTGCGCAGAAAGGTCGGACCAGCCCAGCGTGGCGCGCGGCTTCATGAGTCCGGGCGACCAGGCTGCGATGAGTTTGGACGGAAACATGGGCGTCTGCCGTATCCCCGATGCACGCTGGAAGAAGGCGCCGAAAGCCGCATCAATTTCACCGCTGTCCACCATGCCCAGAAGGGCTTGCGGGGAGTCATCAATGACATCGAGTTGCACGTCAGGACAGGCCTGCTGGAACTTCTGCAATACCCCGGGCACCACGTGGGCCGCCACCATGGGTGTGAACCCCAGCCGCAGCTGCGCCACACCTGTGCGCTCCAGCGCGCCCAGCCTGGCACTGGCCGCCTCCAGGTCGCGTACAACCGCCATGGCTGTCGGCAGGAAATCACGGCCGGCATCGGTCAGCACCACATTGCGCGTGGTCCGCTCGAACAGCCTGCTGCGCAACTGCCCTTCAAGCTCGCGAATGGTTGCGCTCAGGGCAGCCTGCGTCAAATGGACCTTCTGTGCCGTCTTGGTGAAATTGCCGGTTTCCGCCACGCCGATAAAGGCCTTGAGCTGACGCAGATTCAGGTTCATGAAAGCCTGTACAGGATAAGAAGACGCCGATCATAGGTTGCACCCCACAGGGCGTCCATGCAGGAAAACACGCGTGCAGTGCTGATTCATAGATGTTGCTTGTCAAGTCACAGCTTCAATTTGTTTTACCTGGCGCGGCTTGCGTTATTTAATAGCGCCATCGAGACAAAAGGACTGATTCATGAATGTCGTGATTGCTGGCGCCGGCATAGGCGGACTGACTGCGGCCCTGTCGCTGCTGCGCACGGGGCACAAGGTACAGGTGCTGGAGCAGGCATCAGAGCTGCTTGAGATCGGGGCCGGCGTACAGCTCAGCCCCAACTGCACACGCGTGCTGTTCGAGCTCGGCCTGGGTGCGGAACTCGTAGCCCGCGCGTCGGAGCCCGTCAGCAAGGAAGTCCGCCTGTGGAACACCGGCCAGAGCTGGAAGCTGTTTGACCTGGGGCCCATGTGCCGTGAAAAATACGGCTACCCCTACCTCACCATTCATCGTGCGCACCTGCATGCCACGCTGCTGGATGCCGTCAATCGACATTCACCGGCGGCCATCACCCTGAATGCAAAAGTCGCGTCCTGCGTGGCAGATGGCAAAGGTGCAACCGTGACAACGACAGACGGGCGCAGCTTTGGCGGTGACGTGGTGGTGGGCGCGGACGGTGTGCACTCTGCCATCAGGGCGCAGCTTTTTGGCGACGACAAGCCGGGGTTTTCAGGGCTTGTGGCCTGGCGCGGCCTGATTCCCATGGCGCAGTTGCCGGCGCACCTGCGCGACGCAAAAGGTGTCAACTGGATAGGTCCCGGCTCGCATGTCATTCACTACCCGCTGTCGAACGACGGGCTGGTGAACTTTGTCGGAGCGGTTGAACGCGGCGACTGGAAGGTGGAGTCATGGCATGAGAAGGGCTCTGTCGATGAATGCCTGCGCGACTTCGCCAACTGGCACCCTGATGTGCAGACCCTGATTCGTTCAATTGCCACGCCGTACAAGTGGGCGATGATGACCCGTGAGCCGATGGCAAGCTGGACAGTCGGGCACATCACGCTGCTGGGTGACGCCTGCCACCCTACCCTGCCTTTCCTGGCGCAGGGCGCGGCCATGGCGATTGAAGACGGATTCATTCTGGCACGCGCGCTGAATGAATACGGCCAGCCGGCAGATGCCCTGCAGAAGTACGAAGCAGCCCGCAAGGAACGAACCTCGCGCGTTGTCAGGGGCTCCAATGACAATGCCAAACGTTTTCATGACCATTCGCTGGCCAGCGAAACAGGTGCGGCCCGGTATGTCGACAGGGAGTGGACACCCTCACGCGTGGTCGAGCGTTATGACTGGTTGTTCAACTACAACGCCTGCGAGACACCGATATAAGATGCTGCGCCTTGATCGACAGGCGCACGTACCAGGGACCGGTTTCAGGGAGTTTGCGCCGGATCAGACGCAAGTACCCGGTCGCGTCGCGCTGAGGCAAAAATATCCCAGGTCGCCATGAACATGGCGGCTACCAGCGGACCGATCACGAAACCGTTCAGCCCGAAGAGTGCCATTCCGCCCAGCGTGGACACCAGCACCACATAGTCGGGCAGGCGGGTGTCCTTGCCCACAAGAATGGGGCGCAACACGTTGTCGACCAGGCCGATCACCAGCACACCGAAAGCTATCAGCACCACACCCTTGACGACGGCGCCGGTCACCAGGAAATAAATTGCCACCGGCACCCACACCAGCGCTGCACCCACGGCCGGCAACAGCGACAGGAAAGCCATCACCGTGCCCCACAGCACGGGCGCGTGCACGCCCAGCATCCACAGGATGATGCCGCCCAGCGCACCCTGGATCAGGGCGACAACAATGTTGCCGCGCACGGTGGCACGTATGACGGTGGCGAACTTGCCGCCGAGGTTGCGCTTGATTTCTCCATCCAGGGGTATGGCGTCTTCAATGGTCGCTGCCAGCGAGGCGCCGTCGCGCAGCAAAAAGAACAGCAGGTAGAGCATGACAAAAAAACTGACCACAAAATCAAAGGTACTTTGCCCTATGGTCAGGGCCTGCATGGTGAGGAACTGGCTGCCGCGGGTCAGCGCAGCTGACAGGCGCTCCTGCATCAGCCCCAGGTTGCCGAGGCCGAAGCGGTCGAGCAAACCGGTCACCCAGGCAGGAAGCGCGGCATGAATCTGTTGAAAGTAGCGGCTGACGCTGAGCTCTCCGGACTGCACCCGCTGGTAAACCGCCGCAGCCTCCTGCACCAGAAGGCCGCTGACCAGCACCAGGGGCAATATGACCAGCAGCAGGATGATGGCCACCGTTGACAGAGCAGCGAGCGTGTGGCGTTTTTTGAACCTGCGCAGCAGTACGCGGTAAAGCGGTGCAAACAGAAGCGCCAATACCGCGCCCCAGAAGACGGCGCCATAAAACGGCCAAAGCACCCACACAAATGCCATCGTGACCGCCACCAGCAGGAGCAGAAAAGTCCTGTCTTCAAGGCTGGAAGAGCGTGCAGTTCCGGAGAATTTCATGGATATGGGTGTGGGCCGTGTCAGGTCACTGACCCCGGCCGAAGAAAAAAAAGATGTCCAATTTTGCCCGCAGGGCCACCTTTGGGCTGTGGGACATCCCGTGGACCGGCTGTCAGCGTTTCAGCAGAGCCCTCCTGCAGGCCATCATCACACCACGGAAGGCCTAACCGTTGAGGATGTGCAGAATGTTGCCGTCAGGGTCCTTGAACCAGGCGCCCTTGAAGTCGCCAGCGACATGCGCGCCGTTGTCGAATGTCATGCCGGGCATGTCGTAACGTTCAAACACCACGCCTTTGTTTCTCAGGGCATCCATGATGCTGTCGAACTCGTGGCCAACGGCCCAGGTCGCAGCGGTAGCCCTGTTGGTACCTGCAAATTGCGACAGATAAACGACCGCGACGGCACCGCCACTTTGGTAATTGAGCACGCCCATCTCATCGCTGCTGTCGAGCAGTTGCAGGCCAAGCGTGTCGCTGTAAAACCTCCTTGCGATGTCCAGGTCTTTTACGGCGATGGTGGCCATGACACTACGGTTTGCGAGCATGTTGTTGTCTCAGGTTGATGGCTGGCTGCTGTATTGGATATCGGCCCCATTGAAACCTGCGGCCATGATTGCTGCCAGCGGTATTTGTGCATGTTCGCGTCAGAAAAGTGCCTGTTTGCATGGGTCGTACCATCCACCGCCTACGTCCCGGACTGCACCTGTCTGACCGCAACCCTCCATGGGCCGTGCATACTTTGCACCATGATCATCAAACTATCAAGAACCGCGGTAGGTGGCGCCCTGCTGGGCCTGATGTTCCTGGTTGCGGGCTGCTCGGGCTCGGGTGTGCGCACGGTGGACATTGACGTCACCTCATTTGCAACATGGGGCGCCGCAGGCCTGCCAGTCACAGGCAGCACCTACCGGTTTGAAAGGCTGCCTTCACAGCAGTCGGCCAGCGTGCAGAGCCAGCAGGTGGAAGATGCTGTTCGCGATGCGCTCTCACGCAAGGGGCTGCAGCCAGCGCCTGGATCTGCTCTGCCCAGGTACAGCATTCAGGTGTCAACCAGCGTGCAACAGGTCGCCGGCGCGGGTGGCTACCCCTACGGTCCCACCATAGGCATCAGCGGCGGCAGTGGCGGCTTCAGCGGTGCGGGTATCGGTTTCGGGTTTCCGATAGGCGGTTCAAGCAGCACTGAATTCAGGACCGAGCTTTTGATGCTGGTACGCAACCTGCAAACCAACAGCGTGGTGTACGAGGCACGCGCTTATTCGCGGGACGGCTACCCCGGCGATTCACGCTTGCTGGCTTCGATGGCCAACAGCGCCGTACAGGATTTTCCGGTCCCCCCTGTGGGTGTGAGACGTTTCCGGGTTGCACTGTCACCGTGAGTCATCCAAAGGAGAATGTAAAGCTGGCTGTACTGAAGGCCAAAACCACCCGCCTTGTGGAAAATTGGCTGGATGACGCGCTTGCATCACGGCAAAATCAGGTGTTGATATCAGCTGTACAGAGTTACTCACCGCAGCACCCATCTCAAGGACATCATGACAAGCCCAGGCACCACCCTCTCCATAACCCTTTTCAGAAACCCGTCATTCAGACCCGCATGCGCTGCAGCACTGGTTGGGGTAGCGCTTGTGCTGGGGTCAAACGCCTTCGCACAGACCCCTGACCCGGCTGCCCCGCCACCAGCGACACCCGTCTCTGCACCTGCGCCGCCCTCCACCGACCTGTAAACCCTGCGTTCTGATTCAAGCCCGCCTGCAAACACCCCACACTGATACAAGCCAGCGCTGAGCGGCGTTAACGGCCAGGGCAGCACGGCTTAAAATCGGTACATGCCCCACCGCCATCGCATTGCCAACCTCTGCGGCTTCATCAAACCGTCTGCCGATGGCTGCGCCGCATGCGGGCTGACACAGGCACCCCATTGCAATACACGGTAGCCGTCAGGGCGCTGTGCGAGTTCACGGCCAAACACGGGGACCTGGACCTTCGTTTTACGCCCGCTCCTTCTGCACAGGAAGGCATCGCCGGGCACACGCTGGTGGCATCACGCCGCGGCGCAGATTACGAAGCAGAAGTCAGTCTTGAGGGCGATTACAAAACCCTGCGGGTGCGCGGCCGGGCCGACGGGTATGACCCGGTCAACAACCGTCTCGAAGAGGTCAAGACCTTTCGCGGTGACCTTCACAACATTGCCGACAACCGGCGGCACCTGCACTGGGCACAAGCCAAAATTTACGGCTGGCTGCTGTGCCGGGACAGGGACTTGCAGGACATCAATATTTCGCTGGTCTACTTTGACGTGGCCAGCATGCAGGAGACACCGCTTACTGAGCTTTGCACGGCTGCCGCACTGAAAGAATATTTTGAAATGCTGTGCGAGGCCTTTCTGGTGTGGGCCACGCAGGAGATGGCGCACCGGCTGGCCCGCGACGATGCACTGCTGGCGCTGAACTTTCCGCATGAAAACTTCCGGCAGGGCCAGCGCGAACTGGCCGAGGCGGTCTACAAGACCGCCATTGCCGGCAAATGCCTTATGGCGCAGGCCACCACCGGCATTGGCAAGACGATTGCGACGGTCTTCCCCCTGCTCAAGGCTGCGCCCGGACAGCGGCTGGACAAAATCTTTTTTCTCGCCGCCAAGACGCCGGGCCGCAGGCTGGCACTCGATGCGTTTGAACGCATCGAAGGCAGCCGGGCCAGCCTTCCCCTGCGTGTGCTTGAACTGGTCGCGCGCGACAAGGCCTGCGAACACCCCGACAAGGCCTGCCATGGCGACGCCTGCCCCCTCGCCAAAGGGTTTTACGACCGCCTGCCTGGCGCGCGCAGCGCGGCAGTGGGCCGGGCAAATGGCAAGACGCTCGACAAGGCTGCCCTGCGCGACCTGGCCCTTGAACACCATGTCTGTCCCTACTATCTCAGCCAGGATCTGGTTGCCTGGGCTGATGTCGTGATTGGCGACTACAACTATTTCTTCGACAGCAGCGCCCTGCTGTACGGCATGACAGTCGGCAACCAGTGGCGTGTAGCCGCGCTGGTGGACGAAGCCCACAACATGGTCGAACGCACGCGCAAAATGTATTCCGCGAGGCTTGACCAGGCGCAGTTGCATGCCGTGCATGCCTCCGCGCCCCGCTCTGTCAGGCCCACACTTGATCGCCTGAACCGAAGCTTTAACGACCTGCACAAGATGCAGATGGTGGCCTGGCAGGTGCACAAGGAACTGCCGGTTGAGTTTTTGAAGGCGCTGCAGCAGACCATCAGCACCATCACCGACTTCCTGACTGCAAACCCCACGCGGGTGGATGCAGACCTGCAGGCCTTCTACTTCGAGGCGCTCCACTTCGCGCGCATGGCAGAAACCTTTGCAGCGCATTCCATGTTTGACATCACGCTGGGTGACGATTCGAACGTTGGTACGGGCGGGGCGAAGGAAGCCGCCTGGGCCTTGCCTGACTGCGCCGTGCTGAATATACGCAATGTCGTCCCTGCCCCCTTTCTTGCACCGCGTTTTGCCGCCGCACGCTCCGTTGCCCTGTTCTCTGCCACGCTGAGCCCGCAGGATTTTTACAAAGACACGCTGGGCCTGCCCGACAGCACCGCATGGATAGAGGTGCAGTCGCCGTTTTCACATGAGCAGTTGCGGGTGGCGGCCGTCAGCAATATTTCGACGCGTTATCAGCACCGGGACAACTCACTCACACGCATCGCCGACCTGATGGCAAGGCAGTATCACGCCACGCCGGGCAATTACCTGGCCTTTCTCAGCAGCTACGACTACCTGCAGAAACTGAAAACCGTTTTTATACAGCGCCACCCCCGCATCACAGTGTGGGAACAGACACGCCAGATGAACGAAGACGGACGTGAGGAATTCCTGCAGCGCTTTACAAGCAGTTCAGAAGGCATAGGCTTTGCCGTGCTGGGTGGCGCATTTGCAGAAGGCGTAGACCTGCCCGGCCGGCGGCTGATAGGCGCATTCATCGCAACACTGGGTTTGCCGCAGGTAAACCCGGTGAACGAGGAAATACGCAGGCGCATGGGTGACTGGTTTGACACGGACGACAACGAAGGGGGCACCGCCAAACGTGGCTACAACTACACCTATCTCTATCCTGGCATCCAGAAGGTGGTGCAGGCGGCCGGGCGCGTGATTCGCACCCAGCTTGATGAAGGGGTCATCTACCTGATGGATGACCGCTTTACCCAGCCTGAAGTTCAGGCACTGCTGCCTTTGTGGTGGAAGGTCGGCAGGCTGCACGCGCCGGCCCCCTCATCAGGCCTGTCAACTGTATCGGCGGCGGCGCCCTGATGCGACTTACGCCCGAAATGACTCACACATGAAAATTTTTCACGTCACTGCCCGCCGCAACCTTATGCGTGTTCTGGCGCTGCCTGCACTGCTTGCAACATGTCTTCAGCCCGGTGCTGCACTGGCTGCAGACCCGCCCGCGCGGCTCGTGACCTCTGCGCACCCGCTTGCAGGCACCTGGAGCTGGACACCCTTCAACAGCCGTTGCATGGAAACCTTTCAATACCGGGCAAACAACACCATGCTGGGCACCAGTGGTGAAGCCGTCGCAGAATGGAACTACACCGTGACGCCACAGGCCAGCGACAAGGGTTTTTATGAAGTTGTGGAAACCTCAAACCGGCATAACGGCAGAAAAGATTGCTCCGGAGACACCGTCGACAGTGCAGGTCTGGTCAATACCCGCTTTATTCAGTTCAGCCCTACACGCGACCTGATGCTGATATGCAAGACACCCACACTTGAGGCCTGTTTCGGGCCGCTGAAGCGCCAGCCCTGACGCATTGAACAGCCCGCAAACGGGCGTTCAGTGCATGGTGCCCGGTGGCGTCGCGTTGGACTCCGTCACGCTGCTGCAGTATTCGAGCAATTGATCAAGCTCGTTGGACTTGTCGAACACGGCGTCGGAGCCGAGTTCGGAGCAGCGCCTGCGGATGTCGTCCGTCGCGTAGTTGGTCAGTACGACCACCTTCTGATATGAATTTCGGCTCTGGCACCCCTTGAGCACGCCCAGACCGCTGCCTTCCTTGAGGAAGAGGTCAACGATGGCCAGCTGCCAGTTGCCGTTGTTCATGGAGAGCCACAAACTCGCTTCCTGCTCGGTCTCTGCAAAACCGACCACCTTCACGGGCGCGATTTCCTCAAGGGTCGAAATCAGGTTTTCCCTGATCGTCGCGCTGTCTTCAACGATGTAGGTAATCAGTGCCATATCGTTTGTGCTCTGTGGTGAATTGATCGGGTTGCCATGCATACAGCTAACGTAACACGCCGGGTGTCAAATGACGTAGCTTGAGGACGGCGCACCCTGTAGGAGAATCGCCTATAGGAATCAACCTCAATTAGAACCCACCTGTTTAAAAGGATTTTTCATCATGCGATCAACACTCAAGCCCGCCGCCGTGGCGCTGGCCCTTCTCACCGTACTGCCGGTCAGCGCGCAGACCGATGCGGCCATTGCGTCGGCCAGCAAGGAAGCCGGCGCCAAGGTCACCGCCAGCGGGCTGGTATACCTCTCACTCAAGGAAGGCAACGGCGCCAGACCTGTCGCCAGTGACAGCGTGAAGGTCCATTACAGGGGCAGTTTTCCCGACGGGCGCGAATTCGACAGTTCTTACAAACGCAACGCACCGACCGAATTTCCGCTGAACCGTGTCATTCCCTGCTGGACGGAAGGCGTACAGCTGATGAAGGTGGGCGGCAAGGCCAAACTGACCTGTCCAGCGGCCATTGCCTACGGCGAAAGGGGTGCAGGCGGCGTGATTCCCCCCAATGCCACCCTGCAGTTTGAAGTGGAGCTACTGGGCGTTAACGGCAAGTAATCTCAAACCACAGAAACGTAGCCGGTGGGCCATTTGGCAACAGGCTGACGGCAAACTGCCGGGCAAAAAAAGAGGCACCTGCAACAGCGCCCGGATTTCAGATACGGGCCATGCGGCGGCCCACCGCATGCTTATTTTGTCAAGGCATCCTGCTCACGTTCACGCTGGGCGCGCGTCATGCGAGGTGCACTGCGGATAGGGGGTGTGGCTGACCTTGCCGCTACCGTCACAAACTGTGGCGATGCGCGGCGCAAATCCACACTCGGACAATCATCGCTGACACCAAACACCAAATGACCACCAGGAAATGCAGCCGGCAGTTTCTGGTGGATCTGATAGCTCATGTCAATGGGCGCATCCTGACCCGAATACACCACCTCGTTGGTGGCCGCGTTGTAAACCGTAAAACAGGCCAGGGCGGGCGAGGCGGCCAATGTCGACAGCGAAAGCGCCACTGCAAATTTTGGAAAACTCATCGGGTTTCTCCTCCGGAATAACTGGAATTGCCGTCCAGTCGTTGATGGGGCCGCCGTGAACGACGTTGCAAGAGCATAGGCGATGGGCAAACGACGTCAAGTCAGACGATAACGCAAGCACTCCCCCACCCGCTTTACTGCGCCTGAAAACCGCTGGCCTTGACGATGCGTGCCCAGGTTTGCGAGTAGGCCTGCTCACGTGCCGCGAGCTGTGCAGGCGGCATGTAGCCGACCGTCAGGCCCATGGCGGTCAGACGGTCCCGCACATCGGGCATGGCGATGACTTTTGAAACGGCTTCGGCAAACCGGTCAATTGAGGCCCTGGGCGTGCCCGCAGGCGCGAAGATGCCGTAATAAGGCACATCTTCGAAACCGGCCAGGCCCAGTTCGGCAAAGGTCGGGACGTCGGGCAGCGCGGCCTGGCGTTTGTCACCCAGCACGGCTACAACACGAATCTTGCCGGCCTTGTGGTTTTCAATAAAGTCAGGAATGGAGCCCACACCCGCACCAATCTGGTTGCCCAGCATGTCGGCAATCATGGGCGCACTGCCGCGGTAAGGTGCGGCGGCCAGATCAAGTTTGTACTTTTCGCCAATCAGTTTGACCAGGAATTCAGGCACAGACGCGGGTGCCGGCACGCCCACATTGCCCTTGCCGTTTTGCGAGCCGCGCACCCAGGTGACATAGTCGTTCATCGACTTCGCAGGTGTCGCCCCAGACACGGCCAGCGCATTGACAAAGGTGGCAAAACCTGCGGCGGCGACAAAGTCTTTGGCGGGTTCAAAGCCGGGGTTTTTCACCACCAGCGGCAGGATGGACACCGTGTGGTCATGCGTCAGGAAATAAGTGGTGCCGTCGGCTGGCGCCGCCTTCAGGGCCTGCGCCGCGATCTGCCCGCCCGCGCCGGCGCGGTTCTCGACGATCACATTGGTGCCCAGCTGGTCCTTGAGCTTTTCGGCCAGGGTGCGGGCAATCACATCGGTGCCGCCGCCAGCCGGAAAGCCGACCAGCAGGCGGATGGTGCCGGTTTGTGCGTGCACCGGTGCGGCCATGGCCCCCAGCAAGGCAGCGCCCACCGTGATGCAGGAAAGGGATGCGACAACACGTTTGAAGAGATGACTGGCCATGGGTGCTCCGGCTGAATGGTGAAGAAATGACGTCATTCTGACGCAATATCGATGCCACAGCAGCCAGGGCATCGGCACACACGCTATATTTTTAGTAGCGAATTACGCACGTATTTATTGGCCTGCAGCCGTTTTTATGCATAAAAACAGGTTTTTTTTGCCTGTTTTCGGGGTTTGAGGCACCGTGCAGGGTCATCAACGACACCTGAAGTCAAAAATGTTAACTTCCAGGTTAACATTTTGTATGTCGGTCTG
>JAZKHN010000086.1:19479-22712 GCA_040385325.1 Pseudomonadota bacterium
GCTCGTGGCTCGTGGCTCGTGGCTCGTGGCGCAGCATTTTCCGCTGAACGGCCCGAGGGCGGGAAAAAGCGACAAGTGTTAACTTGCAAGTTAACATTTACAACCTGGAGTGTCATTGAGTCTGGGTGTCCACCCTGCTTCAATAGGCCCTTGCCGTCACACTGGTAGCGGACCAATGTAATGAACAATCCACCCTGCAGGCGCTGTAGCCCAAACGGGGGACATACAGTACGGCCAGTCCCTGCAATAGTCATGTGTGACTCGAACAGGAAGGCTTCTGCTGCCTTTGCAGTACCCGAATACCGGTCATGCACAGAAGCTGAGCGCATAACATGGATCGGCAGGTTAAAAAATGACACTCAAGCACATCCCCCTCTCCGCCCTGACCCCCACCGTGTTGCTGGCACTTTACGGCAGCAGCGTGCTGGCGCAGAGCGCACCCGCCCCCAACGCCGGCCAGGTGCTGCGTGATTTGCAGCAGACGCCCTCACCTGTGGTACCGCAGGCTGTGCCGCTGCAGCGAATTGACGAATCTGCCGCCCCTTCGCCCGGTGAGCAGGCCAAAGTGCTGGTGAAATCCGTCGTCATCACCGGCAATCAGGAAGTGCCGTCCAGCGCGCTGCAGCCGCTGGTTGCAAGCCTGTCGGGTTCAGAGCAGACGCTGGCCCAGCTCAATGCTGCTGCACGGCGCATCACGGCTTACTACCGCCGCGAAGGTTTTGCCGTGGCCCGCGCCTACCTGCCGGCGCAGGACATCACCAACGGCACCATCACCATCAGCGTGATCGAGGGCCGTATCTCCAGTTACCGGGTCAACAACACCTCGCTGCTGTCGGATGCCGCAGCCAATGCCTACATCGGCGAAGTCAAGACCGGTGATGTGATCCGCTCCGAGCATATAGACCGGGGCCTGCTGCTGCTGCAGGACACGCCTGGCGTGAGCAGTTCACGCGCCACACTGCAGCCCGGCGCCAGCGTCGGCACATCGGAGCTGCTGATCGAAGTGAACCCCGCCAGCCCCTGGAACGGCAGCATGGTGGCAGACAACTACGGCAGCCGCTACACCGGCGAATACCGCGTGGGCGCCAACCTGAACCTGGTCAGCCCGCTTGGCCGGGGCGACCAGCTGTCATTCAGCGCGCTGACCAGCGGCAGCGGCCTGAGCTTTGGCCGCCTGGCTTACCAGATACCCGTGGGCAGCAACGGCCTGCGCGTGGGTGCTGCCTACTTCGACACCCGCTACAAACTGGGCAGGGAGTTTTCCACCCTGCTGGCCAACGGCACGGCCCGCAGCACCAGCGTTTTCGCGGCCTACCCCTTCATACGCAGCCAGATGCGCAACCTCAGCGGCACAGTGGCTGTCGAAAAGAAGGACCTGAATGACCGCGTTGATGCCACCGGCACACAAACCGGCAAAAAAATAGGCGTGACCACCCTCGGCCTGTCCGGCAACATGCAGGACGCGCTGTGGGGCGGCGGCATCAGCAGTTTTGACCTGAGCCTTGTGATGGGCAGGCTGGCCATCCAGTCGCCGACGGCGCTCACCATAGACAACGCCTCCGCCAAAACAAACGGCAGCTACAGCCGCGTGGGTTACAGCCTGAACCGCCTGCAGCGCCTGGGGAACAGCACGCTGCTCGCAGCGGGCTTCAGCGGTCAGTTTGCAGGCAAGAACCTGGATTCGTCCGAAAAATTCTCACTAGGTGGCCTGAACGGCGTCCGTGCACAACCCCAGGGTGAAGCCAGCGGTGACGAGGGCTTCAGGGGCTCGATCGAATTGCGCCAGGCCTTTACGCCCAACATACAGGGCACGCTGTTTTATGACTTCGGCAGCATCACCAGAATAAACAAAACCCCGTTCGGTGCAGTTGCTGCCAACAGCCGCAACCTGTCGGGCGCAGGCTTTGGCATGAATGCAACTTTTGGCACGGTGCTGGTCAGAACCGCTTTGGCCTGGCGCGTGGACGGTGGCTTGCCGACATCGCTGCCCGCATCGCAGGTGCGCACACCGACGCTGCTGCTGCAGGCAACCATCGCTTTCTGACAACAACGCCCGAATGCGTTTGCCGGAACGACAAGCTGCATTTCAGTTGTAACTTTGCCCAAGCCCCCAAACTCACGAAAGTCAAATACCATGCACGTCAGCGGGTACAGCTCGCCGGCCAGGGGCTGTTAACAGAATATTCTTTAAGCGTTATGCCATGAAAAATCACGCCAGCATGAACCGCATTTACCGCCTGGTGTGGAACGCTGCCCTGTCGGTCTGGGTGGCGGTCGCAGAAAACACCAGGGGATGCGGCAAGGGCGGCTCTTCCCGCACACGCACCGGTAGCCGTGCAGGTTTTATGTCTGCCATGGTGCTGGCCGTGTGCGCACTTTTTGCCGCGCATGCGCATGCTGCTGATGCCGCCAACGCAAGCGTGGTCGCCGGTTCAGGCAGCGTAACCACCAGCGGCCAGAGCACCACCATCACACAGACGACACCAAGGCTAGCCATTGACTGGACCTCCCTGTCCACACGCGCAAACGAGGCTTTGGTCTTTAACCAGCCCAATGCTTCGGCGATTGCGCTGAACCGCATCACGGGCACCAGCCCCAGCGAGTTGCTGGGCAGCCTGACGGCCAACGGCCAGGTCTTTATCCTGAACCCGAATGGTGTTTTGTTTGGCGCAGGGTCGCAGGTTAATGTCGGTGGGCTGGTGGCATCAACGCTGTCCATGACAAATGCCGACTTCATGGCCGGAAACCATGTCTTCAGCAACAACGGCAGCAGCAGTGCTGTCATCAACCAAGGGAGCATCACAGCGGCCAGTGGCGGTTACCTGGCCTTGCTGGCGCCTGAAGTGCGCAATGAAGGTGTGATGACGGCAAGCCTGGGTACAGCGCTTCTTGCTGCAGGCAACAAGGTCACGCTCACTCTTGATAACGGTTCACTGCTGGGGTACAGCATTGACCGGGGCGCCCTCAATGCGCTGGCCGAGAACAAACACCTTATCAAGGCCGATGGCGGGCAGGTGCTTCTCTCTGCCCGCGCAATGGACAGCCTGACGACGGCCACCGTCAACAACACCGGCATCATTGAAGCGAAGACGCTGCAGAACAAGGCTGGCCGCATCCTGCTCATGGGCGACATGGATTACGGCACCGTCAACGTCGGCGGCACAATCGATGCATCAGCCCCGACCGCGGGCGATGGCGGGTTCGTAGAGACCAGCGCAGCACACGTGAAGATA
>JAZKHN010000087.1:0-3303 GCA_040385325.1 Pseudomonadota bacterium
CCGCAGATCAGCACGCGCATGGGCTTGACCATGCTGCCGCGTGTGGGGGCAAGCGCATGGCAGGCGTCGATCAGGCGGCGGGCGGGTGTTGTCTCGCTGGCGTCGAGCTCGATGGCGCGCGTGTTGGGCATGGCGTTGTAGTAGTCCAGCCAGAGCGGCGTGCGCTCCGCGTCGGCCAGGTCGCGCTTGTTGAGCACCTTGAGCGCAGGTTTGCCGCTGGTCAGCTCGGCCAGCATGGGGTTGGCGCTGGAGCCGGGCAGGCGCGCGTCCAGCAGCTCGATGACGACATCAATCTCCTTGATGCGCTCGCTGATGGCTTTTTTGGTCAGGTGCATGTGACCTGGAAACCACTGGATGGCCATCTGTGTGTCTTTCTTTGTACTTTGGTTTGATGCGACTTTACGGGTCACGTCGCCCGTTCAGGCGGATTGGGGGGAAAATCAGGGCGCGGCCTGGGCAGGCTGATTCAGCCTGCCGACCCGCTATTTTCCTTTAAAAGACTGCACATGCCCCTTCCCAACGCCCCGACCCAGAAACCGGCACCCGGCAAAGCCGCCATGGCCAGCGCCAAAGCCAACAACGAACTGGCCATGAAGGGCATTTTGCTGACCATGATCGGGCTGGGCGTGCTGGTCTCGCCCTACTTCATCACCTCGCCGGGCATGCAGGGCATTGTTGCCAAATCGACGCTGGTCGGCTGGTTTGCGCTGGTGCTGGGCATCGCCTTTCTGGGCGTGTTCTTCAGGCGCCGCATGGCGGCATCTTCTGGTTCCTGATCCCCCGGCAGCTCATGGCAGAAGGCGTTTCAGACCTTGACGCGGTAAAGGCCCGCATCAGTGCGCTGCAACAGCGCATATCTGACGTCGAGCTGGTCTTTCGCGGCCCACCTGCCGAACCCACCACCTGCTGTGGCCGTGGCTGCAATGGCTGCGTCTGGGAAGGCTATTACGCGGCGGTGGACTGGTGGTGTGAAGACGCGGGCAACGCGCTTGCCTTGCACGTTTTAACGTCTACCGCAAAAATTTAACGTACACGTTAAAAATCAGGCAAATGTTAACTTGCAAGTTAACATTTGGGCGTTCAAGCGTTTCAAAACACGGCCTGAGGCCAGAAAACACGCCAAAAACGCCAGTTTCACGCATCAAATCGGGCTGCAGCCCTTTAAATACGTGCGTGAGTCGCTATAAAAAAAGTAGCAAATCACACCCTGTGCACGGCAGCTAGGCGGCCATGGCGGGCTGGCGATGGCCGATGCCGAGGCGCTCGGGCGAGACATATTGCTCGCGGTAGATCTCAAACGGCATGGTGTCGGCTTTTTCGATCTTTTCCTGCTCCAGCACCGACGCCAGCGTGAGCCGGTTGAAGTGGGTTTGCCACTCGGCCAGAAACGGCAACTCCAGCAGCGTGGTGCGTGTCTTCTCTGACTGCGCCCGCACAAAGTTGATGAAAGAGTTGTCGAAATCGTCCTCAATTGCTGCCAGCACGCGTGCCGATGGCAGCGTTGAGGGGTCCTGCAGGCCGGCACTGGCGGCTGCGAGCGCATCGCGGTGATGCGTGCCGCCGTGGGCAGCATCCAGCGCGTCGGCGATAGTCGCGCATTCGGCAACGATCTGCGCGCCCCATTCCACCAGGGACACCTGCTCGCCGGCACGTTCCAGCATCAGGCCGGGCTCACGGCCGCGTGCGGCAGTGCGGTGCTGGTTGCGGCCCAGGGCGGCGATCTCGGCCGGGCTGTCATCCGGGCTGCTTGAGAGCAGGCAGTGCAGCAAAAACACGTCCAGAAAGCGCATGGTCTGGGCTGTGATGCCCACCGGTACGAAGGGGTTCAGGTCCATCAGCCGCACCTCGATGTACTCGACGCCGCGCTCGCGCAGCGCATGCAGCGGACGCTCGCCCTGGAAGATCACGCGTTTGGGGCGGATGGTGCCGTAAAACTCGTTTTCGATCTGCAGCAGCGTGGTGGCCAACTGGTTGTAGTCGCCGCCGGGGTTCTGTATGCCGACCTTCTCATAAGGCGGGTAGGCGCGGGTCAGCGCATCGGCCAGCGACTCGCCGTAGCCTTCCAGGCTGTTGTAGCTGACGGCCAGCGAGGCCTGCGCGTCGCTCTGGTAACCGAGCCGGCCCATGCGCAACGAGGTGCCGTAAGGCATGTGCATGGTGTGGTCGCCGAGTTTTTGCAGCTCGTGATTGCGGCCCTGCACAAAGGTCGAACACACTGCGGGCGATGCGCCAAACAGGTACAGCAGCAAAAACGCCTGGCGGCGGAAGTTGCGGATCAGGCCGAAATACTCTTCATTGCTGACACCGGGCAACGACCAGTTGTAGTGAATGCCCGAAATTGTCTGCATGCGCCTGCCGTAGCGGTGCGACAGGCCCAGGCGATAGACGCTTTTGGCGCGCCCCACATTCGACGGGCCGAAGCGTGCCACGGGAATGGTCTCGTCCGTCGGCAGGCCGCACGGCATGCTGGACACCCAGAGCATCTCATCACCCACGGCTTTCATGGACTGGTAGGTGAACTGATGGATACGGGTGAGCTCATCAAGCGCCGCATCAACACTGGCATGCGCCCCGGTGACCAGTTCAACCTGGGATTCGCTGAAGTCGGTGGTGATGCTGGGGTGCGTCAGCGCCGAACCGAGGGCCGCCGGGTGAGGTGTCAGTGCCAGCCCACCCGAACGCTGGGCACGCAGGCTTTCCTTTTCAATGCCGCGGCGCATGCCCTTGAGGCGCTCAGGCGCAAGCGCGGCCAGCCGGTCTTTCAAAAGACCTGCCTTTGTCCCCTGCTGCGTGCCCGTGGCCGCCTGCGAATTGCTCATAAACTTATTCCCGCCGATTCCTGAATTGGGGTGGAAGTTATCACAGCCCGGCGCTTCACGCTGGCGCAGCCCTTTTTGCCAGCACCGCCAGAAGCAGTGTCCGCCCCCTGCATTGCAGACCGGGCAAGAAAGCGCTATGCACGACAGAGGAGGCAAACGGTCGCGGAACGCCGCGAAAAACGCACATCAGGACGCAAAAACGACGCGCCATAAACGCAAGTAGGCAAACTTTCTTGACTTGCTGCAAGGGCTCAACGACCATCGACAGTGTGTAACAGCCACTTCTTCGGTGTACCCGGTCCGGCCCGGTGTGCAGAGGCCTGTGGTGGCTATCAGGACTTGCGCCGCCTGCAATAACAATGAAAAAACTGTTCAAGAACATCTTTGCTCAAAACGCGACGTCGAGCCAGGGGAAGCCAGCCGGCGCCATGCGCGAAGACCGCGACAGCCCCGTCACCATTGAGGACGGCTCGGAAAACGCCAC
>JAZKHN010000088.1:0-17117 GCA_040385325.1 Pseudomonadota bacterium
ATTTGGCCGCTTTCCACAGGGCCTGGTCATAGTTGCCCAGCGGTGAACCGCGGTAGCCTGAAATAAACCCGGCGGTGTTCTTGCCCTGCTGTTTGTCGCGCAGCTGCTGCAACATGGGCAGCTTGACCAGCGCCTGGACACCGCTCATGAAGGCGTGGCCGTAATCAAGCGAATATTTATCGTCCAGGGTCACTGTTTCGAGTGCCTTGCGGATGTTTTCAGGTAGCGGCGCGTTCATCGTGTTGTCTCCGTCTGGGACGTGCGTAAGTGGGGCGGATGCACTGATTTCCAGAAGCTGAAAATCGTGAATCTCTAACGCAAAGTGTATGCAGAACAGCCTGATAAGTCATTGCGTTCTTTGCCCTGATTTGGCTATCATGCGCAAGATTCTTTCGTTTTATTGTGATTTATGGAAACACTAGACAAGTTCGACATCGCCATCCTGCAAAACCTGCAAACCGACGCGCGGCTCACCAATGCGGAACTGGCCTCGCGCGTGGGCTTGTCGGCGGCGCCCTGCTGGCGGCGGGTACGGGCGCTGGAAGAAGCGGGCTTTATCACCGGCTACCGGGCCGAGATCAACCGCCACAAGATAGGTTTGGGTGTGCTGGCCTTTGTGCGGCTGGACACCGAGCGCACGACCGGCGACGCCACCCGCCAGCTGGAGGAATCGATCAAAAAGCTGCCCGAGATCGTCTCCTGCCACTACATCAGCGGCAATGGCACGTTTGAACTTCAGGTGATGGCCGAAGACCTGGAAGCCTTCAGCAAGTTCGCACTTCAAAAGCTGATCAACATGCCGAATGTGAAAGACATACACACCAGCTTCTCACTGGGCGAGGTCAAGGCCAGCAGTGCGTTGCCGCTGGCGCATCTTTCGGCGCGGCTGAAGTGAGTTGCCGGGCTGTTTGAAGCATGATTTTGCTATCAATAAAGTAGCTGCTTACGCTTGTATCTATTGGCTTGCAGCCGATTTAAGGCCTGAAAATGGCCTTTTTTTGGCCATTTTGGTGCCTTGGACCTTCTTCAAATAAGCTCAAACCCCGAAAAGTTAATATGAAACTTAACTTTTCCTGATTTTTTAACGTACACGTTAAATTTTTAATGTCTACGTTAAGTTTCTGATCGATGCGCTTGCATTGCTGGCCCACTCACTCCCGCACACAACGCACCACCAGCGGCACCAGCGGGTAGCGCAGGATGGCTTCGCGGCCGGTGGGGCCCAGGCCGAACTCGGCTTTCATGCGCGGGTTGCTGTAGAAAGCCTGCTCGCCCGTGCCGCCGGCGTCGCGGTACAGCACATCGTTGCCGCGTGAGCCGGTCAGCGCCACGCTGTTGTCGATAAAGCGGGCGCGAAAATCGACGCCGGCCTCGCAGCGGTAGAACGGCGCTTCGGGCGGGTTGCCCGGCCCCGCGCAGGCGGCGAGCAGGCTGGCGGACAACAAGGCGGCGATTCGGGCGGTTGCTGGGTTCATGGTCGCTCCGGCGGTGTAGACACTATCTGGGCCATAAAACCCAAAGCTGCAGCGGCTGGTTCATGCGCGATGCGAACTCACCGGCCTCGAAGCCGGTGCCGGCAAAGTAGTCAGCCCGCACCGCGCCGACGATGGCGCTGCCGGTGTCCTGCGCAAACACCAGCTTCTGCAGGTTGACCACCGCGCCGCGTGAAGCGAGCCAGACCGGCGTGCCGTAGGGAATGCTGCCGGGGTCGACCGCAATCGAGCGGCCTGGGGTCAGCGCCACGCCCTGCGCGCCGCGCGGGCCGAAGGCAGCGTCGAGTTCGCTGAGCGGCTCTTCGCGGAAAAAGACGTAGCGCGGGTTGCTCCAGAGCATGGTCTGCACGTTTTGCGGGTTTTGTGCGGCCCAGGCTTTGGTTGATTCCGTCCACGGCGCGCCTATGCGCACGCCACGCTCGGTCAACCACTGCGTGGGGCTGCGAAAGGGCTGGTCGTTGGTGCCGGCAAAGGCCACGCGCACCACACGCTGCGAGCCGTCGGGCTCGCTGACAGCAATTCGGCCGGAGCCCTGGATGTGCAGCGACATGGCATCGACGGGGTCGGCCAGCCAGGCGATCTCGCGGCCCCGCAGTGCGGCGCGTGCTTCGGGCAGCGTGTCTATCTCTTGCCGCGAATACCAGGGCTTGCGGCTGCCAAGGCCGGCAGGCGTGCGGTACAGCGGCACGTCAAAACCCGGGCCCTGCTGGCGGCTGGCCTTGAGCAGCGGTTCGTAATAGCTGGTGAGCTGGCCAGCGACCGGGCCGCTGAGCGACTCGACGCGGTAGGGCTGCAGGCGGCTGGTCATCCAGGCGCGCTGATCTTCAGGCGAGGCGATGCTGAGCCGCCTGACCTCAGCGCACAGCGGCGCAAAGGTGGCACCGGGGCGCTCGCAGCTTTTCAGCCAGGCGTTCCAGGCCTCGAAGAGTTTGTCGTCATCAAAACCGGGCAGTTCGGACCAGCGGACCGGCACCCAGCGGCTTTTGGCTTGCGTGATGGAAGGCGGCAGCGTACCGTCGTCGCCGGGCCTGGGCGCTGTGGCCACCGGCGGCGGGCCGGAAGGGACATACACCGGGCCAGGACCTGAAGCGCATGACCAGAGCAGAAAACTGGTCGCGATAATGGCGGCTGTTTTTGCAACTCCCTGAAAGCGTGTCATGGTTCTGCTCTTGCTTGAAGCCCTGGGAGCACTGGTTCTGCTGGTGTTCATTGTGTGGTGGACGATGTTTTCTGGCCGCAAGAATGGTGAGTTGAAAACCGGTGACGACGACAAACCCGGTGAAGGCAAAAACAATCAGGGCTGAATGGTACGCATCAGGTTGGCCAGCTCAACGGCCGACTTGACGCCCATCTTGTCAAACACGCGGGCGCGGTGTACCTCTACCGTCCGCACGCTGATGTCGAGCTGGTCGGCCACCAGCTTGTTGGGCAGGCCGCCAACCACCAGCTTCATCACATCACGTTCACGCTCGGTCAGCCCGTCGAGCCGCGCCTGCAGGCTGCTCGATTCGCTGTGCTCGGCCAGCGCTGCGGCTGAATGCTGCAGCGCCTGCTCGATGCGGTCGACCAGCGCGTTGTCTGAAAACGGCTTCTCGCAAAAATCAAATGCCCCGCGCTTGACGGCGGCGACCGCCGTGGGCACGTCGGCATGGCCGGTCAGAAAGATCACCGGCAGCGTGGGCTGCAGGCCGTAGGCGATCAGCTTTTCGAACATCGCCAGGCCGCTGAGGCCGGACATGCGCACATCGAGCAGCACACAGGCCGGTGACTTCACCTTGAAGCTGCCGCCGATGTGCGCATCAAACGCCTCGCCGCTGTCAAAGGTCTCGCTGTGAAGGCGGCGTGAACGCAGCAGCCAGGCCAGGGCATCTCGCACGCCGGCGTCGTCATCGACGATGTACACCGTGGCATTCAAAACAGGCTCCATGGTCTCCCCTATGGCTGGTCAGGCAGCAGGCCGGGCCTTGCAGCAGGCGCTGCTTCAGGCAGTGTGAACGTAAAAATCGTGCCGCGTGGCTGGCCGGGCTCAAAACCCAGAAAGCCGCCGTGCTGCTCGATGACTGTACGGCAAAGCGACAGGCCCAGGCCCATGCCCTCGACCTTGGTCGTGAAAAACGGCGTGAAGAGCTGGCTGGCCACTTCGGGCGTGATGCCCTCGCCCTGGTCCATCACCGCAAACTCGACCCAGCGGTTGCGCTCGTTGGAGGCCGCCGGCCTGACCCTGAGCGTGAGCACCCGCTCGGCAGCATGCCTGCCCGCAGAAGGCGAATCGGCCATGGCCTGCATGCCGTTGCGCGACAGGTTGAGCAGCACCTGCTCGACCATGGTGCGGTCACACAGCACAGCGCCGCAGGATGCGTCGACATCAATCACCACATTGACCGAGAGCTTGCGTGCCTGCAGGCTGACCAGCGGCATCACGGCATCAAGCAGCGCGCGCGGCTGCACCGCCTCACGCGCCTGGTCGCGGCGGCGCACGAAGTCATGCACGCTCTTGATGACCTTGCCGGCGCGCTCGGCCTGCTCGGCGATGCGGCTCATCGCAAGCTGCAGGTCACTGGACAGTTCGCTGGACGAATCGACAGGCAGCGTATGACCCGCCCGACGGCTGCCCTCATGACTTGCCAGCTCATGGCCGGACTGGTCTTTGAGCAGGTTCAGCGAGCCGGTCGCATAGCTGGAGATTGCCGCAAGAGGCTGGTTGAGCTCATGACTGAGCAACGACGCCATCTCGCCCATCATGGCCAGCCTGGCCGTGGCCTGAAGGCGCTCCTGGCTGGCGCGTGAGACCTCTTCGACCCTGCGTTGCTCGCTGACATCAAGAATCGCGCTCATCCATCCGGTGTGCTTGCCGACGGCATTGATGAGCGGCGCCTCCATGATGAGCACCGGAAAGCGCGTGCCGTCAGGCCTGATGAAGACCGACTCATGGCCCTCACGGGGCAGGTTGTTGCCCGCCAGGCGTATGGCCTGCCGCTTCAGGTAAGTCTCGGCCAGCTCGGGCGGCCAGTAGGGCGAGGGAAAGCTCTGGTGCAACAGGTCTTTGGCCTCTATGCCCACCATCTGGCAAAACGCCGGGTTGACATAGGTGATGCGGCCCGAGAGGTCGCGCGCACGCATGCCGGTCAGCACCGAGTCTTCCATCGCCTTGCGAAACGCCAGCGCCTCACCGAGGTCGTGCTCCACCTTGAGGCGGCGGCGCATGTCGCGCGCCAGCAAAAACAGCACTGCCATCAACGCCAGCGACATGGCCGTGACCAGCGCCGTCAGCACATTGGGGAAATAGTCGGGCGTACCGCGCCGGCTTTCAAGCCGCAGCACCAGCGTATTGCCGGGCAGGTCAAGCAGTTGCTGGGCGATGAACACACGGCTGCCGCGTGATGTCACGCCATGCAGTGCCAGCCGCGTGCCGTCTGCTTCAGTGAAGGCCAGGCTCTCGCTGCGCGCGAGCTGTTTGTTGACCAGCTCGGCCAGTACATCCTGCAGCGAATAGGTGGCCACGGTGTAGCCCTCAAGCCTGCCGGCCACCATGATGGGCATGCACATGTCCAGCATTTCAAAGCCGAGGCCATCGGGCTGCGGCATGAAATAGCTGACCGAATACGCCGCACCGCTCAATCGCCTGGAGGTGTTGCAGGCCAGGCTCACATCGGATTGCGTGCTGCTGCGGCCCAGGCGCTCAAACACGGGGCTGCGGTAGGGCGTATCGGCAACGGCCGTCATGCCGAGGTCTTCATCGCGCCATTCGATGCGCATGATCTCGCGATTTTCACGCAGCAGGTCCCCGGCCATGACACGCCAGGTTGCCGTACCGGGCTCTGAAGACTGCAGGGCCTGCATGCCCTGGATATTGCGGGTAAAACCAGCGCGTATGTCGGTCACCGCTTCTGCCGCATCGCGCTCAAGCCGCTGCTGTATCTGGCTGGCCTCATAACGACCCGACAGCCAGACCAGTGTGCCCAGCAGGCCCACCAGCAGCGACAGCAGCAGAATCCACAGCACCCAGCGCCGGAAGCCGGACTGACGGCTGACCCACTTGAGGGCGATCAGCCGCCTGAAAAACTGCGGCGTGGACTTCACAACACCCTGTGGCCGATGGCCGGCAGGCGCGTGCGGTCTGCATCGATGTCGGCCTTGTTCACATCTGCCATGACAACGCCCGCACCCTCTTCGCGTTGGGCGAGTATCTGGCCCCACGGATTGACCACCATGCTGTGGCCCCAGGTGCGGCGGCCGTTTTCATGCGTTCCGCCCTGCGCGGAGGCCAGCACGTAGGCCAGGTTTTCGATGGCGCGGGCGCGCAGCAAAACCTCCCAGTGCGCCTGGCCGGTCGTGAAGGTGAAGGCGCTGGGCACCAGCAGCAGGTGTGCCTTCAGGGCGCGGTACAGCTCGGGGAAACGCAGGTCGTAGCAGATGCTCAGGCCCACGCGGTATCTGTTGCCGTCTGTCGAGGGTAAATCGAAAGCGACAGGTTCACGCCCGGCATCAAGCACGCGCGACTCGTCATAACTTTCACGCCCGTTGTCGAAGCGGAAAAGATGGATCTTGTCGTAACGGGCAGCCACCTCGCCAGATGGCTTGAAGACCAGCGTGGTGTTGGTGACACGCGCAGGGTTGCCAGTGGCCAGCGGCAACGTGCCGCCGGCAATCCACAGCTTGAGGTCTTTTGCGCAAGCGGCAAGAAAGTCCTGAATCAGACCGCTGCCGGGTTGTTCGGCCAGCGGGAGTTTGTCAGTGTCCTTGAAGCCCAGAAGCCAGAAGTACTCGGGCAGTACGGCCAGTTCTGCACCCTGGGCCGCAGCCTTTTCAAGCAGCTGCCTGGCGGTGTCGAGGTTGGCCCGTACATTGGCGGAGGACACCATCTGGATGGCAGCCACTTTCATTTGCGCTCCACTTTTGTAATCTTCGGGTCGGCCCAGCTGCCATCGATATGGAACTCCTGCGTGGTCGCCTGTATGAGCGGGCGCCGCAGGAAATACTGCGCCAGAAAACTGCCCAGCCCTATGGCCGGGTTGATGACAGTGGCAATCAGGGACGCGGTGCCGGCATTGATCTCGGGCACCACAACGACCTTGATGTCCTGTGTTTCCTTCGCGATATCGGCACTGCCTTCCATCAGCACGGCGGCGTTCACGCCCTTCATCTGCAGGTTGTTGGTGGCGGCCACGCCCTGGGCGATGTTGACATCACCCCGCACGAAGTCAAACGCAAAGCCTTCGGAAAACACATCCCGGAAATCCAGCGTCAGGCGGCGCGGCAGCGACTGCAGGCTGAGCACACCCAGCAGTTTGGCAATGCCCGGTTCGGCCTTGAGGAATTGACCCGACTCGATGTTGACGTTGAACTGTCCGTTCATGCTGGGGTAATCAAGGCTGAGTGGCGAGCCTATCCATGCCACCTGCCCTTCCATCCGCCCCCTGCCGCGCCGGATCACGTCAGCCATGCCGAAGCGCTTGAGCAGCTCGCCCGAGTCGAGGATATCGAGCCTGAAATTCATCACCGTGCGGCGCCTCTCGGGCGCGGCGCGCGCCGTCCGCTGCGCAGCGGCGGCGATACCGGAGGCCTGCGCATTGACAGCCACCCAGTTGCCCGTCGCTGTGAGCACGGCCTCGGGCAGGATGACGTTGAATTTGTTCAAGCGCCATTCCCGCACACCACCATCGCGTGCGATGACCGATGCACCGCGGTTGACCGCATCAATCTCGATGCGGCCCAGCTTCTTGCCCCGCAGCTCAAGATCTTCGACCACGATGTCAAGCGCGGGAATGCTGGCAGGTTGTTCTTCGAGCAGGTTCTCGACATCGGCGGCATTGCCCTGGCCCAGGCTGAGGCGCGACAGCCTGGCATACACACGGCCGGCACCCTGGCCGCCCGGCTGGCGAAACTCGACATAGCCATTGAGTTCGGCAGCCGACACATTGGCGCGCCAGTTCAGGCCCTCGCGTGTACCGCCCACCACCACGTCGTTGAGCTTGCGTCCGTCAACCACCAGCTCTTTCGCACGGATCGCCAGCTGGTTGGGCAGGTAGGCCAATGCGGTGCCGGAATAAAACCCGCGCGCAGCCGCAGATGACGCGGCAGGTACGGGGGCAGTCGCAGGCTCCGCAAGCACTTTTTCCCACGCATCAATATCGGCCTTCGCGAGGTTGATGTTGGCGGCCACGCCGGTTTCCGGCATCTGCACCGCCTCACCAGGCTCAAGCCCGACACCCACGCTGCCTCTGATCACGCGTGTCTCCGTACCGCTGACATCGCGCACATACACAATCGAGGCGAGCCGCCCCATCGACAGCGAAAGCTGGTCCTGCAGCTTTTGACCGGGCAACAGCGAGTCGCGCAAAAGCGCGTTTTCAAACCGCACCGGCAGGACTGTCTCTGCCGCCTTGGAAAAAGGTGCCGGCAGGTTCAGGGCCAGGCCTTGCAGATTGCTGGTCACCATCAATTCCGGCACGCCACGCCGGAAACCTATCGTCGCGGTGTAGGCCGCGCCGCCTGTGGCGTTCTGCGCCATGCGCGACACCAGGCCCATGTCCCTGGCCTGCCGCAATCCTTCGGCCGTCAGGTTGCCCTGGGCCCTGAAGACCACGCTGGCCTCACTCGCGCCGGGGCCTGCACCAGCGCCGCGCCCTGCGCCGTCGAAACGCACATCACCGCCCAGCAGCCTGGCCTGCGCGCCAGGGACGTTGAACCCCTTTTCACTGAAGGCCACGACGCCCCTGAGCCGCGACAGCATGGGTGAATCCGGCGTGAACTGCACATCGTTGCCGGGCAGTGAGACCGTGCCCAGCACCTTTGTCTTCGCGACCTCATTCAGGGGAATATTCAGTCGCAGACCATAGGTGGCCACACCGCTACCCACCGCTTTGGCCAGCACCAGGTCAGTCATCTGGCCCAGGGGTGAGGTGTTGACAAAACCCAGCGCGTCGGCGAGCGGGCCTTTCAGACTGGCGTTGAGCTCTAACGCTGCAGAGTGCATCAGGTCGGGAATTCGCGCATCTGCCTTGACCAGTTGCAGACCGCTGAAAGCCGCCACCTTCGCCGTCGCATTATTCACTTCGAGTGAGGCGCGGTTAAACACCAGCTCCCCGTGAACATCCCCCAGTCCTGGCCATGCCTGCGCATCCTTGCCCTGAACGCGCGACGGAACATAGTCAAACGTGCCATTTCTGACTTTGGCCGTGACCTTGAACTCCCCCCGCGCAGGGTTGGAAAATGGAATCTCGTCGACCGGGCCCTTGACCCTGAATTTCACGTCGCTGACATCGCCCTGCACCACGGCATCACGCACATAGTGACGCACACGATCGGGCAGAACCAGCGGCAGGTAACGGTGTACCCGGGCGCCATTGCCCCGGCTCAGGCTGCCCTGCAGGTCTATCACGCCCAGGGAACCCGGCTCGCCCGACTGCCAGCCAAGCTGTGCCGTGCCTTCGGCGTCATCGCCGGAAAACTTCATGTTGCGCAGTTGCGTTTCAATCCTTGCACCCGAGGTCTTCCACTGGGCATCCATGGACAGGCTGTCGAAAGCAATGCGCGGGTCTTCAAAAATGCCGGGTACCTCGACAAAGCCCCGCGCGATGCTGACCCCGGCCTTGCCGCCATCGTGTGTCACATCAAAATCAACAGCTGCGCCGCTGAGGCCCGGACGGCCAGCGCGCGGATGCGGATTCGTGCCGGTGGACACAAGCGCAGAAGGCAGGGACGCGAGCTCGAGGCCGGTGACACGCCCTTTGGCGGCATAAGTCATGGGGCCTTCACGCGGCAACTGCCAGCGTGCGTCTATGGTTTCCACCAGGCCCTTGGGCGCATAGGAGGCGACGAGTGCGTGGGTGGCGGTGCCCAGCGGCAGGCGCGCCGCAATCTGCGCCAGCGTGGCAAGATCAAGGCGGTCAGCCTTCAGCTCTCCCTTTTGTCCTGTTTGTCCCTCTGTGTAGGTGTAAGCCATGGCGAGGTTGCCGCCCGGCCAGCGCAGCCCGTCCCGGGTGTTGAAACGCAGGCCTTCGGTGTTGAAGTCAAAGCCGTTGGCAATCTGCCTTCCGCCGAATCGCCCGGTCACTGACTCAAAGGCCAGCGGCTTCAGGGTTTTTCCGAGGCGCACATCCACATCTGCCAGTGCCACATCAAAGGTGCCGCCCATGACCTGACCACGTTCAATATCAGCCCATGTGCGCAGGCTGCCATTGCCGGTCTGAATGTCCGTGCCTACCGCTTCCAGGCTGACGTATTCCTTGACCCGGGACACATCCACGCGGCTGAACTCTGCAAACAGCTGACCGGACCATTCATTCCAGTCGCCCGGATTGCGGGACAGCAGGGGCTGCCTGAAAATGCCGCGCACGCTGAAGCGCTCACCCCATTCCGGCGGCGGCGTGGCATCGACACGCATGTTGTGGCCGCGGCGGCTGTTGCGCAGAACACCATCGACTTGCCCGAGTGCCAGGGGCGGTGCCCGGCGCAGCTCGTCAGTCCAGCGTATGGTGCCGCCCTTGATGGAGAGTTCGAGCTGCGAAAAAACCCAGTCGACGGCCTCGTGGTTGTCAGCCCTGTTTTGCGACACATCCAGGCCGCCGACATAGATTTTCCCGTCAGCCGTGCGGCGGATGTCAAGCTCGGGCTGGTCGATATGCAATTGCTCAAACCCCTTGCTCCACAGCGAGGTGGGCGACAGCGCTGCAAGCAGGCGCGGCAGACGCAGTGCCTCCCGCCCCTGCGGATCGAGCAGAACCACGTCGCGCAACTCGAAAGAAGGAATCAACCCTTCGGAGCGCGCGGTGATCTGGCCTATGCGCACCGGAACCCCAAGCGCTTTTGTGGCCTCTATTTCCAGCCTCGGGCGAAGCTCGCCGATTCGCGGCACAATCCAGCCGTGCAGCAAGCCCCAGCTTGCAGTGAAAAGCAACCAGACTGCCAGGATGAACCACACAAGAACGCGGGCCGACGAAGCCAGCCACCGCATTCGCCGCAAGGCAGGATGCGGCGCTGGGGTTGGCGATGCGGCGTTCGTCTCGGTCATGGGCACCAGAATTATGACTGTCGGCGGCACGCTGCACCGCGGCACGCAGTGAAGTTTTGTGAAGTAGTGTGATGCCCACCGCTCAAGCCGCCCCCTCCAGTGCCCTTTCCGGCGTGCCTTCCGGCGCCATGCCCCCCCAACCAGCGGCCCCCGGTCTGGCGGCGTATTCGCGCTTTGTACAACGCATCAGGCGACGCTACGACACACGCATGCACGTCTTGCCCCAAGGTGAGCCGGTGCGGGCTTCCATGGAAGTGGCGTTGCAGGCCTTGCTGGCCGAGGGCCTTGAAACCGGTGCCGCCCTGCGGGTCGTGAGGCAACTGGTGATGGAACGGCTGGTCGTCATCGACTGCGGCCGCGGCACCGCCGATCGCACCACGCTGACCATGGTGACACGCGCCATGACGGAACTTGCGGAACTGGCGCTCGACGTCGCCGCCATTGAATCTCGCAGGGTGCTGGATGAGCATCACGGCCGGCCCCTCCCCGATCCAGGGCCCGGCGCCTCACCAGACGACGCCAGCGCCCAGCTCTGGGTTGTCGGCATGGGCAAACTGGGGGCCCGCGAACTCAATGTCTCAAGCGATATAGACCTCATCTATGTGTACGACAGGGATGGTGAAACCGCAGGCAGGGCCGACGGGCGCGGCCGCATATCCAACCACGAGTATTTCTCCCAGCAGGTCAAGGCCATGTACGCGCTGATTGGCGAGACCACAGAACACGGCTTCGTGTTTCGCGTCGACCTGGCCCTCCGGCCCAACGGCAGCTCGGGGCCGGCAGCAATTTCGTTCAATGCACTTGAAGAATATTTCCAGGCACAGGGTCGCGAATGGGAGCGTTTTGCCTGGCTCAAGAGCCGCGTGGTCGCCCCGCTTGCGTGTATCAAAAGCGGTTCGGCCCAGGCGCTGCGTGGCCTGATACTGCCGTTCGTGTTCAGGCGTTACCTCGACTACAACGTTTTTGATTCACTGCGAATCCTGCACCGCCAGATTCGCGAACATGCGACCAAGCGCTGCGCAGGTCATCCAGAACGCGCGAACGACGTGAAGATTTCGCGCGGCGGGATTCGCGAGATCGAGTTCACCGTGCAACTCCTGCAGGTGGTGCGCGGCGGCCAGTTCCCCGAACTTCGTACCCGCCCGACGGTGGATGCACTGCATCGCCTGGCCAAGGCCGGGCTGATGCCACAGGAAACAGCCACAGCCCTTGAAAAAGCCTATGTTTTTCTGCGCCATGTCGAGCACCGCATCCAGTACCTGGACGACCAGCAGACGCATGTGCTGCCGACGAATGACGATGACCTGACCTGGATAGCGCAGACCATGGGCTACAGCAGCTGCTGCCCTTTTCTGAGTGAACTGGACACGCATCGCGAACTGGTTGCAGGCGAATTCGACAAACTGCTGGGCGGCAAAAAGGAATGCAAGGGCTGCGTCAAGGGTGCGGGCAGCGCACCGCCGCAACTCGATGAACTTCTGGACAACCTGTCAGAACAATGGCCTTCCCAGTTCCGCGCGCGGCTGGCGCAGTGGCGGCAGCACCCCAAGGTGCTGGCCCTGCGCGACGACTCGCGCGCGCGCCTGACACAACTGGTGCAGCGCACCGCGCAGTGGCTGGCTGCAGGCACGGTCACGGAAGACGCCGCCCTGCGCATCATGGACTGGATGGAGCCCCTGCTCAGGCGTGAAAGCTACCTGGCATTACTGCTTGAGCGCCCCGCCGTTCACGAGCGGCTGCTGCGTCTTCTGGGCGCCGCAAAGTGGCCGGCACGTTACCTGCTACGGCATCCGGGCGTGATTGATGAACTTGCCAGTGAAGAACTGCTGCACGAGCGTTTTGATGCAGCAGGTTTTACAGGTGAACTTGAGGCCCGCCTGGCCTCCCTGAAGCGCACCGGCGAAGACGACGAAGAAACCTGCCTCAACCTGCTCAGGCGCGCGCACCATGCGGAAGTCTTTCGCACCCTGGCCCGGGATGTGGAGGGTGTGCTGACCGTTGAACAGGTGGCTGATGACCTGAGTGCGTTGGCCGAGGTGATCCTCGCCGTGACGACCGAATGGTGCTGGCAGCGCCTGAAAAACCGCCACCGGGAAGTCCCGCAATTTGCCATCATTGCATACGGCAAGCTGGGCGGCAAGGAGCTCGGTTACGGCAGCGATCTCGACATTGTTTTTGTATACGAAGACGAGCATGAACAGGCGCCCGAGATTTACGCAGCCTTTGTACGCAAGCTGATCAACTGGCTCACCATCAAGACGGCCGAAGGCGATCTTTTCGAGATTGACACGGCGCTCAGGCCCAACGGAAATTCGGGCCTTCTGGTGACCAGTTTCGACGCCTATACACGCTACCAGCAGCGGCGCGGCAGCAACACGGCCTGGACCTGGGAACACCAGGCCATGACAAGGGCACGTTTTGTGCTGGGCTCCGAGTCCCTTCGCGCAAGATTTGAGCAGGTCCGGGAAAGCGTGATCATCGCCCCCCGCGATGCCGCCCTGCTGCGCGACGAGATCGTCACCATGCGCGGCAAGGTGCGTGCTGCCCATCCGGTCAGGGGCGGAAAATTCGATGTCAAACACAGCGAAGGCGGGATGGTCGATGCCGAGTTTGCCGTCCAGTTTCTGGTGCTGTCGCATTCGGAGGCCCACCCCGAGCTGGTGCCGAATGTCGGCAATATCGCCCTGTTGCAACGTGCAGAAAGTGCCGGTCTTCTGCCTGCGGGTGTGGGCCACAAAGCGGCCGACGCCTACCGGGAGCTCAGGCGTGTGCAGCACCGCGCGCGCCTCAACGAAGAGCCGACCCAGGTTGAGCCCGGGATTATGGATGACCAGCGTTCTGCAATCCGGCAACTATCACTGGCCGTTTTTAAAGACTGACAAACAGAATGGTTAAACCGGATGGCAGCCAGCCATCTGATTTAATCGTGCGCATCACGGCAATAAGCCACTGGCGATCGTCCGCCCCTGCTGATACCTTGCGGCCGGGTCGAGATCCGGCGTGCCGGCCAAAACACCTCGGGGCGAGCAGGATCAGCGCATGAGAAGACTTCACCATGAGTATCCCGGTGGCCAGGGTCCGGTAAGGGGGGGCCACGCTGCATTTGCTGCGGTACTGCTTTTTCTTGGAGGCTGCACAGCCACGGCACCCCCGACTACCGTAGCCATTGCCGCCCCCCCTCAATGGTATGCAACCCCTCCCTCGGGAGTGGCTGTCAGCACCAGCACATCAAGCCTCCCACACAACGGAAGCCTGACCAGCCTGTCGCAGTGGTGGCAGCAGCAAAACGACCCCCTGCTGGTTGAGCTGATTGAGGCGGCCCAGAACGTCAGCCCTTCCGTGATCACGGCACGCTCCAATATTGAGCAGGCGGCGGCCACACGGGCCTCGTCGGAAGCAAGCCTGCTGCCAAGCCTGGATGCCACCGCCAACATCAGCCGCAGCCAGTCTGGCCCCGTAAACCGCACCACGCTGCCGCCCACCAATGCGGCGCAGGTAGGCCTGCAAACCACTTGGGAGCTCGATTTGTTTGGCCAGAACCGCGCCAGCCTGGCAGCCGATAAAGAACGTTTTCAGGGCGCTGAAGCTCTCTGGCACGATGCCCGTGTGTCTGTAGCCGCAGAAGTAGCCAATCAGTATTACAGCCGTAGGGCCTGTGAAAAGCTGCTGGCGGTTGCCACTGCCGACATGCAGTCTCGCACCGAGACCGCCCGGCTAACGGCAATGGTGGCAAAGGCCGGGTTCGAGGCACCCGCCACCGCTGCACTGGCGCGTGCCAGTGCAGCTGAAAGCAACAGCAGGCTGACCCAGCAGCGCGCCCTGTGTGATGTCGACGTCAAGGCACTGGTGGCACTGACGGCCATCGCTGAACCCGTGGTGCGTCAAAAACTGGCTCAACCGGTTGCCGACCTGCCCCAGCAGCCTATTGCAGAAATATCCGGTGTTCCTGCTGAAGTACTGGGTCAGAGACCGGATGTATTTAATGCTGCGCGGGAACTCAGTGCGGCGAGTTTCGAAGTAGGAAGCGCGCGCGCCCAGCGTTACCCGCGGCTTAGCCTGACCGGCTCGATTGCCACGAACAAGGCAAAGTCACGAACCTTCAGCCAGAGCTACGACACCTGGTCGATAGGCCCGCTTGCCCTGACGGTTCCGCTGTTTGACGGAGGTGCCAGCGAAGCCAACCTTGAAGCCGCAAAAGCCAGGTACGAAGAAGCAGCGGGCAAGTATCGCGGCACGGTGAGGCAGGCTGTGCGAGAAGTTGAAGAGGCCCTCGTCAACCTGCAAAGCACTGCAGACAGAGGTGCCGATACCGTCGTCGCTGCAGAGGGCTACCGCGCATCCTTCGCGGGCACAGAGGCCCGCTACAAAGCCGGCCTTGCCAGTCTGGTGGAACTGGAAGAATCCCGCCGTACCCTGCTGTCTGCGCAAAGCGCTGTGGTCAACCTCGACAGGGAACGGCGGAGCGCCTGGATAGCCCTTTACCGCGCCCTCGGCGGCGGCTGGACCACCTCAGCCCCGCATGCCAACCCGATGGTGTTTGAAATCCCCGAATCTGCCCTGCCGGCGTGGAACTGATCAAGAAACGCAATCCATGAAAAAACCTGAGCTCAACTTCAAACGCAAGCCAGTCATCATCGCCATCGTGTCTGTGGCGATGCTGGTCGTGGTCGGTGTGGCCATGCTCTCTTCCAGATCCGGCCCGGCGGAAGACAAAAAGAAAAGCGCGCCCAAACCGGCCCTGACAGTCACCACCGTACAGCCCGGCAAACTCAGCCTGCCCATCAAGCTGGCAGCCAACGGCAGCATCACCGCGTGGCAGGAGGCCATCATCGGCAGCGAAGTCAATGGCTTGCGGCTGACCGAAGTGCGGGCCAATGTGGGTGACAAGGTGCGGGCAGGCCAGGTGTTGGCAGTGTTCGCGCTGGAGTCCGTTCAGGCCGAAGTAGCCCAGAGCCGGGCCAGCCTGGCCGAGGCCGAGGCGAGTGCCGCAGATGCTGCCGGCAACGCCGAGAAGGCCCGCACGCTGCAGGCCAGCGGCGCCCTGAGCGAGCAGCAGATCAACCAGTACATGACCGCAGAGAAAACCGCGAAGGCCCGGCTGGAAGCAGCCAGGGCGGTGCTGACGGTGCAGCAGGTCAAACTGAAGCAGACGCAGCTTCTGGCCCCCGACAATGGTGTCATTTCTGCGCGCACGGCAACGGTGGGGGCCGTCGTCGGTGCTGGCACCGAACTCTTTCGCATGATTCGCGGTGGCCGTCTTGAATGGCGCGCAGAGGTCACATCCAGCGAGCTGGGACGCCTGCCGGTGGGCACCGCAGCAACGGTGGTGGCCGCCAACGGCGTCGAACTCAAGGGCAAGGTGCGCATGATCGCGCCCACTGTTGATCCGCAAACCCGCGCAGCGCTGGTCTATGTGGACCTGCCCAGCAATACCGGCAAGCTGAGTGTGCCCGGGGGCGGTACTGCGGCGGTCACCCAGATCACGGCACCGGTCACTGCCGGCATGTTTGCGAAAGGCGAGTTTGACCTGGGCACCTCAAGTGCCTTGACGATTCCACAACAGTCAGTGGTCATTCGCGACGGTTTCAGTTATGTGTTCGTGCTGGGCCCGGACAACCATGTCAGCCAGGTCAAGGTGCAGACCGGCCGCAGGCTGGGCGACCGGGTTGAAGTAAGTTCGGGCATCAAGCCTGATGCCGAACTTGTTTCAAGCGGTGCGGGCTTTCTCAACGACGGCGACCTGGTGAGCAAAGTGGCGGCGCAGGCACCGGCCAAATAAGAAGAAAAGAAGAAGCCGTCATGAACTTCTCGTCGCTTTCCATCAAGAATCCGATTCCGGCCATCATGCTGTTTGTGCTGCTGACCCTGGCGGGTCTGCTGGCATACAAATCCAGCGCAGTGCAGGATTTCCCGGATATCGAGCTGCCCATCGTCACAGTAAACGCCACGCTCGAGGGTGCAGCACCCGCACAGCTCGAAACCGAGGTGGCACGCAAACTCGAAGACTCCATCGCCACGCTGCAGGGCATCAAGAACATCTACACCAGTGTGCTGGACGGGCACGTCAGCATCACTGTCGAGTTCATTCTTGAGAAATCGCTGTCTGATGCAGTAAACGATGTGCGTGATGCGGTTGCACGTGTGCGGGCCGACCTGCCAAGTGCCCTGCGCGACCCTTCGGTCACAAAGGCATCGACGGCAGGGCGCGTGGTGCTGACGTTTATCGCAGCCCCTGCACCGGCGAAAGACGGCAGCAAAAGCCTTATTGATGACCAGGACCTGAGCTGGTTTGTCGACAATGCAGTCACCAAGCGCCTTCTCACGGTTCCTGGCGTGGGCGCCGTCAAACGCATGGGCGGCGTGACACGTGAAGTGCGCGTTGAGCTCGATCCCGCAAAAATGGCCGCGCTGAATGTGAGCGCCATCGACATCTCGCGGCAACTGCATCTGGTTCAGCAGGAAGCACCGGGCGGTCGGGGCGATGTCAGCGGTGCCGAGCAGTCGGTGCGTACCATCGCGACGGTCAAGACAGCATCAGAGCTTGCGACACTTGAACTTCCGCTGGGCGATGGTCGGCGTGTCAGGCTTGACCAGATCGCGGCCATCCTGGA
>JAZKHN010000088.1:17217-23560 GCA_040385325.1 Pseudomonadota bacterium
TTCCGCTGGGCGATGGTCGGCGTGTCAGGCTTGACCAGATCGCGGCCATCCTGGACACCGTGGCCGAGCCCAGGTCACTGGCCACCCAGGACGGCCAGAAGGTCGTCGGCTTTGAGATCTTCCGTACCAAGGGCGCAAGCGAGATTGAGGTCGCCAGCGGCGCACGCACGGCGGTTGCTGAGCTGCAGGCCGCCAACCCGAACATTGTGCTCAGGCAGGTCATAGACAACGCCCAGCCGGTGCAGGAAAACTTCGAGGGCTCGATGGAGCTGCTTTATGAGGGCGCCCTGCTGGCCGTTCTTGTGGTGTGGTGGTTTCTGCGCGACTGGCGTGCAACGCTGGTTGCGGCTGCCGCGCTGCCCCTGTCTGTCATCCCGACCTTCCTGGGTTTGAAGTATTTCGGCTACACCCTGAATACCGTGACCTTGCTGTCGCTGGCGCTGGTTGTCGGGGTGCTGGTCGACGATGCCATTGTCGAAATTGAAAACATTTCGCGCCATCTGCGAATGGGCAAGACACCCATGCAGGCAGCGATGGAAGCAGCAGACGAAATCGGCATGGCTGTGATCGCCACCACTTTTGCCCTGGTGGCGGTATTCCTGCCCACGGCCTTCATGGGCGGCATACCCGGACTCTTTTTCAAGCAGTTTGGCTGGACGGCAGTGCTTGCCATTCTGGCCTCTCTTGTCGTGGCGCGGCTATTGACGCCCATGATGGCTGCCTACATCCTCAAGCCGACCACCCATCGCGAGGAAGTCGATGGCTGGCTGATGCAGCGTTACATGGTCACCATGAAATGGTGCCTCAACCACCGCATCTTCACCATGGTGGCCGCTACCGCATTTTTCTTCGCGTCCATTGGGCTGGTCTTCCTGCTGCCCACCGGGTTTGTGCCGCCTGCCGATCGCGCACAGACCCAAATCAACATGGAGCTGCCGCCCGGCAGCACGCTGACCGAAACTGCACGCACGGCAGAGCAGGCGCGCCAGGCTGTGATGCAGGTCAAGGGCATTACGGGCGTTTTCAGCTCGGTTGGCGGCGGTTCCAGTGGCGACGAATTTGCCCCCGGTGCAGCGGCAGAGGCGCGCCGTGCGGTGCTCACCCTCACCACAGTGCATCGCAACGACAGGTCCGAGTCGCTGCCCGACATGGAAAACCAGATACGCCAGAAACTTGACGCCATCGCCGGCGCGCGCTTCACCGTTGGCCCACCCGACACCGGCGTGAAGATGCAGCTGGTGCTGCGCAGTTCCGACCCGGTCGCGCTGTCGGAGTCAGCCCAGAAAGTCGAACGCGAGTTGCGGACACTTCAGGGCATAGGCAATGTCAGCTCCAGCGCCGCCCTGGTCAGGCCTGAAATCATCGTGCGACCCGACTTTGCACGCGCGGCTGATCTTGGCGTTACGGCTTCGAGCATCGGCGAAACAGTGCGCGTGGCCACTGCAGGTGACTACGACACCAGCCTGACGAAACTCAATCTCTCCGAGCGCCAGGTGCCGATACGCGTCAAGCTGCCGGACGCCGTGCGCGCCGACCTGGCTGCCATAGAGAGACTCACGGTGCCTGGCAAGAACGGCCCGGTCATGCTCGGCAACGTGGCCAGCGTGACCATGGAATCCGGCCCGGCGCAAATCGACCGCCTCAACCGCAGCCGCAACGTCACGCTCAGCGTCGAACTGGGCGGCAGAACGCTGGGCGAAGTCAATGCCGAAGCGCGCGCCCTGCCTTCAATGCAAAGCCTGCCGCCTGCCGTGAAAATCGCCGAACTGGGCGATGCACAGGAAATGCAGGCGCTGTTTGCCAGCTTCGGCATTGCCATGCTGATCGGCGTGCTCTGCATCTACGGCGTGCTGGTGCTGCTGTTCAAGGACTTCATGCAACCTGTGACGATTCTTGCGGCGTTGCCCTTGTCGATAGGCGGCGCTTTTGTGGCGCTGTTGTTGACAGGCAAGGCGCTGTCCATGCCGTCCATGATCGGCCTCATCATGCTGATGGGCATCGTGACCAAGAACTCCATCCTGCTGGTTGACTACGCCATCCTGGCCCGTCAGGATGGCATGGGACGCTTCGATGCGCTGGTCGATGCCTGCCACAAGCGCTCAAGGCCCATCATCATGACCACCATCGCCATGGGCGCCGGCATGATGCCGCTGGCCCTCGGGTGGGGCGCGGACCCGAGCTTTCGTTCGCCCATGGCGATTGCGGTGATCGGCGGATTGATCACCTCCACGCTTTTGAGCCTGCTGGTGGTACCCGCCGTATTCACCATCATTGATGACCTCGAACATTGGCTTGGGCGAAAGCTCTGGCGGAAAGCCTCCGCGGAACAGTCCAAAAAGCTGCCTGGAGAAGCCGCTGCGGACGCGTGAACCGTAAATATGGGCCTCCTATAATCGAACTCCTATTTTCGAGAGTGATTTCATGCAAAAACGCGTACTGCTTTCAGGCGCAACAGGCCTGATCGGCGGCGAGTTGATGCTCCTGCTTGCTGCGCGCGGCGTGGCAAGCACTGCGGTTGTCCGCGCTTCTGACAGGGCAGCCGCAAACACTCGCCTGCTGGAGCGTTTGCAGAAAAGCGTGCTGTGGAAACCCGAATTTGCAGCCCTTGTCTCGGCCGAAGCGGGGGACATTGAAGCAGCTGACTTTGGACTGAGCCCCGAGGTTATCGCTTCAGCCGACATCATTCTTCATTCTGCGGCCAGCACGTCCTTCAAGCCCGATGCGGGCGTCTACCCCATCAACATCAGGGCCGCTGAAAATTTTGCCGGCATCCTGAAAAAGCTCAAGCCGTCGCAGCGCGGCTTTTTCGTTGGCACTGCGGCTGTGACCACCGAGCCCCGCGGAGTGATTACCGAAGACATGCCTTTTGCGGGTTATGCCAACGATTACATACGTTCCAAACGAGATGCGGAAACATTGCTGCGTGCGACGGGCGCGCCCTTTGTAACCTTGCGCCCTGGCATCGTGCTGTCCAGGGGCATCGACGACGCCAAACTCGCACGCAACATGTTGTGGTCCATACCGGTCATGGCCGAGCTTGGCGAGGTGCCGCTTGACCCTCTGGCGAGGCTGGATTTTGCCCCTGTTGACTTCATTGCAAGCGCCTTTGCCGGGATGCTGCTCAAGGAGAATCTGGCCTACGACTGTTACCACGTGTCAACCGGCGAGGCTTCCATGACGTTTCAGGCTCTGGCTGACGAATTGATATTGACCATGCCCGGCATCAAGAAACTGGTGATGCGTGGCCGTGACTTTGTACCCACACCGAAATTTGCCCGCCAGAGGTGGATGTTTGCATCCCTTCAGCCCTACCTGCCTTTTTTGACTGCGGATGCGGTGTTCAGCAATGCCCGTTTACACGAAGAAATAGGAACCCTGGCTGAAGCGCCGGCTCCAATCAGCTATCTGGGTGAGTTGCTGGGTACCTTCAGCCTGTCGGATGCGGTCAAGCAGATGTACACCCCCTGAGCCACCCCGTTTTTTATGGATGTCAGGGCCTTGGGCAGAGGGGTTTCCACAGGCTCGCCGAATGTAAAGAAATGTTAAGCTACGAGGCTGTTCTCGTGATGCTATGGTGCTTGTGCACCCCTTGGGTTTTGTTTGATGAATTCTGATCTGATTAATCTTTTTGCGGAAACTTTTGGCATTGCTGAAGACCGGTTGTTGCCTGACGCGACGCTTGAAAGCCTGGGACTGGATTCCCTTGCGGTGATCGAATTCCTGTTTCAGATCGAAGACAAATTCGGCATCCAGATTCCAGACCAGGCCAACCCTCCGCGCACACTGGACGAAATGGTCCAGATGATCGAACCTTTGATGCCCTCCGGCAATGAGCCGGGCAACGCAGGCAGTCCTGCGGCCTGACTACCCCCACGCGGGACCACATGACAGTCACACGCCGCGTTGCCATTACCGGAATGGGGATTGTTTCCCCGACCGGAACCACCAGCGATACGTTTTTTGAAGGGCTGCTCCACGCCAGGTCCGGCATACGGGCCATGGACGTCGCATTCCCGACTGGCACGGAAAGCGTGCTCGCCGGTCACATCGATTTCATCCCTGAAACACATTTTCCGAAAGCAAAGCTTTTGACGATGGACCGGGTCAGCCAGTTTGCGCTGGTTGCTGCGCGTGAGGCCATGCAACAGGCCGGACTCGGCGCCTCCAGTCTCGGCGGTTTTGCAGCAGAAAGATTTGGCGTATCGCTGGGCACGGGCAGTGGCGGTGCGGGATCGCTGGATGCCGCCTACACCTCACTGCTGGAGCAAAAAGTAGCTCGCCTGCGGCCCATGACGGTGGTGCTGGCGATGAACAATGCCACATCGGCTCACCTTGCGATGGAATTTGGCCTTAAGGGCCCGAACAGCACCGTTTCAAACGCCTGCGCATCATCCGCCACGGCAATCGGCGATGCATTTCGCCAGATACGTCACGGCTACTCCGACGCCATGCTGGTGGGCGGTGCAGAGGCATTGCTCAACCGCGGCACCATCAAGGCCTGGCAGGCCATGCATACGCTTGCAAAACCCCATGCTGACGGCGCCGCAGCGTCATGCAGGCCTTTCTCGGCCGACAGATCCGGGCTGGTGCTGTCCGAAGGCGCGGCCATGCTTGTTCTGGAAGACTGGGATACGGCCGTCAAACGCGGTGCCAACATACTTGGAGAGCTGGCTGGTTACGCATCAACCACCGATGCGCATCACCTGACACAGCCCGATGCACAAGGCCAGGCAAGCGCCATGACGCTTGCGCTGCAGGATGCCGGGCTCAACACAACTGACATTGGCTACCTGAATGCGCACGGCACCGCGACCGAAGTGGGCGATGTGGTTGAAACCAGTGCCATCAAGCTGGCTTTCGGGGAGGCTGCGGCAACCCTGCCTGTCAGTTCCACCAAGGCTGTGCACGGCCATGCCATGGGGGCTGCAGGTGCCATGGAGTTTGTGGCCAGTGTTATGGCCTTGCGTGCCGGGCAGCTGCCGCCAACAGCTTTTCTTGAAACGCCCGACCCGCGCTGTGACCTTGACTACATTGCGCTGGAGGCACGCAGCGTCGGCAAGCTCGGTGCAGTGATGTCCAACTCTTTTGCTTTTGGCGGCTCAAACTCTGTGCTGATCGCCAGGGCAGCGTGAAGCTGCCTGCCTGATCTTCACTTCGGCACAACTGACTCCATCAGGGCGCGCTGCGGATTTTTTTCACCAGCGCGGTTGTCGAATAACCATCGACAAACGGTATGACGACAGCCCTGCCGCCGTAAGACTCGACAATCCTGGCTTCCGCCAGCTTGCTCATGTCGTAGTCACCGCCCTTGACCAGCACGTCGGGCTTCAGTTCCGAAATCAGCCCCGCCGGGGTGTCGTCATCAAACCAGGTGACCAGGCTCACCGACTCCAGCGCAGCCATCATTGCGGCGCGGTCCAGTTCGTTGTTCAGTGGCCTGTCTGGACCCTTGCCAAGGCGACGGGCAGACGAATCGGTGTTGATGGCCACCACCAGGCTGCCGCCCAAAGCCCGGGCCTGGGCGAGATAAGTGGCATGTCCCTTGTGAAGCACGTCAAAAACACCGTTGGTGAAAACGACCGGCCTGGGAAGGTCGCCCACGCGGACAGGCGCATTTTCACGCGCCACCATCTTGTCCAGGAAAGCGGGGAGGCTCACACCGCCTGGGGCTTGCCGTCGGTGACGATGGCGGAGGCGATTTCGCGCCCGATGTCCTTGCGATAACGGTTGAGCTCCTGCACGGTCTTGAAACTCTGGTTCATGAGCAGGCTCATGTTGTGCAGGATGCGCTCGACCACCTTGCCCTCCCAGACCGCATCAAACTTGATCTGGGTATCCAGCCAGTGTTCCAGCCACTCCGGGTTGGGCAGGCGTGACTGAATCGTGTCGCGTGGAAACAGGCTTTTGTTGACGTGCAGATTGGTGGGGTGCAGCGCCTGTGCCGTGCGCCGTGCGCTGGCCATCAGCACGCCAACCTTGGTGAATGCGGCACGCGCATCGTTGCCGAAGTTGTTGATGGCGCGCTTCATGTAACGCAGGTAAGCGCCGCCGTGGCGCGCCTCGTCCTGGCTCAGCTGGGTGTAGATCTGTTTGATAACCGGCTCGGTGTGCCATTCGCTGGCGCGGCGGTACCAATGGTTCAGCCTGATCTCGCCGCAAAAATGCAGCATCAGGGTTTCAAGGGCAGGTGCCGGTTCGAACTCGAAACGGACTTCATGCAGTTCTTTTTCAGTCGGTGCGAGATCAGGCCTGAAACGCTTGAGGTATTCCATCAGCACCAGCGAGTGCTTCTGCTCTTCAAAAAACCAGATCGACATGAAGGCGGAAAAATCGCTGTCGTCCT
>JAZKHN010000089.1:0-67601 GCA_040385325.1 Pseudomonadota bacterium
CGTAGATTTCACGTGGAACATTAATTTTCTATTGAGAGAGACCGACATCAAGGATAACTATGTTCATCATTTGTCGGTTGTTTGTAGGTCGTTGAATTTGCTGGTATTTTTCGCGTTGAGCATTGTTTTCCCTACAGATTTTCAGTATTCGGCGTAACTTTTTTGGCGGCTGAATTTCTCAGCGAGGCCCATCTAAACCCAACTACACTTGCCTTATTCGTCATGTTTTGGCGTAGGTTTTCATATTCGAAGAACACCCCGGGGACAAGAGGAGCATGCATTTTGACGCACGTGCCGCCAAGCAACTGAAAGCCGGTGAGCACATTGTCGTTGACGGCTGCCCGGGTTTGCGGCTTGTCGCCACTACCAGCCGGCGATCATGGGTATACCGATATAAGGACCCGGCCACCGGTCTGATGAAGCAGATCAAGATGGGGAGCTGGCCCAACATGCCGCCGGCCGAAGCTGCAGCCAAATGGCAGGGCCTGCGCGATCGCCGTGACACTGGCGAAGACCTGCGGGCCAGTCACAAAGCCAGCCGCCGGGCTCTTGCCCCTGAAGCCGCCTACACCTTGGGCCAGATGGTCGAGCACTATGCAGCTGGTTACTTGTATCGCCGGCGCCAAGCCAAGGGCGCTAAGGCCGTGCATCAGCGCCTGGAGAAGGCCATCAAGGAACATGCCGACTTGCCCGTGTCCGAAGTAAACCGGCGTTTTGCCTTCGACCTCATCGAGGGACTGAGCGACAGGCCCGTGATGGCGGCCAGCGTCAAGACCGAACTGGGCGCCGCCTGGGTGTATGGCATGGACGCCGGCCGCATTCCCGAGGACTTGCCGAACTGGTGGCTGCTGGTGCATGCTCGAAAGCTCCGAAGCAAGGGCGCGCTGCGGGATGGCAAGCACAAGGGCACGGGCAAAAGGGTGTTGTCGGAAACCGAAATAAAGACGCTGCTGGCCAGCGACCTCGCACGATTCAGTCAGCAGGTGAAGGACTTTCTGACTATCCAACTGTGGACCTGCACCCGCGGTGCCGAGATCGTCTGCATGCGTGGCGAACACATCACGAAAGAGGCTGATGGCTGGTGGTGGACGGTGCCAAAGGAATTCACCAAAGGCCGGAACAATGAGCGAGCCACAGACTTGAGGGTGCCGCTGGAGGGCAGGGCGCTGGTGGTGGTCGAACGGCTCTTGGAGCGCGGACCAGGCTGGCTATTCCCAAGCGTGTCGCGTGTCGGCGTGCTGGGCCATCAGGAACAGGCATATATGCAGTCCAAGGTCCACTACCTGCAGCCGTACTGCAAAGCGAAAAAGGAGCACGTGAGGGAGCGCCTGACTGTGACGCACTGGAGCCCCCACGACCTGCGCAGAACAGGCCGCACCCTCTTGGCCGCCATGGGTTGCCCCAACGAGATCGGGGAGGCGATTCTGGGCCACGTGCAGCCGGGTGTGGTCGGTGTCTACAATCTGCACGCCTATAACGCGGAACGGCGACTGTGGCTCGGGAAGCTCTCCGAGAGGCTTGAGTCCCTGGCTTAGCTAATGCTGGCTGGCGGGCTTCTTGGCGCCAGTGTTATCGGGAGGCAGTTGCTCGGACACTGGCCGGGACTCGGCCCATTCTTCCAGCTCGCGGACCAGCCAGGCAACGCGGCGTCCTGAGATTTGCCGCGGCTTTGGGAACTTGTCTTCGCGCACCAGGGTTTCCAGTGTGGACTTTTTGAGGGCCACGAAGCTGCAAGCGTCGTGAATTTCAAGGTAGGCTGGTTTTACTGAAACTTGTGCGCCCATCACATCCCCCGTCCTATCAAATTAACCCTTGACACAAAGCACCTGTTTGAGCGTGTGCACGACTTCCACAAGGTCGCGCTGGTTGTGCATCACTTCGTCAATCGACTTGTAAGCGCCGGGGATTTCGTCCAAAACACCAATATCCTTGCGACACTCGACACCCTCCGTCTGTTGAATAAGGTCATCAACGGTAAAGCGTTTTCCCGCCTCGGTGCGGCTCATCATGCGCCCAGCACCATGCGAACATGAGCAATAAGATTCAGGATTGCCCTTGCCGCGCACGATGTAGCTGCGCTGACCCATTGAACCGGGAATGATGCCTAAATCGCCGGTACGGGCACGGATAGCACCCTTGCGCGTTACCCAAAGGTTTTGCCCAAAGTGGGATTCTTTCTCGACGTAGTTGTGATGGCAGTTGATAGCCTCCTGCGTGATTTCAAAAGGCTTAGAAATCGACTTGCGCAACGCCTTCAAAACCAGATCCATCATCACGGCGCGATTTTCCAGCGCGTAAGTCTGAGCCCAGTGAACAGCCTTCACATAGTCGTCAAAAACCTTAGTGCCTTCGGGCAAGTAGGCAAGGTCATCATGCGGGAGTTTGATGTGCCAGCGCTCGCATTCTTCCTTGGCCTTTTCGATGAAGTAGCGGCCAATCGCGTTGCCCGTGCCCCGGCTTCCGCTGTGCAGCATGACCCAGACGTTTTGCGACTCATCGAGGCAGATTTCAATGAAGTGGTTGCCGCCGCCCAGCGTGCCCAATTGGGATTCCATGCTGGTGCTTTTGGCTTTGATTTCTGGAAACTCTGCGTAAAGGTCGCTCCACTGCTGATGCAGGTCTGCGCGTCCAGCCCAGTTGCCCTCAACAATATCGTCCTTCTGGTGCATGGAAAACCCCACGGGCACATCGCGCTCAATCTGGTCGCGCATGGCCCTCAAGGAATCCGGTAGATCGGAGGCTGTCAGCGACAGGCGAACAGCATTCATGCCGCAGCCAATGTCAACACCAACGGCAGCAGGGATTATGGCCTTGTGAGCGGCTATAACGCTGCCCACTGTTGCCCCAATGCCTGCATGTACATCCGGCATGACGGCAACACCGTTTTTATTGAGAAACGGCAGACGCGCCAAGTTCTTGAGCTGTATAAGGGCTGAATCCTCTATCTTGTCGGTCCAGGCTTTGATCGGGAAGCCATCGTCTTTGATTACTTGCATTTTTGTTCCTTTGTTTGTTCGTCCTCGCTCATCGCCTCTCGCACCTCTAGTGGTGGGGCGGCATACAGCTTGTCACCCTTCTTTAATCCGTGCTTCCTGAAAATCTCCGCGACTGGCCTACTGCCGACCCAGTACAGCGTTGCATCACTGCCAATTTCTGCTACCGGTTCTGCCGCTCTCCCTGCCTGAGAGGCGGCAATACATGCCCAATAGCAAGCATTCCAGCCGTCGCGGTGGTCGGGTCCAATGTGCGATGCCTTCGGGTGGTACGGTAAGAACTCGTCGCCTTGCTTCCAAGGACCGTTGTAGGGCAACCCAGGCAGTCCCTGTGCTGGGGGTTGGGTGGTCATGGTGTCCTTTGCGTCATTTTTGACGACTTGCCGTGCATCGGGTTTGCTGGATAACCAGCGGCTGAGTCCCTTGCTGTCATCTTGAAGCAGGCCCGGAGGCCAGCCAGTTTTGCCACCGTTTTCAAGATGGCAAGCGCCAGACCCGCAGCGATGCAGGCACTCGGTATCTGACACGATGCACACACGAACTGTTGTCACCCTTCACCCCCTTCATGTATAGCGGGGGCGGCAGGCGCAACGTGAATCCATGACTGCCCCTTTGCTGCTCGCCTTGCAGTTGATTTGTCAATATCAAAGCGCTCGGCAATTTCCGCAAAAATATGACCACTTGCGCGAAGTCGCCGTATAGCCAGAATATCTACTTCGCTCAATTTGGCATGAGCCTGCTTTTCCCCTCTTGGCGGATTGTTTCGGCCTTTTGCTTCCCGGTCATCTGTGTTGTCCTGCCTTGTCCCAGCAAACAAGTGTTGGGGATTTATGCAGGCGGGGTTATCGCAGCGATGGCAAATGTGTAGGCCTTCTGGAATCGGCCCGTTTTCGATTTCGTAAGCAAGCCGATGTGCTTTTGCCGTCCTGCTGGTGCCATCACTTCGAGAGCCAACCATCAAAGAGCCGTAACCATTTCTTGTGGTGCTAGTCCAATTTATACAGCCGGTCGCTTCGTCAACCTTGCTAAGCCGCTCAAGCCGCTCTTTCAATGAATAAACCGTCTGTCCGCGAACTTTCATGATTCACTCCTTGGTGGAGCTGGCAATGGCATCCAGTGGGTGGGGTCCGCGTAGCCGTCATCTATATCTTCGGGGTCTACCCACTCGCCATCGCAAAACAAGGTTGGGCCGTAGCATCCGGGCTTGACCTTTCCGTCCGATGGCGTCCAGAACCCCATGATTGGGGTCCCATCCTTTGGCGCTTCCGCAATCGGCCTCCACCCTGGCACCGCAAGCACTGCTGGCTGGGCTCGGGTGTTCCATGCGACTTTCAAATCCTCGTTGTAGCCCACTTTGACACGCACCGGACAACCTCGGCACGAATACCATTGCCCACTTCCGTGATCGCAGTTGTCGTATTCCGGGTCTGGCGTGCCGCAAAAAGGACAAGGCAAAAGCACCTCTGAAACATCGCTGGTCATGATGGCTCCTGTTGTTTGGCGATTGCAGCGTCTAAGGCTGCACGCGGCGTTGGATATTCGCCTTTTTGATGCTCGTTTCGCTCGCTGTTGTAGTTGTCCATCCAGCACAACCAATAACTGTTCTCACCGCCTTTTTTCACCACGCAGTCAGTTTGGGAGGTCAACCAATCCAGCCGCTCAGCATCCAGGCCATCCACTGGTAGGGAGCGGGCTGCTTTGAATATCTCGAAAGCAAAAGCGATGGGCCAGTCCTCATAGCCCAAACGCTCGTCCCTTACGAGTCGTGCATACGACTTGTCGGGGTCCATAAAGCGGCGCGCGATTTCCTCAAACGCAAACCTTTCGGCATCGGTGGGGGTAGTCATGACGCGGCCTTTCGATCAAGCGGGAGCCAGCAAACGGGTGGATAGAAGGTCGCCGTGCCACGGCAGCCCCACATTGATTCGTGATAGACCATTGCACGCATACGCTTCCAGTCTTCCTCGGTCCAGTCGCTCATGATGTCGCCTTACTGGTGGCAATGACAGCGGCTTGTTTTTTGGCGTCCCAAATCATGATCAGCGCCATAATCCCGCGACCGGGAGTTCCCCACGGCGTCGCATCAAGAAAGGCCTGTACTTCCTGCCGACGTTCGTCTGGAATTGCTCCACCAGAGCCATCCGTGTGCTGCCAAGTTTGCGTATTGACATCGAGTTTTCGACCAAGAAATCCTGGTGCAATCATGCGTCACCGCCTTTCTGCGAATCCAAACCCGCATCGGGTAGTGCTGGGTGAGTGGCGGTACGCATCGCGGATTCCTGTTCAGCGCAGGCCATCTTTACGCGGTCAATAATGTCGTGGTCAGTGCCGTAGTGCTGGCGGAGAGCGCCACTGCCGAGGATTTCAGACAGCAGGCCATACATGCCTGACGCACGCATGCGTGCCTGCATTCCTGTTGTATCCGGCACCGCTACCGGGCTGGCAGAGGGATGGACGGAGGTCGGATTCGAACCGACGACGCTCCCGCTTTCGCAGGGCTCTACCGCTGAGCTACCCCGTCCGTATTCGTATGCGAGGTCCAGCGCACGCATCAGCGCGCCGGTTTGTCCTCCGTGTGTATTGATTGTCGCGTTAAAGTGTTGGGCGCACTCTTTCAGCGCTGCTTGTTTCGCCCACTCAGCCCGCCCCTGTTCAACGGTCGGCAAATATGGTTCGATGGCTTGCGACTGAAGGCGGGCGGAGAACAGCAGCAGTGCTTCTTCCGTAAACCAGAGCGAACCAACGGGAAAATCCACCATGGTGGGTACACGCGCACCGCTTGATTCGGCCAGTTCAGTGATGCCCTTGCGTTCATGGGTCTGGCCGTCCTCGTATGAAAGCGTGAGGGTGGTCTTCTCGGATGGCACCATCGGCGCTGCTGCATGAGGCGCTGGGCGCCGGTTTCCGTGAATCAAAGTTCCGTTGCCTGATGTTGCGGCCCGGCGGCGTTCCCAGTCGTCATCATTGGGATGCACAATTAGCGCTGCAGGTACTGCTTCAGGCAGAGGTGAATGCCTGGGCTTGGCCGCCTGCTTCGCCCTGATCTTCTCGATGGTCACCGGGTCGCTGATCCGCGCCAGCTCGACTTCGCCGCATTCGTGCATGTCGTTGCCGTTGGCCAGGCACAGCGCGGCTAAGGTGACCATCACGCCGCCGACCTCTTGCGGACGCTGGCCGACCGGGCGATTGAACACATAGTCCACCAACTGGTGCGCCTCGCTACGGGTCATCTGGTTGGCCTGCACGAGCTCAGTCGCTTCCTCAAAGAACCTATGGTTGCGTTCCATGCGATCGGCAGAGATTTCAGGTCCGAAGCAGGCTTGCATCCACGGGGCGACGCGAGACTGGAAAGTCGGTCGGGCAGCATGCGCGGCCAGCATATTGGCCGCCTTGTCCACAGCCCATCGGTTCACTGCAACCTCGATGCCGGCAGTGTCGAGGGGCCGCTGAACACCCAGCGCTTTGATCAGCTCACGCAAGTTACCTGGCATGTCCAGGGAGAGCAGGTTCTGAATCACCATGCAGCAGTCAACACAGTAGAGCGCCCAGCCGTCGCCGTGGGTCTTTCCACATTCGGCGCAGCTACTGCCAGCAAAATTGCTCAATGCCAACAGGACCCGGGCTTCGATGTTGCGCAAGGCTTCATCAGCTGCAGCATCGTCCTGGGGCTGGGCTTCCATATTCCGTGCTTTCGCGACGCATTCTCCGTAGTGCCTGACCGCGCCGACGATGAACTCAAGGATGTCTCTGATGGCTGGTTTATCCACAACTGAACCGCTTTTATGCGTGTTTTCTGTGGAACCGGCCTGTTTTGTCACGGTTTTATGCGCATCTGTCCCGCTTTCAGTCACCCACGCCGTCTCGTCTTCTTCCTGATTGCGTGGGTTGCCAGGATGTGTGCAGCTGCCGCACGGCGGGCTGAGGTGGCAGCTGCAGTTGCCGTCACTGCCGAACTTGCGGTCGAACTGGTCGCGCTCGAGTTGGGCTTCAGGGGTGAGGGTGCGTTCAGTCATCATTTGCCTTTCGGGAAAAGAACGGCGGTGGCAGCGACCATGCCCTTCTGTGGATAGTCGATGGCGCCCAGCGTGCGCAGGTGACCGAGGTTGTTGAAATACCCGCCGCTGGTGCGAGATGCGCCGACGCGGTCGGCCAGGTCATCCTTGGGAAGGGATCCGGGGTAGATGTCGATCAGCACCTGCAGGATGGCCGCCTGGGGGTTGCTGACGATGGACAGCCAGGATCCGTGCAGGTCCTGCAGGGTCGGGGCCGTGTCGGGATAGTTGGCAATCAGCTTTCCAGCGTCAGTCAGTGCAACGATGCCGCCGGAGGGGTAGTCGATAAGCCCATGGCTCCGCAACTTCCCCAGGTTGTTGAAGTAGCCGCCTGATGTGGGGCTCACGCCAGCGTGAGCGGCGATCATGGGTTTGGTGGCAGCCGACACGCCGAACATCTCGAGCTGTGCCAGGACGTCCAGAATCTTCACCTGCGGTGCGCTGATCTCGGTTATCTCCGGACCAGCGGCTTTCGGCGCCGGGGCAGGCCTGGGGCTGGGCTGCCGCACCTCGTTGCGCTCGACAGCCATTGCAAGCTTCGCCGGTGCCTTGGTGCCCACGGCGACATCCCCCACACTTTCCAGCAAGGTTGCCGCCATGCGCCGCGCCCGGTCGTGCCAACCGTTGAGCACCAGCTGCAGGCCATCCCTGCTGCGTGTCATCGCATCCAGTTCCTGCCGCATGGCTGTCAGCCTTGGGCCTTGGTCAACAGTGGCCGGACTGGCTTTCTCGGCTTGAGACAGCTTCTTGCGCAGGTCATTGATCTCGGCCAACATCTTTTCAGCCGTCTTCACTTCGGCCTCGGCTTCGCGCTGAATCCCCTCGAGCTTCTGCAACTTCGCCAGCACAGCCTTGGACGCCGGCGGCGGTGCCGTCATGCCACGCGCGCCGCTTGTCGGGTGCGTGGTGTGAACAGGGCCCGTCATGGTGCGAGTGACGCCAGCGGCCAGCGCAGGACCGAAGGCGAAGAACTCGCCGGGCTCCAGACTGCGCAGGACCTGCTGAGCACCAGCGCGCGCCATGCCCAGTTCATCGGCTGCGCGCTGCACGTCCACGTCCAGCCCAGTGCGTCCGATCAACTTGTTCAGCAGTTCGGCGGCCACATCCTTGTGAAGCTTTGACAGGCGCTGGGTGCCGCCCACCAGCGCCAGGCCGCGCTTCCGGCCGCGCGTGGCGAGGTCGATCACGGCCGCCCGGCTCTCGGCATCGCCCACCTGAGGCGCAAACATATGGATTTCGTCGATCACCACCATGGTCGGATGCCAGATGCGCTTCGGCGCGTTGATCAGCGCCTCGAGAAAACGACGCACGAACAGGATGCGCTCGTGTGCCTTCAGCTCGTAGATGTCGAGTACTGCGCTGGCGCCGGACTCCCACAGTGCCCTGGCCAGCGCAGCAGCAGTCTGCGGGTTGGCGACCGCGTCTGCATCGTGCGGCGCGCAGATGATGTAGTCATGCTTCTCGCGGAGCGTGGCGAACTCACCCTCGGGGTCGATCACCAGCTGCTGAACGCCCTTGGACGTCTGCTCGAGGATTCTGCGAAGGCACCAGCTTTTACCGCCGCCGCTGTTGGCCTGGACCAGCAGGCGCGTCTCCATGAGCTTCGTCAGGTCGAAGGGGAGGGTACCGAGGGAATGTGTCATGGTTGGCTTTCGGTGTCAGGAAACACAATGGGGGGCAGGTCATCAATGCTCGGGAACTGTTGCGGAGGCGGCGCCGGCGGCGGGGTGGCTAGCCCATTGGCGATGCGCGCGCGTGCACCCTTTGCCACGCACAGTTCAATGACCTGTTCGGCTGTCAGCGTCATTTCTTTTCCTTGCTGTGAACCGCATTGCAGACCTCGATCACGCGCTCGCACTCGCCCAGGTTCATGTAGGCGATATGGGTCTTTTTGACGGGGATGCCGAGTTGCTCAGAAAGCCAGCGGTAGCCAGCGCGCCGAGCTGGGCCCTTGGCCATCTTGTCGCGGCGCATCTTTCCCTTCCAGAGAGGGTCGAATGCTGCATGTGCCTTCTGCCGCATCTCGCGCAGCTCTGCGTTGGCCAGGCCGCCCAGAGCGTTCTCGGTACCGGGATGACAGCCGACGTAGGCATGGCAAGGCGCGCAGTTCCAGACCGGGCCATAGTCCCATTGATACGGGTAGCCTTCGTCGCCGAACTTGAGCAGCACGGCCGGCTTGAGGCAGTAGCGGCAGGTTTTCACCCCCTCGGCCTCCAGGCGATGTGATCGCCCATGATCCCGTCCCAGGAGAAACCGCCACCGTTGAAGTCCAGCCAACTGGCCTTGCATTCCTGCTGCCAGCGGTTCTTCTCCGAGCGTTTGGCATAGAACCAGTTAAGGTGGCGCACCAGTATTTCAATCTGGGTGCCGTCTTTTGGGGCCGTGGTCATCGGCAACCAGCCCAGCATTGCGCTGTGGTCGAACTCGATGCGGCTGACCTCGCTGTCAGGCGTGCACTTGGCATGCGTGTCGCAGAACATCTCCACGAACTGGCGCGGCGTCATCTCGGGGAAACCTTCCCGGTTGCACTCGCGCTGGCCATAGTCCGCCTGGTTTATCAATCTGCGCAGCGGCTCGCGCCTGTTGCTGATCACCCAGACCGGAGGGGCGATCTGCTCGATCTTCTCGCCAGGCTTCAAGCCCATGCACTTCTTCACGGGCTGCACCAGCTTGCCGGGCTGCAGCTTGAGCCAGCCCATGCGGCGGGTGACATCTTTCGTCTGGTCGACCATCTGCTGGGTCGTGAGGGCAAAGCTCATGTTTGGCATGGCTATTCCATCCAGCTCACACAATCCGGCGTCTCGCACTTGCCGTGAACGTGGCCGTTGAAGGCCGCCTGCGAAAGGTGCAACTTGCCTTTGCAGGCTGGGCACTCGATCACCTCGGATTTGCTGACGCGGTTCTTCTTTGTCCAGGTGCGCCACGCCTTCACCACCGGCATCACAAGCGTGAACCGCTGCATCGATTTCTCGGTACGGTCGGCGCGATCCTCCCCCATCTCACGGGTGCGGCGAATCCACTGGGGACAGACAGCCACAGGATCCGGAAGGTGATGGCCGCCCATGCACGGCTGGCCAAAGATGCCCTTTGCCCTGTCTTCAGCAGTTGGAACAACCTTCACCGCCTCGCGGTCGACACCAACCGTGCACCAGTTGGCATGGTTGTCGATGCCCAATGCCGGCTTGTAGTGCTGGCAATAGTTCATCTCAAAGGCGATGGTCTCTTCACGGTCTCTCATTGCGGGCTTTCTTAAAGGTGTCAGGCCGGGCTACTACCCCCGGGGGCTACTCACTGGCGAATTGCGAGAAAAAAACGAAACCAGTGCCGCCTTCTCCTGACGTATTCGTTACATAGGGAATCCGTTGTGCTCGACACCATCGAGGAGGCGCCCGGCGGCTTTCTTGCCGGCGCGGTACATCGCAGGGCCGCCGTCGTGAGAAGCAACGATCCGTGCAGCATCAGTCCCAAAACTTGGCGGGAATGCGGTCAGTGGTGCGAATTCACCCCACTGCTTAAACAGGAACGGCACGCTGGCGCCGTCGCATTGGCCGCGCAAGCTGCGGTACCACTCAGGCTGTGATGGCCGCGCGCCTGGGCCGCTCTCGCCGCCGGCGATAACCCAGCCTATTCCCGGGTGCTGCTGACCTGTCGGGCCCTTGCTGTTAAAGGTTGGCCCTGTACTTTCAAAGCAGCCCATCGTCTGGTTCCACCACATGCCGAGGTGCTCGCACAGGTCGACCCGACCCAGCAGCGGTTCCATGCTCAAGAACCGCACGTAGGCATTGATGGCCAGCAGCTTTGGTATGTCTCGGTCGGCCTCTTCCTGGTTGACTACGGTGGCGCCGATCCATACGTTGGGCCAAGGCCAAGGCATTTGCTTCCAACCGCCTAGTCGCAAGCGCGAGATCGCCTCGTTGATCATCGGTTTGGCGTTCCCAATACGCTTCGTCAGCAGCAGCCAGTCGAGGTTTGGCGTTTGCGCGATCAGGTCGAACAGGTCAGCGCGCCACTGTGGGTCCCACTGGTTGTCGAAGACGTCCGCCAGGCTGGCGCAAAACACACGCCGACGGGCGGCCTGAAGCCAATGCACACCGCCACGGCCGTGAGCGCACGGGTTGGCAAAAGCAGAAGCAGTGCCCCTCATGCCGCAGTGTGAGCATTGATAGAACTGCCCGCTATTCCACTTGACCGGCTCTTTCCAGTTGCTGACGCTGGTGCGCTTGCGTGGGCCGCCCCAGCCTTCAGGCGTCCATTTGCGGAATTTGTCCTGTGCTGCGGCGTAGCAGCCATCGCAGCCGGGGCTGATCTTTGTGCAGCCGATAACGGGATTAAACGTGCTGTCGCACCATTGGATGCCAGTTTTCGCGCTCATTGGGGATTGCCCCGCTGATCGACGCTCAGCCCGATCACCAGAGGCTGCACCCAGATCGGCTGGGCCGACAGCATGAAGGTTTCACCAGACCAGGCCAGCAGCAGGGTGGTGCCCATCACCTCGGCGATGGCCTGCGCGGCGTCGGGCGGCACCGCGTTACCAATACGCTCGCGCCAGGCCTGATCGCTCAGACCGTCCAGCTCGAGCATTTCCTCGGGGTCAACCAGTGACTGCAGCGCGGCCAGCTCTAGCGTGGTGAATGGGCGGTGCCAGGTGCCGTCGAGCGCCTGAATCCTGCAGACGATCTTCTGGTTCAGCGCGGGCAGGCGTGGAACATTCTCTGGAACATCAGACGGTGCAGATGTTCCAGTTGCTCCAGAGCGGGGGTCGCCAACGCTCCAACGGCCGTTGTCATGGCCTGCAGCTGCGCTGACGGCACCGGCATGCTCTTTCCAGTCGATCACGCCATAGTGGCCGGCCGTGAGGTAGTTGTCACCCTTCTCACGATTGACGCCATTGCGCGGATCAGCCACTGCAAAAGCACCTTCGCCCGTCGTGCTGCCGCTAATGACCGTGCCAGCAGTGCCGGTGAAAGCTGTGACCTTGTATTTGCCGAACGATGGCCCGTCGCCGCGCGGGTCTGCAACTGCTTGACCGGTTCCGTGCGCACTGGTGACGGCTTGAGCGTTCTTTTCCCACGGCACTATGCGGAACTCGTTGGAATGTTTCGCCGGTCCACCATGGCGCGGGTCGGAAACCGCATAGGCACCACTGTCATCGCCGCTGATCACGGTCCCTGCATTCTTCAGCCATGGCGTGACGGCATATTTCGAGAATGCCGCCCTGCCTTCAGCCCTGCGCGGGTCGGCCACGCTGTAAGCGCCTTGTCCTGGGGATTGCTGGCCGGGTATGGCTCCGGTGTGTTCGTTCCAAGCATGGACGCCGTAAGCCTGGCCGTCCTTCCATTTGTCGGACTGATTGAAGCGAGGGTCAGCGACGGACTGGCCACCTGATGATGGGCCATGGCCAGAAGTGACGGTGCCAGCGTGTGAACCCCATTCCACCACCCGGGCCACGTTCTTGTGTGTCTTCTCGATGTCACCCTTGCGGGGATCGGCAACGGCATACTTTCCATTGCTTGGCATGGACTCGCCGGCCACGGCTCCGACATGGTCAGCCCATGGCACCACGCCCATGCCGGATGAATACAGTTCCTGACGAGGATCAGCAACTGCGAAGTTGCCATTGTTCGGCATGCTGCGGCTGGTGATGGTGCCTACGTTCTCTTCCCACTTGTTGACGCCCAGCATGCCGCTATGCACCTGCGGCATGATCAAGTACTCGCTCAAATGGCCGTTCTCGACCTGCAGCTTGTTCAGGCTGCGCCAGTCGCTGCCAGCCTCGACGAACGCCAGCCGTACCCACGTCTTCCATTGCAGGGCAGGGATGCGGTGCATGGGGCCAGCGCGTTCGTCACCGGGCAGCAGCATCTTGCCGAGGATGTCGCCAACAGCGCGCAGGCTCTTCTTGGGCGGTTCGTAGAGGAAGGGCGGCACCTTGTCGATGTGGCGGGCCACCAGCAGGAAGCGCTTGCGGCTCTGGCCAAGGCCGCCGAGCTCGCCGCAGTCGTGGGTGGTTTCGGCCACTGCGTATCCATAGGCTCGCAGCAGGTCCATGATCTGATCGAGCAAGTGCCGGCCGCGGGTCGCGATGCGCGGTACGTTCTCGAACACGATCAGCTCGACGGGGTCATCCTTGTAGGCTTCGAGCATCATCCAGATGCCCCGCAGCGTGAGGCGGTTCAGTGCCTGGTATTTGTCGGTGAGGCTCTTGACCTGAGACAGCAGGCCGCTGAAGCCCTTGCACGGCGCCGACAGAAAGATGATGTGCGGGTGTTCGTTGTTGAACGCGCGGTGAATGTCAGCCGTCGTGGCAGGCCTCCAGTCGGGCGGCGGCGTGCGGCCGTGAAAGGCGATGTACTGTTCGAGGTCGAACATATCGAGCACAGTACCGGCCACACCGGTGAGCTTGGTGAAGTCGCGGATACCTGGAGCGTCGACATCAATACCGCCGATGCACCGGAACTTCGCGCGCTTGTTTCCAACAACAGGCCGGGCCTTGTTGAAGCCCTTGCCGCCACCGCCCAGACCGCAGAAGAAGTGCCCGTGTCGAATCTCTACATCTTGGAACATCAGTCGTTTCCCTCTGCAGCGACAGCCGCATCAATCAGTTGTTGTGTCGAAAACACCTTGGCGTCCTTGCCGGGTGTGAATGAAAGAAAGTCGGCCTTTGCCAGGCGCACGTTCATGGGGAATACCCAATTCGGCGGTGTCGCGGCCACTTCAAAGTAGTACTGCCCACCAGTCACCGTCACCCGCAGGAGGCTGTAGTTCCAGCCGTCCAGCAAGCCGCCCACGATCACCCCGAACCGGGGGACCGTCTTTTGGGTGACGTTGACCTTGATGGGCATCAGCGTTTCTTGCCGGTCTTTGCCGCTGGGCCCTTGGGCATGCGCGTGACTTTGGCCGTGGTGACCTTCTCATCCGCCGCGGGGTCGACCTTCTCAGCGGCCAGGGATTTCTTGAAGGCTTCTTCCGGCGACAGAACGGGACCGCTTGGTGTCTTATCGGCACCGTCATCGAGGTCGCGCTGGGCAGAATCGGCTACCGTCGGGCCGACCAGCTCGATAAATAGCTCGTGGCTCTTGAGCACGGCTAACTCCCCCAGCGTCTCAGCATCCACATCCGTGGTGAAAAACCGGAAGTTGTTGTCTACGGTGCCGCCTTCATGGTGCGTCGTCTTGCGCTTGTTCACAGTGCCGTCGCGCAGCGTGAACTTCGGCTTTTCACCGATGCCGTGATAGATGAACAGCGTGGAGCCGGTCTGGTCGCCGTCCCAGTTGAATGCACCCAGCGCGATGGCCTCGTCGGTGAGTTGCGAGTATTCGGACACTACCGACACGCCGTCAAGCGTCTTCTGCTTGGCGCCCTCGGGCCCGTCTTTCTTGTAGAGGAACTCGAGCGCGCGGTCGCCGTACATGCGCAGGCAGCTGTTGGGGGTGGATGCCTTCCAGTGCAGGCAGACTGCGGGCTTCATGTCGGTCTGGCCCATCTTCTGGGTCTGGACGTCGACGTCTTCAAGAGTGGCTTTTTGTTTGCCTTCGAATGTGAGTAGCATGGTTTGCTTTCGTAGTGGAGGGGGAGGGAGATCAGGCCGCGGCGGTTGCGGCTTCGCGGGCCGCCTGCTGTTTGGACATTTCGTCCTTGTCCAGCGTTTTCTTGAAACCGATGTTGGCGGCGACGTGGAAAACCACGATGCCTTCGGGCTTCATGAAACCAGGTGATGCGCGGCTGCCTTGCATGCGCAAGCGGTCAATCGCAAGGGCAGGCTCAGAGCCATCCCAGATACCGTCGAACAGAACTGGCGTGACATGGCAACAGGCCGGACGTTCTTGCCCCCAGCGCTCGGTGTTGAAAAGGCTGAAGCGTTTCTCTTTCAGCCCATAGCCTCGCTGTATGCCCAAGCCCCACCATTCACCGAAGTGACGGCCTGCGCCGAGCTTCGCAAGCTCAGTGGCGTTCTCTTTTGCCCAGCGAGCAAAGCCAGCGTTATCGTCCTCAGGCGTAATCCAGCGGGTGCGGCTGCCTGCAAACATGACCATGTCGGTGGCAGTTGCCTCATCGAACCATGTACGGATGGCACCGGGCTCGCCTGCATAACCAGGCGCGATGAATATCTGCGCATTGGTGCCGTCGATCTTCTCGGTGATGATCACGCGCCGGGTGAGGCGGGCCATCTTTTGGAACTCTTGAAATTCGATCATGAAAGTACTCCGAGGGATGTGTAAAAAGAAGGCACCCGGCGCGAACGAGGGAGGGAGGGAGGAGGAGGAGAAGCGCCCCGGGGTGCAGAGCCGGTTGCCCGGATGCGTGCCTTGGAAACTTTTAAGCCGCGACCAGGTCGCGTGCCTTCTGCAGGTGGCTGATTGCGGCGTCGAGAATGGCGTCCCAGTCTTCCTGGTGGTATAACTTCGCGCCGCGCTGACCGACGACATACTTGAAGCCGAGCTGCTCCATGCCTTCGGCGGTGATGGTCAGTGGTGCCAGCCGCTCATTGATGACGCCCAGCTTCAGGTCGGCAGGTGCCTTGACCTTCAGTGCTTGATTGCGCGTGATCGGCGCGGGGCCGCCCGTCATGGCTTCGCGTGGGCCACCTGTTGGCAGTAGCTCGACAAAGGCTTTGGACAGCGTGCCGGTCGGAGACGGAGCTGGTGCAGGGGCAGCCGCCTGGATGGGCGCAGCTGCAGCTTTTTCCTTTGCCTTCTCAAGCAGTGACCGGACGTTGGAGATCGCCTCAGTCTTGGCTTGCTGCACCCGCGCCGCATGCCCGGGGAACGCATCAGCCGCTACTTCCCAGCCTTCAGCGAGATTGAGGCAGACGGTCAGCTCGTCCACACTGCTCAAGCTCCGGCCGGCTGCGGCATGGCGCTCGATGCGCTCAATCTCGGCGTCAGCCTTGACCTTGGCCGCCGCCTCATCTTCACGCTGCTTCTGGGCTGCCAGCCGCTCATTGATGACGCGCTGAAAGTCGTCGCTGGGCTTCCTGATGACTTGATGCAAGTCAGGGAACAAGGCACCATTGCCCACGGCCGCCTTGGTGTACCAGGCGATCTTCGCCCGCAGCTCGGTCGCTTCGGCATCCGCTGCAATCTTGGCGTTGGCCAGCATGGTGTCCACAGCGTCCTGCATGCTGGCGAAGTTGCGCTTGCCCTTGATGGCGTCAGCAAATACAGGCGCCGACACAGTAAGGCGAATGGGCGTGATTTCGGCTTCCAGATCCTGCACATGCTCGGCCATCTTGCCCTTGGCCGCCAGAATCATGTTGTCCTTTTTGGCCCGGTCCTCGCGCTCAACGTCTTTTTCAAGCTGCAGCGCGGTTTTGCGCATGTCCTCGCACATCGCCTCGATCATGGTGGCCGCCTCACCCACCGTGGCGGTCTGAGCCAGCATGGCCTCCTTGGCGAGCTGTGCCTTCTGGATGCTCTCGCGCAGCATCTTGGCGGACTCCCTGGCATTGGCGAAGTCCTGATCGTTGACCAGCTGGATGGCGCGAATTTCCCTCAGGCGGCCCGTCAGCGCTTCCTTGTATTCCTTCAGGTTGCTGGAAGAGATCTCGCCCTTCGCATGGATGACCAGTGCGGGCAGGGCTTCGATCACATCCGCCTGTGGGCGCTCGTTTATCGCTGCTGGCGTATAGGAGGCGAGGTCCTTCGCGAACTGGTCCCAACCGGCATCAATGCGCGCGAACCAGGCAGGATCCGGGAGAACTTCCATCCAGACAAACCGCTCAGGCGTTCCGTCGCTGATCGAGAATATCCAGCGATTTGCCCCCGAGACCTTTAGGCCCTGCTGGACCTGCGGCATGTGTTCCTCGGGCATCTGGCCAGCCCTGACCATTTGCGCATATTCTTCGTTCCACTGCTTGTTTTCCCAGCCCGTCTCTTCGTCCATGGTCAGTCCATCGCACGAAGCAGACTGCCGACCATCAGAAAGCGTGACGGGGTAAAGTTCTTCTTTGATTTCCTTGACGACCAGCGGTCGCGTGAGCGCTTCGACCTCGTGGCCTTTGTCCAGGATTCGCTTCTGCACGAAGTCGCTGAACTCCTTGACTGTGCCGACCTTCTTCATGTGCAGCAATTCGCTGCGCTTGGTATTGCGTGAAAGGCCGAGCATGGCTGCAGCTTCACTGGCGCCGTCGTGCTCGGCGCGAAAGGCAATCCATTCAGGAGTGCCGGGAACGAGGTTGTGTATTTGCCGCATGGCAGTCCTTAAGCGTTCAGCGCTTCAGCGCGGGTGTCGAAGAGGGCGTTAAGTTCGGCCTGCAGCTCAGGGCCGACAACGGCCGCGATCAGGGTGGCCGCTTCGTTGAGGACGTCGATGTTGGCGGCGCTGTTGAGCTTTTCTTTTACCTGGTCATAGGTGGCAGCTGGTGCGTCCGTGCTGGGGCCGGTGCGCTCCCCCGTGCGGGTACCGGCTTCCTTCAAAAGTTCTTCAGGGATGGCCCGGATGCGGGCGCACTGGTCATCTGACAACGGCGCACCCAGGCTGTTGACGGTGGCGATCACCTCGTCGGGCGTCTTGCCCTTTTTGATGACTTTGCGCCAGGTGGTCAGGTTCTTGTCAAAGTCGGCTTGGGGGTAGGGGTCAGCCTTTTTGGTAACCGTATCGGTTTGCACGACGTCGACCATGCCCATATCTTTTGGGCGAGGCTCGCCATGACCGTCTTCGAAGTTCTTGCCTTCCATTTCGTCGGCCGTGGGCTGGCTGCCGATGGCCTCAGGAAATCCCTTGCGAAGCGCCTGGGCTTCGGCACATTTGGCGATCTGTCCATATACGCGCTTGGCCCACATGGCGTTCGGTGCGTTGCTGCTCGCAGACTTGGTTGCGTAGTTTTCTAGCCAGTACTCCCGCGCCGAAAACTCGCGCGGCACGCCGTCGACGAGGCGCATCACCGTGACACGGCACCATTCCGGATATTCGATCTCGGCGTCGGCGGTGGTCTTTCGGCGATCACGTCCGTTGCCTTCCCAGGTGTCGATCTGGTATTTGAGTGTTTTTAGTGGGCCGAACTCGGGGTCCGTCATGCCAACGTATAGGCCAGTGCGAGCTGCTTGCACGCGATACAGCCCGATGCCAGGCATGATCACATCGCGGTCGGCCTTGATGTCCCAGCCGTTGTTGTCCTTCTCTCCGGTGCTCACCTTCATGGGCACGATGTGCACAGGCTTTTGCATCGGGTCCAGGCCGGCGGCTTTGCAGTAGCCCAGCGCCAGTTTGATCGACGGCAAGGCGGCGCCTGGGTAAAGGCTGGACTGGAGGACCTCGATCAGCTCCTGCTCGGTCTGGGGTGCGAGAGCAGTGGTTTTTTGTTCGACGATGGCGTTCACTGGGATTTTTCCTTCAGGTAGGTTTCACGGGTGACAATCTCGGCTTTCGCCTTGCGCTGGTTGGGGTTCTTGGACTTGGCGTTCAGGTCCGCCGCGTCCTTCTGGCGTGCAGCGATGAAGAGGTCAGCGCCATCCTTCTCATCGGTTTTCCATACAAGATGCTCGGAGGTGTAGCTCTTGCCTTCGGTGTCGGTGGAGCGCACGAAGATCGTCCGCGTGGTCATCTGGGTTTGCATGGTTTCTCCGGGTCAAGCGTTGCGATAGGCCGCGATGACCAGCATCACGACGGCGAAGATGGCGAGGATCCAGTGCAGCAGCGGGGTGGATTCGCCTCGGGTGTAGCGGCCACGTGTGATGCCGAAGTCGGGCTCGTATTGGCGAACCGGTGGCTGGTGGCAGCGTCGGCGGTCGCAGATGCCAGGCTGGGTGCACTCGCCCTCTTTGACGATGCAGTAGATTCGCTGGATGCTCATGCTCGCCCCAGCCGAATAACAGAGACACTTTGAGCAGCAGGAAAGAGCCTGCCCATGGCCTCAATCGCATCGCCAGTGCCAGGGAAGGCATGAATGCAGCCGAGCTTGCAGCCTGGAAGGCAGACCGTGATCTTGAAGAGGCTCATGCGGCACCGCCTTCCACCGCAACACCAGCAGCTCGGGCAGCTTCCTGCGCAGTACGCAGTTGCTTGTTGTAATCTTCGGCGTACCGGGTGGCCTGAGCCAGTCGATCAACCGCATTGGCGCGGACCCGGGCACTGACCTTCGCGGCGATATCTTCGGGCACGGCAACGCCGAGTTCACCAGCGAGCTTCACGGCGTCTTGCCCGTGGTAGTCGCTCAAAGCGCCGCTGCGAAGCCGAGGGAATGTCAGACCAACCAGTAGTGCAGCCGCACGGTCTCTGGCTTCTTCAAGCGACAGACAAGGAATGACCTCAGTCATTGACCCGCCAGAGCCATCGCCGTAGGTACAGACCTTCCAGCGCAGATCGCCTTTGTCGGAATCACCGAACAGGCCCAGCAGGCGGATTTCTTTCCTGCCTCGGTCGCTGCCGCGCACCAGCGCTTCGTCAGCCGTCTCAATAATCGGGACGTTCTCAGACCTCACAAAGTGTGTGATTTCTCCAGTCAGGAAGGCGTCAATGTTGCGCAGCCCTTCGTTCTCTTTCAGGCGATCACGAATGGCACGCTGGTCACGGGCAAATTCAGCACGCTCTTTGCGCATGAGTTCAAGTTGCGCGTACGCTTCGGCCACTTGAGAATTGACGCGCACCAGCTCGGCAGTCGCCTCCTCAACATCCTTGTCGACCACTGGGATAGGTGCTTTGGCAAACACTTCATGCCAAAACGCTGGCTCTCCGGGCCATGGTGCGGATGCGAACTCGTCGTCATCCTCGCGGTACATCGGCATGACGATGTGACCTTCTTCGCGAAACGCTACATATTCTGCTTGGCGGCCGTCTTCGCTGAAAACCGTATCGCCGGGGTTTGGTGTGAATTCAACGGCGCTCATGCTGCAGGCACTTCCACAGCTTCCGCAGGCAGCTGGCCCACCATCACTGCAAACTTCAACATGGTGTCCTGCGCCTGGCCAAACGCCTTTGAAGCGTCCGCTACCTGCTTGCAGGCTCGCTGGATGTCATTGCGGAAGTCGTAACCGGCGCCGAGATCCATCTCTTGGCCCACCTTGAGCAACGGCAACTCCTTGGGACCGTAGTACCTCTCGGAAAGCTTGGAGAGTTCTGCGTGCGTGACGGTGACGATGTACTCGCCATGGCTTGCGCCCATGCCTATGACTTTCATTGGTGATCTCCAACTTCAAGGGGTGATTCGTCCAGGACAGGGAAAGCCTCGGTTGACGGCGCAGCTGCAGGCGCTTTCATGCCCCACTCGGCCATCAGGGCAGCGGTGTCGTCTTTGCGGGAGTCGACGTTCAGGGACTCAGACCGGCCGCCGCAGATGGGCATGCCGTCAAAGTCCCAGTCGACGAAGCCCGCTGAGATGACATTCCCGAAAGGCGCATCCTTGCTGCGCAGAATGGAGGTGCTGACTTCCTTGTGAGTCAGGCCGGGATAGCGTGCTGGCCAGACGATGAAGCCCACGGTGCTGTGGCGCACGTATTTGAGTTGGGTGCCGCCGTTCATGCCGTGCCACCGTTCAGGACGTATGCTGGCTCGGCTTGCAAAGCGCGGATACCAGCACCCCAGGTCTTGCTGACTTCTTTGCGCCCGTGTTCATGCTTGACACGCTCGAAAACGCTGGCGATGTCGCCGCGCTGCATGGGCCAGACCCGCGCCGGGCTCATTCCATACTTGAGCGCGCGAGCTGCGCCGTCGGGACCGTTACGCACCTGGTCGCTGCACGTGTAGGTAATCATGTGCGTCTGGGTCAACGCAGCGAGTTGGCAGGTATGGCCGTTGTTCGCGCGGCGCATCTTTGAGGCCGCCACGACCAGCTGCAGGTCTTTTGCGCGGATGGTTGCCGTGATCACAATGCAGCCTTCACGCCCTGCACATAGTCAATGGCAGTCTGGACGCTCGTGATCTTGTCGGCATCAACTTCCTCAATCACGATTTCGAATTCGTCTTCCAAGGCCATGACGATCTCGATCTGGTCCAGGCTGTCGCTGTCCAGCTGCTGAAACGTCTTGTCGACCGTGACCTCGGCCACTTCCTTACACAGCTGCTCGGCAATCAATTTGGTGACGCGCGCGGGAAGGTCTCCCGAAAGCTTTGGGTGGCTCATAGATAGTTCCTGTTGGAGAAAGTGATTTGCAGGCGCAGGGCGCGCTGGTCTGGGGATTCGTCGGGCCTCATGTCGAGGCGGTGATCGGGGAACTGTTGGCCGTGTTCGCGGGCAGCGGCTTTGCGTGCCTGGGACCAGGCAACGAGCTCGGCGTGTGTGGGAAGGGGAGTGGAGTGGCCTGCGCAGGGGGCAGATTCGGTGCGCCAGTTCTGAGGCTCAGTGACCAATTGGAACTCTGGGCCTTGGAAACCTGCGGCGAGCGCAAAGTCCTGCTTGGTCAGTCTGGCGACTGCCTGTAGCTCTTCCAGTGGGTTGTCCATCTGCTTTCTCCATCAGCCCGGGGATTCGGGCTTCTGGTTGAAATTATCCGTAAATGGATAGATATGTCAATCCATAAATGGATGGTTGCGCAAAAATATTTTGTAAGTGGAAACCCGCAAGAGGCAGCGCAGATGGAAAACTTTTCCACTGGAAAGTGGTCTTTGGTATTCGTTATTAAGGGTTTTTGGCTAAATACCCCATAGGTAGCTATACCTATCGCGCAATTGAGGCTTGCCCAAAAGAAGCACTGCAAAATGGTCGATGCAATTGAGGCTTGCGGTCAGAGAACAGTAAAACCGAGCGGAGAGTCATGCCACACCGTGCAAAACAAATCGCCATGGGGGAGCGCTTGCGCTCGCTCCGTATCGAGATGGGGTTGTCTCAGGACACCGTAGCCGAGCAGGTCAGGCGCACGCGCCAGGCTGTGGCTCAATGGGAGTTGGGGAGGGTGGCGATCAGCGCCATGCAGATCGGGCAGCTGGCGGCCATTTATGGTTCGTCAACCGATTTCCTGATCTATGGCGTGAAGACCGTACCGGTCAATGACGAATCACTTTGCAGCAGGTGCCCGAACGGAGGTGGCTACATCAGCCGCGTGCTTCGCGGACCGCTTGTGGAAGAGCGTCCGGCTAACTGACGGAATACCGCAGAAAGATGATCTGGAAGCCAGTAGGCGCGTGAGCTGACACTTCTTTGATCACCGAGCCGGCACCAACCGTCTTTCGCAGTTCGCTTTCGGCGGCCTGCCTGAACCTGGCCTGGGTGGCCAGCGGCTCATTAAGTCCAGTAAAGGCGATGGCTCGATCATCGCCGACCTCCACGTCAAAGATTCCCGGCGCGTTCTCTACTTTAAGGACCTTCACATAGATCGGGTAGCCCTCGACCGTGGTAGTCGCCTTCGGGACGGAGAGGAAGCGCATATCCGTACCGCCGACAGCGCAGCCTGAAAGCATAGCCGTGAGCACCAGGAGGACAGGCAAGTTTCGCATGGTTGAACTTTAAGTTGGTTCCTGATCGATTTGCAAGATTTCTTTTGCCGCTGTTCTGAAGCGCTTATAGAGCTCCTGCTCCTTTTTGCCTGCAATGCCCAGTACAGGCGCATTTGCCGGGTCCAGGCCGGGCACCAACAGTTGCCACACCTCAAGGTCAAAGGCTTTTGCCAAGGCTTCCATGGTGATCAACGTCAGGTTTTGGCCGTTTCGCGCTCGTGAAATTGCACCAGTGCCTATCTTGGTCTTCTTATCCAGTTTGAGATTGCTCGACAAGTCTGGGTAAGCCTTCATCAGCGTATTTAGATTCGCGCTCACCACCGCAGCCGATGCGCACACCGGCTCGATATCAACGGGTTTTTTCGCCTTCGTAACCATGTGCGAAGTTTGGGGGAAAACCCTATCCATAACGGGATAGCTAAGCACGTTGACCTAAATCCATAAATGGATAGATAATCCAGAAATGGATAAACAAATCGACATCGAAGCACTCCGGACCTACCTCAAGGGCATGACCCGCGGGCAAGCGAGAACCCTCGCTGTAAACGCGTCGTTGAGCCCGGCCACGGTGGAGAAGTTCCGGCTTAACCACATCACTGAGCCGCGCCAATCCAAGCTGGTTGCGCTGAATAAAGCCATCGCTGCGCACCGTAAGGCAAACCCTCCGGTTAAGCCGCCTGTGCCCGCCTGAACCACGCCTTGGCAGGGGTTTCCTGCTATCGAAAGTGAAGTGTTTGTTTGCCATAGCCCCAACTGTCCCAGACCCCGAACCCCGCGAAAACATCCAAAAAAAGGAAATCCGGATATGAACACCCTTGACGCCCTCAAGCTGATGGTCAGCAACTTCCCAGGGGGCATTGAAGTCGTCGCAACCCGTCTCGACAAGAACGCCGAAACCCTGCGCAAGGAACTCTCTGGCAAGGACGCCAAATTCAAACTCGGAGACGGCACTGCACAGCGCATTTCAAGCCTGTGCATCGAAGAGAACTCCGAAGAGTGCTACGCCTATGTCAATGCCATCTGCGGCCCCATTGGCAAATTCGAGCCGGCCACGGCTGCCGCCCGGTCCAGCGTGGGGCTGATGGGCTGCACGGTCGGCCTCGTGTCGGCGGCGTCACAGGTGCTTGCCGATGTGGCTGCTGCCCGTGCTGACGGCGTGATCAGTGATAACGAGCGCAAAACGATTGAGCGCGATGTCAGCTTGGCCATCCGGGAACTGCAGGCGGTGCTGGCAGAAGTCAGGCGCGAGAACGAAGCTGCACATCCAGCCCTGAAGGCCGTCTGATGGCTCGCCGCAGCAAGGGAGTGTTCGCCTGGCAGGGCGCGTCTAGCGTCTTCGTCAGCGACAGCAAGTTCAGCCCCAATAACCCCGCCGAGCGGTCACGTGCCTCTCTTGATGCTGGCTCAGTGATCGGCAGCAAGAGCAGGGCACCGACATCTTCGATCAACACCGAAACCGTCTCCCAGCGAGACAAGCTGCACCGTCTACAGAGGACGCAGATATGACGCATGTAGACGCTTATGAGACGTTCCTGCGGGAAAAGTCGCACCTTGATTCGCGGGACGGGTTCGCTCCGATCTGGATGCCTGACAGCTTGTTTGACTTTCAGGCTTCGATGGTGGAGTGGGCGCTGCTGCAGGGGCGTGGAGCGTTGTTTGAGGACTGCGGCTTGGGCAAGACGCTGCAGGAGTTGGTTTGGGCTGAAAACGTGGTGCGCAAAACGAATGGCCGCGTGCTTCTCAAGACGCCCATGGCCGTCTCAAAGCAGGTCGCGCGAGAGGCGGAAAAGTTCGGCATTGAGGTTCATGTTTCCCGAGACGGCAAGCTGAAGCCAGGCATCAACGTCACCAATTACGAGCGGCTGCACCTTTTCAACCCGAATGACTTTGCTGGCGCAGTGTGCGACGAATCCAGCATTCTGAAGTCATACAGCGGAGCCCGCCGGGGCGAAATCACAGAGTTCATGCGCAGGATGCGGTACCGCCTGCTGGGCACCGCAACCGCAGCACCAAACGATTACACCGAACTCGGCACGTCTTCAGAGGCGCTGGGTCATCTTGGTCACATCGACATGCTGAACAGGTTTTTCAAGAACGACCTGAACAACAGCAGCACCGGGCGCGGGTTCATGGGTTCGGAAAACAAGTGGCGCTTCAAAGGCCACGCTGAGGAGCAATTCTGGCGGTGGGTGTGCTCGTGGGCCAGGGCCATCCGCCGGCCGTCCGACCTCGGGTTTGATGATGCAGCTTTCCGGCTGCCACCTCTGCACGAGGCAGAACACCTGGTCAGCGCCAACACGTTGGGCGACGGCATGCTGTTTGCCATGCCTGCAGTCGGTCTGCAAGAGCAGCGCGACGAGCGCAAACGCACGATTACCGAGCGCTGCGAGAAGGTGGCCGAGCTGGTCGCGGCCCGCGATGTGTCCGTTTCGTGGTGCCACTTGAACGAAGAGGGTGATCTGCTCCAAACGCTGATCGGTGGTGCCGCCCAGATCAAGGGCACGCAGGGCGAAGAAGAGCGCGAAGAAATTTACGAAGGGTTCCGCCTTGGCCACATCAATAAGCTGGTCATCAAGGACTCCATTGGCGGGTTTGGCCTGAACTGGCAGCACTGCGCTCACACCACGCTGTTCCCATCCCATTCATATGAGCGCTATTACCAGTGCGTTCGCCGCTTCTACCGCTTTGGCCAACAGCGACAGGTGGACGTGGATGTGGTTGCCACGGAAGGCGATCTGGGCGTGCTCAAAAACATGCAGCGCAAGGCTGCGCGTGCCGACGCCATGTTCAGCGCACTGGTGTCGCACATGAATGCCGCTATGGCTATCGGCCGGGCTCAGGCATCCACCACTAAACAGGAGCTTCCAGCATGGCTGTGAACAACCAGTTGATCACCCACAAGTTTGCCATCTACAACGGTGACTGCATTGAGGGTATGAAGGGCCTGCCGGACGGCAAAGTCCACCTTTCTGTCTATTCGCCACCCTTTGCCGGCATGTACCACTACAGCAGCAACGAGCGCGACCTGTCGAACTGCAAGAGCTACGACGAGTTCATGGAGCACTACACCTTTGTCGTGCGCGAGACGGCCAGGGTAACGATGCCAGGCCGTATCACCGCCGTGCATTGCATGGACGTGCCGATCAGCAACAGCGGGACCGACCACCTGCGAGACTTCCCTGGAGACATCATCCGCCTACACGAGCGGGAGGGATGGAGGTACACCGGGCGCCGCATGATCTGGAAGGAGCCGCTGGCCGTTCGTCTGCGCACCATGCAGAAAAATCTTGCCCATGCCTCCCTGTGCGCCGATTCCATCGACTGCGGCGTGGCCTCTGGCGACGTGCTGCTGACATTCAGGCGCAATGGTGCCAACCCGGTACCAGTGGCGCATCCCGTTGGTTTGCTCGAGTACGCTGGCGAGCGGACACCGCCAGCCGACGTGATGCAGTACCGCGGCTGGACCGGAAAGCAGACCGAGAACCGCTTTTCGCACTGGATCTGGCGCCAGTACGCCGATTGCATGTGGGACGACATCCGCCTCAACCGCGTTCTGCCGTACCGGGAGGCCAGGGACAGCGAGGACGAAAAGCACGTCCATCCCTTGCAGCTCGACGTGATTGACCGCTGCGTCACCTTGTTCAGCAACCCCGGCGAAACGGTGATGACTCAGTTCATGGGCGTGGGCAGCGAGGTCTACAGCCCAATCGTGCTGGGCCGCAAGGCAATTGGATGGGAACTCAAGCCCAGTTACTTTCGCCAGGCCGTGAAGAATTGCGAAGCTGCTGCAGCCGGCTACCGCTTTGACAAGCAGAACGAAGAGCTTGTGCTTGAAGGGAGCGGCCTCGAATGACCGCCACCAAATCTACTTATGCAAGACCAAGTCGCGAGGTGCTGAATCGCATGTACACGACCTTGGAGCTTGGCTGCCCGGACATTGCCTGGCTGTATGAGCGCGACGCCAAGACCGTTCACTACTGGCTGCGCAAGGAAGGAATCCCCACACGGCCGCGAGGCGTGAATCCTGGACCCCAGTTCAAGCCCGGACAGCGCAACGGTTTTGCTGGACGTAAACATAGCCCCGAAAGCATCGCCAAGGTAAGAGCCTCGACCTTGGCTGATGGCCGGGTTCCATACCTGCGAGGCGGCAAGCACTGGCTGCACACAGTACCTCCCGATCACAACCCTAACTGGAAGGGTGGTGCCACACCTGAGCGTCAGGAGTTTTACCGCTCCGATGAATGGAAGCAGGCTGTCGTGGAAGTCTGGAGGCGCGCTGACGCCTGCTGTGAGCGCTGCAGCAAGGACTGGCGAGAGGTCAGGGTCACCGACCCTACTTTCCACGTCCATCACATCGTGTCTTTCGCTTTCCAGCCCTTGCGCGCTGCAGTTACTAACCTCGTGTTGCTCTGCATGCCATGTCACTACTTCGTACATAGCTCGGCGAATGTCCTTCGGGAGTTGCTCCAGGACGCGCCTCAACTGGAGGTAACCGCATGATGGCCAGCACTGCCCCCAATCTCGTACAGCACGCCCAGACCGCGCTGCGGTTGTTTCCCTGCCCTGTGATGGGTGACAGGGAACGCGAACAACACATCAAATCCTGTGGTGACAAGTTCCTGATTGCCTATGAGCAGTACACCGACACCAAGGATCCTGCCTACCGTGAGGAAGCCCTGAAATGGCTGAACCTGCAGAACGACGCCATCAACGGCCGTTCCCAGGCAGCGCAGACGATGCGCCATGCCGCCTTTGAGCGTGCCCTGAACGAGGGTCCTGACTTCTTCCAGACCGAAGGTCAACTTGACGGTCGGGCGATTGCACTGAGGAATTGCCGCCGGTGAACTATTACGAGCACCACATCGGTGACTACGACACGGAAACCTCCCACTTGAACTGGGTGGAAGACCTTGCCTACCGTCGCCTGGTGTGCCTTTATTACCGCAAGGAAAAACCGATTCCAGCCGACTTCGAGCAGGCCTGCAGGTTGGTGCGCGCCGCCAACCGTGAACAAAAACAGGCCGTCAAAGCCGTCCTTGATGAGTTTTTTATTCTTAAAGACGATGGACATCACCAGAAAACCTGTGACGAGGTCATTCAGAAATATCAGGCAGGTGAACCTGAACGTGAGGTCAAAAAGACCAACGAGAACCTCCGTATGACACGCCATCGTGAAGAGCGTGCTGCACTGTTCAAAAAGCTCCATGACGCTGGACAACACGCGCCTTGGAACATCGCCATAGCAGAGCTTAGAGAACTGGCGAACAAGCTGCCGACCGCGCCTAAGGCACCTGCAACGGAAACGCTACCAGTTACGGAACCTGTTACGGCAACTGCAACGCCTGCCACGGCTACCCAGAAACCAGACACCAATACCCATAAACCAGATAAAGAAGAAGCCGGTGTCAAGCCACCGGCCCCATCACGGCAAGGTGTGAAGAAGACATTGGGCACCTACCTCGAGGAATGCAGGCTGGCCAACACGAAGCCTTTACCGCCAGATCACTTCATTCGGGAGTACTGCCGAGACGCAAAGATCAGTGACGAAATGCTGCAGGTGGCTTGGGTGGTGTTCCGCGACGAACATGCAACCGGCACGAAGAAGACCAAAAAATACATAGATTGGCCTGCTGTCTTTGCCAACGCGGTGAAGGGATGCTGGTCAAAGCTTTGGTACACGGACCCCGAAGGCAGTGTTTCCTGGACCAGCCGTGGACTACAAGAAAAAGGCGTGCTTGATGCGCGTCAGAAAAACAAAGACAAGGGGCCAAGCGCATGAATGCCGTTACAGAGTTCGAGCCACCTGTGGAGCGCCAGATCGCCCAGTTGCGTGTGCCCCCGCATTCCCTTGAAGCGGAATCCAGCGTGTTGGGTGGCCTGCTGCTGGATGTGCACGCATGGGACCGTGTGGGCGACCTCCTCACGGACACCGACTTCTATCGCGCAGAGCACAGGCTGATTTTTTCGGCTATCGGTGCGCTTGCCAACGCCACCAAGCCGGTAGACGTGATTTCCGTTTTCGACCACCTGCAGAACGCGGGCAAGGCAGATGAGGCCGGTGGACTGGCCAATCTGAACACGCTGGCCCAGTACGTGCCCAGTGCCAGCAACATCCGCCGCTATGCCGAAATCGTTCGAGAGCGCGCCATCCTGCGCAAGCTGGTGACCGTCAGCGACGAGATTGCGACCAACGCCTTCAGCCCGCAGGGCCGGTCAGTCGCTGAAATCCTGGACGAGAGCGAACAGTCCCTGCTGGCAATCGGTGATGCTGGCTCAAAGCTGAAGCTGGGCTTCCAACCGATGGACACGCTGATCGTGCAGGTCTTGGACCGAGTCACGGAGCGAGCAGAAAACCCGAACGATGTGCCTGGCATCGAAACCGGCTTTTATGACCTCGACCGCATGACAGCGGGCCTGCACCCCGGGGACCTGGTGGTGGTTGCGGCAAGGCCCTCAATGGGTAAGACGGCACTTGCCATCAACATCGCCGAGCATGTGGCTATCCATGCCGGGCTGCCTGTCGGCGTGTTCTCGCTGGAAATGGGCGCAGGTCAACTAGCTGAGCGGATTGCGGGCTCTATCGGGCGGATCAACCAGACCAACCTGCGTACCGGTAAGTTGACCGATGAAGAGTGGCCCCGCCTTACACAGGCTGTCGAGAAGCTCCGCACCATCTCTTTTCACATCGACGAGGCTGGCGGACTCACCATCGGTGAACTGCGCGCTAATGCACGCCGACTGAAGCGTGAGTGCGGTGGCAAGTTGGGACTGATCGTTGTGGATTACCTCCAACTGATGACGATTTCAGCCGGCATGAAGGATGAGAACCGCGCGACGGCAGTTGGCGAAATTTCCCGAGGCCTGAAGCTACTGGCCAAAGAACTGCAGTGCCCGGTAATCGCGCTGTCCCAGCTGAGCCGTGCAGTGGAGTCCCGCACCGACAAGCGGCCAATGATGAGCGACCTGCGCGAGTCCGGCGCCATCGAGCAGGACGCTGACGTAATCATGTTCATCTACCGCGACGAGTACTACACGAAAGATCAGTGCCGCGAGCCTGGTGTCGCCGAAATCATCATCAGCAAGCAGCGAAGCGGTCCAACGGGCACAGTGAAGCTCGCCTTCATAAACCAGTTGACGCGGTTTGAAAGCTTGGCCCAAGGCCACATGCGTGATGACCTGCCGCTCCGCCCGCCCGCACCGATTCTCCAATACACGGACGAGGTATGAGTGACGATCGACTTCCAACTCCACCGCAAGGTGATGCTTGCGCATTACCTCCGACTGGTCAAGGTGCCGGGCTGGAGGGATTACGTGTGGAACCGCATCAGCGACCTGGCGAAGGCAGATCCGGGCTTGTACGGGGACATGCTGCTTCAGGTTTTCCCCGAGACGAAGACCGCCCCAACACAGAGGAGAGGCCGGTGACCATTTACGACGAGTTGCACACCGTGGTGAAGGTCAAGGTCGGCCATATGCCGCTGCCGTATGTTTTTCGTGCAAAACAGGAAGTCATCGACTTCTACAGGGGGCGCCCATGATAGTCGTCGGAATTGACCCGGGTCTGACCGGTGCCTGCGCCGTCGTGAGCCATCGCGGCCTGCTCAGCGTCTTCGACATCCCCAAGATGAAGATACCTGGTGTCGGCCCCACCGCGCTTGTGCAGAACAAGATCGACGGCCGCAACCTTTGCAGGCTGCTTTTGGCCAAGTGTCCTACAGACGAGTCGATTCAAGTATGCATTGAGGCTGTCGGCGTCATGGGTGGTGCAAATAACGCCGTGCAGACCCAGGGATCCTTGATGCGGTCGCTGGGTGCACTGGAGACGGTGATCGAGTGCCTGAACTGGGAACTTGAATACGTCAACTCACAGAAGTGGAAGCGCTTCTATGGGCTGATCGACAGCAACCTGAACGACCGCCAGCGCAAGGCCAAGGCCATGGAGTCTGCCCGCCGCTTGTACCCAGGCTCGGAGTTCCTGAACAGGGCCAAAGATCACAACAGGGGAGAGGCCATATTGATCGCGCATTGGCGTCTGAGGGTGGCGGCGTGACAGATCTGCCCACCATCGCTCAACTGATCAAGCGCCGCGCCATGTTCGTGGTGAACCACAGCGGCGGCAAAGATAGCCAGGCTATGTATCTGTTCCTGCGCACATTTGTGCCGCGCGACCTGCTAGTCTTGTTGCATGCTGACCTCGGTGCGGTGGAGTGGGCAGGTGCCATAGAGCACATCAAGGCCACGACCAGCGGGGAGCCACTGCACGTGTGCCGGGCACGCCGCGACCTGCTGCAGATGATCGAGGAGCGCGGCAAGTTTCCGAGCCCCAGCCAGCGCCAGTGCACCAGCGACCTGAAGCGCGGCCCCATCGAGCGCACCATCCGCCAGCGATGCAAAGCAACTGGCCAGACGCTGATCGTCAACTGCATGGGCATGCGTGCTGAAGAGTCGCCCGGTCGTTCAAAGCTGAAACCTTTCAAGCTCCACACTGGCAACAGTAAAGCCGGCCGCGAGTGGTATGACTGGCTCCCTATCCACGATTGGACAGAAGGCGAAGTCTTCTCAGCCATCCGCAACGCTGGCCAGCAGCCGCACGTCGTCTACAGCTTCGGCATGCGCCGCTTCTCTTGCGTCTTCTGCATCATGGCCAGTCAGGCCGACTTGAAGACCGCGGCGAGGATCGCAACCGAGCGCCCCGAGCTGCTGAACGACCCAGAGCTCTATCGCAAATATGTCGCGTTGGAGCGCAGCACCGGACAGGTGATGCTGATGCCGACGAAAAAACACGGCCGCCAGACGCTTGAAGATGTGACTGGAGTGAAGGCGTGAGCTGGACCGAAATGAACATCGCCGGCGCGCTCGCCCGCCAGTTCTTCAACCGCCAGCACCTGGTGGTTGTGCCGAACTGCATCTGGACAGGGCACGAGTCGGACCTACTGGTGGTGTGCAACGACCTCCGCCTGATCGACGTCGAGATAAAGATCAGCCGCGCCGACTTCAAGGCTGACGCGAAGAAGGATAAGTGGTGGTCGCGCAAGTTCATGGGGTACGGTGAACCGCAAGAGGTTTTCCATCATGGTCACCTGATCGGCAAGAACCGACCATCTGTTTACGAGACCACGCAGCGCAGCTGGCCGCCCAAGGTCTGGAAGCATTACTACTGCATGCCCAAGGAGATCTACAGCGAGGACCTGCTGGAATTCATCGGCAGCAAATCATCCGGCGTTCTTCTGCTTTCCGAACAGGAACGCGGCGCGCCCATCGTGATCACCTGCGCGAAGCGGTGCATCCCCAACAGGGACGCTGCCAAGATCACGGCCGCCCAGGCCATCGACATTGCAAGGCTGGCCAGCCTGCGCATGTGGACCGCCTTCGACACGGTGGCCGCAATGCAAAAGAAAGCTCGGGCCGCTGCATGAGCCATCAGCTTTATCTCGGCTTTGAGGCATACCACCAGCCCAACGATGCAGGTGTGTTTGCTGACTGCGAAGTCATCGAGATGCCACCATTGAAAAACCGCTGCACGGCTGAGGTCTGCATTGCCTTCACACCGGCCGGGTATTGCTGGGGCAGCGCGGCGATGCTTGAGATAGAAGGCTATGGCGGCATGCCGAATCAGTGCGACATCCCGGCCGGGCGCGTGGTGGCCACTCGCGAGGCTGCAATCGCCAAGGCCTGCGAGGACGTCTTGTCTCACGTGGAAAAGAAAGAGACGCCTGCAGCTCGTGCGATCACAGCCTGGGCCAAACAGCTGCGAGGTGCCGCATGACGCTGATCTGCAGGCCGAAGGGCAGGGGCAACTGGCGCACTGTGGTCTTCACCATCGACGCATCGGTCGACCTGTTCCCTGCGCTGCGTGACGAACCTGTCGTGGTGGGCATGCTGATTCACTTCGCAGGCCTTGCCTTGCGGGTGGTGGAGTTGAGGCCATGAACCGCGAGCGTGTAGACGCCCTGATAGAGCGGGTGATGGAGCAATACCCTGTCAACGTGCACACAAGGGCTGCTGGCCATCTCCGGTACTACGAGGCCGTGCACCAGGAGCTAGCCCCCTTGGCCCGTGCACTCGAGGCCGAGGTGGACCGCTTGACCGCGGCGCTGGCCACCGCAACCAATGAGCTAGGCGAAGCTGAGAAGAAGGTCAGGGCAATGCACATCTGGAGCTGCGGCAAGTGCGGCAACGTGTACAGGGAAGGCCACAAGGACGTGACGGTCTTCGCTGAAAACGGCCATGTTTACTGCCGTGTCTGTGTGAAGCCCGCCCGCACCTGGGCCTGCGCGCCAATGACAGAGCAAAAGGAGCCCGCGACATGAGCCGCACCCGCCCGGACGACCTCTGCAAACTGACCGTAGCCTTTGGTGATGTGCCAGAGCCCGGCGACGAGCTGCGCTTTGAGTCCGGCCGGCGCTACTTTGTCCTGCGCATCGGTGGCAAGAAAACACTGCATTGCAGGGTGATGCATCCAGACGAGCCGAACGGCTGCAGGGTCATCCCGTGGATGTGGCTCAAGCGCAAGAAGAAGGCGAGGGTGCTCAAGTGACCTCACGCTTCTACGAAGTCGACACGCCGCGCCAAGCCCACATCGCAGCGGTCAATCTGTACCAGCACCACGCCAAGCCGTGCACCCTCAAGGGCGGACGTGGCCGGCTGACCTGGGAGGAAGAAGACCCAGAGAGCAGGGCGGCCATGCGCGGCAAGTTCAACGGGCCCATCCTGAAGGACTTCGCATTCCAGGTGTGGCTGCTGGATGCTCAGACGGACCAGCGGGTCAGGTACGCGCCAGCCGTGTGGAAAAAACACCTCAAGGATCTGTTCTGTCCGCTCACGCAAGGGCCCAACGGTGAATGGTCCAAGTCGACCGAGCGTCTGAGCGACGAGCAGTTTTCTACCTTCATCACAGAGTGCGAGGCCTACGGCTCGTGTGAATGGGGCGTGACCTTTACCGAAAGGCCGCTGAAATGAACTGGACCGACGCTGTTGCAGCCATGCGCGTGGGGCATTGTGTCCGCCGCCTGTCTGAAATGAAGACGACGGTGCTGGATCCGGGCAACCCAGAAATGCAGGGCGAGGATTGGCGCGATGGCGGCGAGCATGCGGCCATTCTGGAATCTGGGCAGGAAGGCTGCAAGTTGATGCACGCCTGGACAGCCGACGAGAAGCCTGCGCTGGTGTTCATGGGCAGCAGCTCGAAATGTTTGTTTGTTCCTGATGACGAGCATCGCGCTGCCGTCGATTGGGTGATTGAGGAAAGACCATGATGCTCCGCAGCCGCCCCAAGCAGTACACCAAGCCAGAGCGGCCACCGCTGCCATGGCCTGGCCGACAGGACTTCGCGCCTGCGAGTCGGTGCGACAGCATGGGGACGGCCGTGGTCAAAGACCTGACACCGCGCAACCCGGCGCTGCTGGCGCTGGCCAAGGGCAGGCCCTGCATGTTCCGCATCCCCGGCATCTGCAACCACAACCCAGCGACCTGCGTGGCCTGTCATGAAAACGAGGGTAAGGGCATGGCCATTAAGGCATCCGATGCCCGGAGCGCTGTCGGCTGCTCTGCCTGCCATGAAGCCTATGACCGCGGCCCGGCGCTGCGCAAGGTCAAGCGCGGCTGGTTTGCTGTCGCACATGCGCGGCAAATGCTGGACTGGGCGCGGATTGTCGGGGACTTCAGCGAGAGCCCAAAAAACAGGAAAGCTGCGCATTGGGCACTTTGCCTGCTGGAGCAAAAAGAGCCTCCAGACCAATCGATATGTACGTCAGAAGCTATCAATTCAGGAGTGAATCCATGAACGTCACGGCAGCCATCGGCTCAGGAGCTTTCTATTTATTTGGCAAGTTGACACTGCCGCCTGGTATCCCGTTCTTCGCATTCCTTGCAGTCGCAGGTGTTCTGTGGTGCGTCGCGTGTATAGCGAAAGGCTGGAAATGATCGACCTCGACCAGATGTGCGCCGACGCCATGGCACGTGTTCAGGCCACCATAGAAGAGCGCGCATGCATTGACCGCATGCAGATGAACGTCTCCTACCGGGTTCTGATGGTGAGCAAGGCAGTTGGCTGGGCGGCCAGAGATATGGTGCGTGTCGTGGTTTCCACTGACGCATTTACTGTTGCACTGCGCCAGCTTTCAGAGGCACCCGGCGGACTGTTTGCATGCGGTGGTCCAGTCAAACCGGGCCGTTATCTCGTTGGCGAAGCTGGCCCCAATCTCACGTATCCCCAAACCTTCAACCGGAGCAACAAATGACCGATGACCTGCCGCCACCCGAACTCTATGTCCCCAAGCCCGGCAGCATTGCCTGGAAGGTACTGGACCACCTTGTCAAATTCCCAAATGACGAGCTGACGGCTGGTGACATCGCCGTGAAGTTCGGTTGCGTGGGCGGAGGGGTTTACACGCTGATGCAACTGCCCGTCTCCCGTGGCGCACTGACAAAGCTGCGCACACCGGGCGAAGCCACCTGGGTTCTGGGCAACCTGAAGGCCTTTCGGCTTGACCCTTCAGTCGAGCAGGTCCAGCAGAGCACCGTCCCGGCTTCGAGCAACATTGCGCAGGTCCTACCTCTGGCACCGACAACGCAAACCGTACTGACCACTGCAGGACCTGAAACGGTCGCAGCAGCCCCCAAGCCCGCGCCATCTGGTCACCAAGCCGTCAAGGTCGTGCAGCCGCTCGTTCTGGGCAGTTCTGAGACCGTGACCGGCAATCAGGAAAAGCTGAAGGGGGAACTGCCGACAAAGAAGGTTCGCGCCGGTGTAGCCGAAGGACCGTGGGCCCTGATCGACACTGCCAATCCGCCAGCCGTAGAGCCTGAGCGCCCACGACCTGCGAGCGTTGCGATGCCCTTGGGCCTCACCCCCGAAATGATCGAGGCAGTCCAGAAAGACCCGCGCACCAGCTTTGCTGAAAAGGCTGATGGCCACCACGCGATCGGATGGCTGCATGATGCCTACCGGGTGATCGTGGAAACGCAGCGAAATCAGCCTGCAGGCCAATAAATACGAGACTGAGCAGCTACGTAATTAATAGCAAACTGGAGCTACCATGGCAGCAGAAAACGACGACAAACCGACCACTGAAGAGATTTATACCAAGGCCACGGGCGCCAGCAACTTGCGGTTTGACGAGCAGGAGGACAGCCCCATGGGTGCCTCGGGATTGCTGATCGCCGCCGCCTGGAGCCCGAGCCGCGTCGGTGCCTCTCTGATGCGACTGCACAGCGAGTGGGATGGAGCGTCAAAGCCACTGAAGCCGACAGACCGCGATGTCGACGCCATGGCCTCTGCGCTTAAGGTCGAAGTGCAGGATGGTCTGAAAGAGGATGAGCTGAGGAAGGCCGTCAAGGATGACGCCCGACGCCGTACGATTGCTGCGCGCGTTGAGGCCCATCGCTGGTATGAGCAGGAGCTGCGCACATTGGTCGGAAAGCTCAAGAGCCTGCCGGAATGCCGCAACCAGGTGGCACTCCAGGCCATGAAGTGGAAATACGAGGATCCGGTACCGATGGCCGGTGCAGTCATCAAGCACTGGCTGGACCAGACCTGCCACGCCTGCGACGGTCTGAAGTTCAAGCAGATACCCGGCACGCCCAGCCTGTCGACAAAGATGTGCCTGGCCTGCGACGGGTCTGGAACAGCCGAGTTTCCCTATGGTCAGCAAGGCCGCAGACTGGCCAACTTCATGGACGATTCCGTGCAGCGGGCGCGGCGCTCGATTCAAAGCCGCTTGCGCGCCATGCAAACATAGGTATAGAATTCGGCCCACGAACCGCACAGCCTGCTCAGGCTGTCGCCTCGGGACTCTCCGCCAAATGCCCGCCACGCTCCGGCTGTGTCGGTAGACATCGATGGCGGAGCTACCTCCCAACACTTTCCCAAATCGAATGCTGATAGGCCGGTGACTCCGGTGGGTGCGGCTGCCGCAGTCAGCATTCGTTTTGGTGAGAGCGTAGAAATACGCGGCGTGGATTCCATGGCCGGGTGAGGCTGCAAACCTCATGGTTACCCGGATTGGGTTCGACTCCCAGCGCGCTTTGCAACTCACCAAATTCATTTGGGCCACCCTCTGCGGTGGCTTTTTCGTTTCCGCAGCCGTAGCTCAGTGGATAGAGCGCTTGTCGCCTGCTTTTGCGGGCAGCCTTCGATGGCAAAGGTAAGAGGCCGCTGGTTCAAGTCCAGCTAGCTGCACCCCGTTTCGGAGAAAGCGCCGGCCGGATGATGTTCACGCGCTAAAAGCGCAGGTTGAGGTCTCAGCCATTGAACCCAGCTCCGGCCGCCGTGCCAGTGGCGACTTCGCGGAACCTGCCGGCCTCCGAATTCAATGTGTCTGTAGCTCAACTGGCAGAGCACCGGTCTCCAAAACCGAAGGTTGAACGTTCGATTCGTTCCAGGCCCGCCAATCTTCAAATCCAGCCGTACCGCCGAGCATCCGCCTTCCCAACTGCGGAACCTGTAAGGCATGGCTGGCCCCAGCAGGGAGCGCGCTGCTTCGGCAGCAGTGGGTAAACCCCTGCCAGCAACACGGCCTCGGGCAAAAGCTCCTTTCATCGGGACAGCCCGAGGCCTGTCGCCCCCCAGTTGTCTCCTCCCGGATGAAAGTCCAGGACTTGCCGCAGCGGGACCATCCAGCTGCGGCTCTTTTACACAGTCAGCCGGCGTGCGCAATGTGAGCGCCGATTTCCGCCGCTACCCGAGCGGTCATCACAGGACGGGTTCACGGTCTGCCCAGCGCCGTGCAAACCCAGCGCAGCGTAAATCAAGAGTACCGATGGGCGGCTCAATTGGAGAAAACATGGTGCAGAAGCTCAAGATCGTCAGCGACGGTACAGCGCAGGGGACCAAGGTCTATGCCGGAAACACCCAACTGACGGGCATCATTCGCCTGGAACTTGAGCCTGTTGAAGCGGGCGAGCCTGTAGTTGCCAAGCTGACCTTTGACTCTGTCGAATTGGACATGGTCGCCGATCTCGCGCCGGACGCTGAACCAAAGCCGGCCGCCGCGCCTAACCTGCTGCAGCGCATAGCCGGGCTCTTTCGCTCAAGCATCCCAGCTCCGAAGGTCGGGCAGGTGTGGATCAGCCTCAATAGTTGGAAGTGCATCCATGTGGCCGAGGTCACAGATTGGCACACCGGAAGCATCTTCTGGGACGTGCACTCTGAGCTGGATGACGGGTACTGGGGGTTTAAACCTCTCGAGGTCATGGGCAAGAACTTCAATCCCTTGCCTGATAGCTACTGTGGGATATCGACGTGGCGCCGGATGATCCGGGAAGAACGCCGTGTTCTCTTGGGCAGCCCCGAATACGTCGAGGCTTACCGCGCCAAACACGGCCGCAATACCAATCCTCCGCCGTGGTTCTCAAAGCCGACATACGACCCCGTGATCAGGGTAGATGCCCGTACTGATCAATCAAAGCTTGCCGAAGCCGTCAAGCGTGCGACCGGCGATCTCCGCCAACTCGTGTCATGACAGCATGTGCCCAAGCTGTGAACGCCGCCGACAGTGGTTTGCCAAATGGACCCGCATCGCAGCAGAGCGGGCAGCCCACCTCTTCCCCGGCCGGGCTGTTGGTGTTGCGCCTCCCGGGTCGGGTGAGCGAGGAACAGATGGCAGCGCTGGTAGCGGGCGTGAGTCCGGTAGCCGCAGCCCTGAACCTGGAGCCCCTGATCCTTGATGGCGGTGCTGACGCACACATCCAGTCTGACAACTCAGCCTTGCTGGAAGCGCTCAGTCTCCAGACTGCCGCACTCAGCGCCCAGACTGAAGCCATCCACCGCATGGCAGCCAGCACCGAGGCTCTCATCCTGGCAATGGCCGAAGCAGATGGTGATGACGGTATGCCGCCTCTCGGCCACACCATGGACTCCCCGGCAGGCTGATGGCCTCAGCCCAGTACGACAACAGTGATGGCCGCCTCAGGGGCCGCAAGGCGCAGGCCCGGCGCCTCAGGCTCTGGACTAAATCTCCCCACTGCGCACGCTGCGGCAGGCTCACCGACTTCCCTGATGGCTTCCAGCTTGACCACAAGGTCGCGCTGGCTAACAAGGGCGAAGACACAGACGAAAACCTTCAGGTCCTGTGCATTGGCCCCAATGGGTGCCACGCGAGGAAGACTGCTGAGGACTTCGGTCACAGGTTCCAGCCGACCATCGGCGAGGATGGATTTCCTGTCGAGCACCAAGGCGGTGTATCCGCAAAAGCTTCAGAAGGGGGCGGGGGAGTCTCAGGGGATAACCTAACCCCTCGGACACCGCGCCCTGAAGCTCTTTTTTGCACCGTCAAGTTGTAAAAACCGTTTTTCAGGAAAGGAGCCCACCATGCCAGGACCAGGAAAGAAGCCGGCCAACCTGAAGGTGGTGGCAGGCACAGACCGGAAGGACCGGGCGCCCGAGTCGACCGTCGAGATGCCGCCGGTTTTGGTCGTGCCCAAACCTCCGTCATGGTTGCCGAACGTTCACGCGAGAAAAGAGTGGAATCGCCTGGCACCGATCCTGGTTGCAAACAAGCTGCTGACCGAGGCGGGTCTGAGCGCCTTCGGCATGCTGTGCTCCCTGCATGGGAAGCTTGTCCAGCTGTGGTCAGCCGGGGAAGCGCCGGTGGCCTCGATGGTGTCCCAGTACCGTAATCTGGTGAACGATTTCGGGTTAACCCCAGTCTCGCAAGGCAAAGTAAAACAGGTGGGCGAACCCACCGCGGAGAACAAGTTCAGCCGGAATGGCAAACGAGCCGCGTGATTTCGTCCAGGTAGCGAAGGCCTACGCGAAGCGAGCTTCCAGCCCCAAGAACAAAAAGCAGTTCGGCATCTGGATCCGGCTGGCAGCGATCCGCTTTCTGGCCGACCTGAAGAAGGGCAAAGAAGCAGGGTTCTACTTCGACGAGTGGCACGCCAACGATGTTTGCGACTTTGCCGAGAAACTCCCGCACATCGAGGGGCAGTGGGATACCCCAAACATCGTGCTGCATGAGTCGCACGTGTTCTTCCTAGTGCAGCTTTTCGGCTTTCGAAAGCTCGACGGCACCCGGCGGTTTACAACCGCGCTGTTTGCCATTGCAAGGAAGAACGCGAAGAGCACGCTGGCCGCCATCATCGGCCTGTACTGTCAGAACTGCGAAGGCGAGAACGGGCCTCAGGTCATAACTGGCGCCACGACGGGCAGCCAGGCGCGCATCGTGTTCAAGGTCGCCAAGATCATGGTCGAGAAGACCGAGGACCTGAGGACAGCATTCGGGTTGGAGGCTTTTGCCAACGCCATCGCCAGTTACAACAACGGCGGCACTTACAAGCCGATCAACGCGAAGGCCAGCACTCAGGACGGGCTGAATCCCAGCTGCACCATCCTCGATGAAATTCACGCGCACAAGGATCACGACCTGATCAATGTGTTGAAGTCGGCAGCCGGCGCGCGCAAGAATCCGCTGTTCCTGTACCTGACGACCGAGGGTTACGCCAACCCCGGTCCTTGGCAGGAAGAGCGGGAATTTGCGAAGAAGGTGCTTCGAGGCTTGATCGAAGCCGACCACTATCTTGCCGTTTACTACGCAGTAGACGAGAAGGACGAGGACCTGGGCACCGAGCAGGATGACGACTTTGACGAGTCAGCCTGGCGCAAGGCCAACCCGCTGATGGACGTCAATCCGCTCCTGCTGATGGAGATCCGAAAGGCCGCCATCGAGGCCAAGGACAAGCCCGGAACCCACGCTGAATTCAAGATCAAGCGGCTGAACCGGCCGTCGTCAGTAGCGCAGGGCTGGGTCAACCTGACCAAATGGCGGGAGTGTAAGGGTGCCGTCGACCTCGAGTTCTTGAAAAAGTATCCATGCGACGGTGGGCTTGACCTTTCCAGCACGACCGATTTGACGTCTTTCAGGCTGGTCTGGGATGTCGAAGGCATGCTTTACACCTACGGCTTCCGATGGGTGCCATCCGTCGCGGTCCGCCAGCGCACGCAGCGCGGGCTGATTCCTTATGCCGGATGGGTGCAGAAGCATCACCTGCTCGAGTCGGGTATTGAGGCCATCGACTACGGCCCGATAGAAGAAAAGATCATCTGGGTGCACCAGAACTTCAACCTACGCTCGGTGGGTTACGACGGATGGAATGCCTCGCAGTCAGTTCAGAGACTGAATAACGCCGGCGTGAAGATGGAGCGATTCATTCAAGGCCCACAGAGCTACCACCCCGCCATGCAGGCGCTGGAAATCGCCTACCTGAACGGCAAGTTTGCCCACGGCAACGACCCGATCCTGAACTGGAACGCTTCCAACCTGGTGTCGCGCAAAGACGTGAACATGAACAACGCCCCCGACAAGAAGCGGGCGGCGGAAAAGATCGACGACATGTGCGCTCTGCTGATGGCAGTGGGTCGAAAACTTGTAGCTGAGCCGCAGAAGAAGCTGGTTCTGGCTACCGCGGGGTGACACATGGCCTGTAAATGCATCGACCGCCAGCGCAAGTTGGTCAATTGGCTCTGCCGCAAAGGCATGACGGCCATGTGTAAGCGAGCTCAGGCTCGGCTGGAACGCATGGAAGCAAACGAAAAGGAATGACCATGGAAGCAATTCAACGCGCTTATTCGGTGTTCGAAGTCCGAGCCCTGGACAACGCCAAGCGGACCTTCAGTGGATGGGCAACAACGCCCTCCACCGACCGAATGGGCGACACAGTCAATCCCCTGGGTATCAAGTTCCGAAACCCAGTGGCCCTGCTACATCAACACAAGCACGACAAGCCCATTGGTCATGCCGTTTTCGGCAAGCCCTCCAAAAAGGGCGTGGAGTTCGATGCCGAGATTCCCGATGTGGATCCTGAATACGAAAGCCTGCGCGACCGGGTCAATACAGCCTGGGGCGAGCTGAAATACAAACTCGTGCGCGCCGTCAGCATCGGCTTCATGCCCATTAAATATGCCTACAAAGACGATGGTGGCATTGAGTTTCAGGAGATCGAAGTCTACGAATTGTCCATCGTGACAGTTCCGGCACTCCCTGATGCCGTCATCACACAGGTGAAATCCATGAGCGAAGGCCGCCTGCCTGCTGACGTCATTCGCCAGATTCAATCTTTCGACCACGCAGCGCGCCGTTCCGGACCTGTCCGGCTGATCTCGCCTGCGAAATCGACACCCCAAAACCTCAATGGAGCCGTTCGCCTGAATCGCTCCTGAAGTTTCCGATCCGCCGCTCACCGTTGAACGTGGGCCGCCAGTGATCAAAACCTTCCCCAAATCAATGAACCGCCTCCGGGCGGTTTTTTTATTCCCGAAAGGAATTTGAAATGAAAACCTCTCACTTTGTCCGTGGCCTGATGGCCGCTGCACTCGCCCTCTTTGCTGGCATGGCCCTCGCTGGCCATCCGATCAGCAATTACATGAGCCCTGAAATGTTGGCTGCTCTGGGCGGCCTCTCCGGCATGCCACTGGCTTTTGGCAGCACCAAGACGTTCGCCGAGCAGCTGCTGTCGCTGCAGGCGACCCGCCAAACCAAAATCGAGGAACAGAAGGCTATTGGCCAGAAGTCCGTTGACGAGGCCCGATCGATGGACACGGGTGAAAGCGAGAATTTCGATACGCTGGAAGGTGAGATCAAAAAGCTCGATGGCGACATCTCGCGCATTTCCCTGCTCGCTGCCCGCGACAAGGACACCATAAAGGCGGTCGATGACACCCAGCAGCGCGAGCAGCAAAGCCGTGGCGGTTCGGTCCACGGCCTGCACCTGAAGACCGTCGAGAAGCTGGAGCCTGGCATTGCCATGGCCCGCTACGCAATGTGCTTGACCAAGGCCAAGGGCAATCACGAAATGGCCTTCCGCCTGGCTGAGAAGCACTTCCCGCACACGGAAGGCGTGGTCAAGACGCTCAAGGCCCAGGCTGAAGGCGCCAACCTGCAGGAACTGATGATCATGAAGGCCACCGTTGCCGCCGGCGACACCATCAACGCCACCTGGGCTGCACCGCTGGTGTACGCAGAGACGTTCATGGGCGACTTCATCGAATATCTGCGCCCGCGCACCCTGATCGGTCAGGCGAATTTCCGCCCCGTACCGTTCAATGTCCGGATCGCTGGCCAGACCAGCGGCGGTACTGCCGCATGGGTTGGCCAGGGTAAGGCCAAGCCGGTCACGAAGTTCGACTACAACGCCACCACGGTGCCGTTCACCAAGATTGCGGCAATCGCCGTGATCACGCAAGAACTGGCCCGCTTCTCCAGCCCGGCGGCTGAAGCGATGGTCCGGGACTCGCTGGCTGACACCGTCATCGCGCGCGTTGACACCGACCTGTTCGATCCGGATCTGGCCGCAGTTGCCAACGTGTCGCCAGCCGGCCTGCTGAACGGCGTCACGCCTGTGGCTATCGCCAGCAACACCATCGATTACGCAGACCCCGCCTCCGTGCGCTGCGCGATCGCGTTGCTGTGGGCCGCATGGGACACCACGTTCATGGGCGCCCGTCCTGCCTACTACACGACTCCTGCCGTTGCCCGTCAATTGGCGCTGTCGCGTGAGGCTCTGGGTACCGTGGCATTCCCTGGCATGACGCCTACCGGCGGCACGCTGGACGGTGTGCCTGTGCGTGTGTCCCAGTACCTGGCCAACAACGGCGGCTCCGGCGGTGCTCCGTTCATCCTGGTGGATGAATCGGAAATCTTCCTGGCTGACGACGGCTCGGTCACGCTGGACGCTTCGGACACGGCTTCCATTGAAATGTCCGACACCCCAGCCGGCTCTTCGAACCCCGCGGTTGTCGCTTCCGGCACCAACCTGGTGTCGATGTGGCAGACCAACTCCATCGCGTTCCGCGCCGAGCGGTTCATCTGGTGGGGTCCACGTCGCTCCGGCGCCGTGCAGTGGATCGACGGGATGCCCACGACCTGCTGATCGTCTGCTGACGAATGAAAGGGCCTCCAGTGCGGAGGCCCTTTTTTTAAACGCGAAGGAACCCCAATGGAAAAAGTCGATTTCACGTTCAAGAACCGGCACACCCGGGTCATGCCTAAGCGGCAGGCCGAGCTGCTGTCGAAACTTGGACACGGCACTTACGCAACCCGCGACATGGCCAAACAGCCGAATGTCGTAAAGCCGACTTTCGTTGCCGCCAACCCGGACGGTCTGGACGAGATGGACCGCGAACAACTGCATGCCCTCGCCAAAGAGCGCGGGCTGACCTTGCATCACATGCTCGGCGCGGAAAAGGCACGTTCAGCACTGCGCGAGGCTGCTCAGGCATGAATGCCTTCGGCTTCACCTTTGGCAGGACGCCGGCAGTGGCCGAGAAGCGTGTGCCCGACAGCCTGAACACAGTTTCAGGCTGGCGTGATGGGTGGAGGCGAATTCTTGAACCGTTTACTGGCGCCTGGCAACAGAACGCCGAGGAAAAGCGCGGCGACCTGATCACGTACCCGACCTTGTACGCCTGCATCTACCGCATCTCGTCAGACATCGGAAAGCTCCCGTTTCGCTTGCGTAAGCGGAACACCACTGGCGTCTGGATGGATGCAACCAACAATGCCTATGACCCGGTGCTGCGCAAGCCAAACGGCTTTCAGACCCCGGGCCAGTTTCGCGAGTATTGGCTGTTGACCAAACTCATCAACGGCAACGCATATATCCTGAAAAGGCGTGACAACCGCGGCGGAGAGAACGCCGGCAATGTTGTCGACATGTACGTTCTGGACCCGGAGCGTGTGCTTCCGATGGTCTCGGACGCTGGCGAGGTCTATTACAAGCTATACACCAGCCCATTGAACAGCCTGCCCGAGGACTATCCCGGCGAGAACCTTATCGTGCCTGCCAGCGAGATCATCCATGACCGCTGCATGACGATTCACCATCCTCTGATCGGCGTGCCGCCGCTGGCAGCTGCGCACTGGCCAGCGCTCAAGAACATGAAGATCATGCGGAGCGCCACCGAGTTCTTCGCAAACAACGCCCAGCCTGGCGGCATTTTGACTGCCCCGGCCGGCATGAGTAAAGAGGACGCCAACGACGTCAAGGCGTACTGGGCTACCAATTTCACTGGCCCCAACGCTGGCCGCGTCGCCATTGTCGGTGCTGACATGAAGTTCACGGCATTCGCGATGAAGAGCATCGACTCCCAGATGGTTGAGCAGATGCGCTATTCCGATGAACAAATCTGCCAGCCCTTCGGCATCCCGCCGTTCAAGGTCGGTATCGGCACCATCCCCTCCGGCTTGGGTGTCGACGGCCTGAATCAGCTCTATTACGCCGACGCGCTGCAAACCCACATCGAGCACATGGAAGCGCTACTGGATGATGGTTTGAAAATCACCGCCCCTCTGGGCATCGAGCTTGACCTGGAGCCTCTCCTGCGCATGGACGAGGCGAAGCGCGCTGAAGTGGAGACCAAACTTGTGCAGGGAAAAATCAAGACTCCAGACGAAGGCCGTCAGCGCTTCAATCTCGAATCCACGGCCGGCGGCAACACCCTCTGGGGTCAACACCAGGACTATCCTCTCGGCGTGCTGGCTGGCCGCACCGACCTGAATCCTGCTCCAGTGCCGGATCCGGAACCCCGTTCAGAAGAAGACCAGGCTGCCGTCGAAGAGGCGAAGTCAATCGTTGCAACCAAGAGGGCGATTGACGCCATGCGTAAAGCTCTTGAACCGGAGGCCATCCATGTTTAACCCCGAAGAATTCGGTAAGGCCATGGCCGAAGCCATTCGCAAGGAGGTAGCGCCCTTGCAGCAGGAGATTGAACGGCTGAAAAAGCAGCTCGACCATGCGCCAGATGTGATCAAGGTGATTGCGGAAGCGGTGCAGAAGGCAGTAACGGGCATACCGACGCCAAAAGACGGCAAAGACTGCGACATGTCAGCTGTTAAGGCCATGATCGAAGAGGCCGTCAAGACTATTCCAGTTCCCAAGGATGGCAAGGATGGTAAAGATGGAACTGACGGTAAAGACGGGCGGGATGGTGTTGATGGCCTACCGGGAGAAGTAGGTGCCAAGGGAATTGATGGGTGTGATGGCAAAGATGGCATGTCTGGTAAAGACGGAGGTAACGGCGTAGACGGTTTGCCAGGGGAGGCTGGTGCCAGAGGCGTCGATGGTCGCGACGGTAAGGATGGCGTCAACGGCAAGGATGGCGTCAGCGTATCGATTGACGATGTGCGTCCGATTCTGGATGAGGCAATCAAGGCCATGCGGGGCGAAGCCCAGGCTGTAATCGATGGCGTGGTGAAGACACTCCCCGTGCCGAAAGACGGCCGCGATGGCATTGATGGCAAAGACGGAATGAACGGCGTCAAAGGCGAGAAAGGCCAGGATGGTATGGGCCTGGCTGGCGCCATGATCGACCGTGACGGTTCGCTGCAGGTGACCTTTACCAATGGCGAGGTAAAGGCACTGGGCCCAGTCGTTGGCAGAGACGGCGTGAATGGAAAAGACGGCACCGACGGGGTCGGTTTCGAGCTCTTTGAGATGGAATACATCCCAGATACTCATGAAATCACCGTCAAGGCAGTCTCCGGTATCCGGACCAAGGAACTGCGCTACCCTGCTGGCGGCATTCGCCCCGGTGGTTACTGGCGCGAAGGAACGACAGCGAAGGCTGGCCAAGCGTGGGTTCATGACGGCTCGACCTTCTATGCCCTCAGGGAAACCACCGATAAGCCTGAAACTAAGTCTTCAAACTGGATCATCGGCGCCCGCAAGGGGCGGGACGGTGAAACCACGGTCAAGACGATCAACGCCAACCTAGGCCCGATCAAGCTGGGCAACTGACCATGCTAGAACTGGTGACTCCAGAAGATGTGCGAGACCATCTTCAAATTGACAATGACGCCTACGACAGGTGGATGGCCATCTGGATACCTGCCGTCAGTGCTGCGGTGGCGTCTTGGCTCAAGGATCCGTGGCGGCTCTACATGGTCGCGCGCGATGCGCAGGGGAACATTCTGGAAGACAGCGCTGGCGAGCCTATCGTCCTGGATGACTCCAGCGGGGACCCCATAGTGAACCCGACTGTGCAAGCCGCCACACTGATCGAACTTGCGCAGCAACGCCGTTTTACGGACGGCTCTGGCGCTGCGGCTGTACCAGCAACGGCTGGCCATGGGTACGTGCTGGGTGCTGGCGCAACAAGTCTTTTGAACGCGCTGCGGAAATCGACTGTCGCATGAGTCTCGAAGCTGGCCGCCTGCGCCATCGTGTGCGCATTGAAGAGCTGACTGACAATGTCGACACCTCGGGCGACGTCATCCAGAATCAAGAAACCGGCGTGGTGTCGCGCAGTTGGCAGCCAGTCGCTACTGTATGGGCCGCCATTGAACCAATCAGCGGCCGGGAGTTCATTCAGTCCCAGGCTACCCAGTCGCAGATCACTGCGCGTATTTTGATTCGACAGCGCGACGGGCTCGATGCCGCAATGCGGCTGGTGCACGTACGGACGGGCCGGGCAGACGTGATCTACAACCCGCATGCTTTTCTCGCCGACAAGGAAAGCGGGCTTGAGTACCTAACAATTCCCTGCAGCAGCGGCGTCAGCCAGAACGGGCAATGACCTTTGTGGTTCTGGCGACGGGGCCCAGCATGACGCATGCCCTGGCAGATTCAATCCGCGGGCGCTGCAAGGTCGTCGCGGTCAGCGATGCCTACAAGCTGGCCCCATGGGCTGATGCTCTGGCCAGCACCGATGCGAAGTGGTGGAAAGCACATCCTGACGCGCAATACTTTGAAGGTCTGAAGTTCACGGCAGCGCCTGATTTCGTGCCTGTTCCTGGCGCTGAACGGCTGGCCGTCGACACGCATACAAACTCCGGGCTTCTGGGCCTGATGGTGGCCGTGAAGATGGGTGCAAAGCGCATCCTGATGTGCGGGTTTGACCTGAGCGGTTCGCATTTCTTCGGGCCTCACCTCACCCCCTTGCGGAATACCAGTCCACAAAGATTCGAGCAGTTCAAGAAACAGTTCGCCGCATACCAGCCGCGCGGCGTGGAAATCATCAACTGCACCCCTGACAGCGGGCTGCACTGCTACCCAAAGAAAGAACTCAATGCGTGCCTGGATGAACCTGCGATACGCTGAAAGCGAGCGCGGCGCGGCCTTCACGCGCGGCTTAAAACGGCTGGGCTACGAAGTCCAGCACGGCACCACCGGCGGGCCGGGCGCGAAGGACATTCTGGTCACCTGGAACAGGATAGGGCAGGGCGACAGTTCGGCGCGGGCATTCGAGGCTGCAGGCCGCCCGGTGCTGGTGGCTGAGAACGCCTCATGGGGCAATGACTTCAACGGCGGAAACTGGCTGACGCTAGCACGCAACTTCCACAACACATCTGGGATGTTCCCGGTGGGCGGCCCTGAAAGGTGGGATTCCCAAAACTGCGAACTTGCACCATTTCGCAAACTCGGGGAAAACGTAATTATTCCGCAGCGCGGCATCGGGCCGGCTGAAGTCGCCATGCCCAGGGGCTGGCCTTACGGCAAGGTCGGCAGGATCCGGCAGCACCCCGGCAGGCGCGAGGCGGTACCGTTGGAGGTGGACCTGCAGCAGGCAGCCAAGGTGATCACATGGGGCAGCGGTGCCGCCATCAAGGCGCTGGTCTGGGGCATCAAGGTCGAATCGCACATGCCCAACTGGATCGGCCAGCAAGACAACACCTATGCGGGCAGGCTTGCCATGTTCCGCCGCCTGGCCTGGGCGCAGGTAACCATGGACGAGATCAACAGCGGCGCGGCGTTTGAAAGGCTTCTCGCGTGAACTTACTTTTTACCGGCCGTGGACATTCCGGAAGCTGGACCATGCGCGGCATCCAGCTCGGTCATGCGATAGGCGCTAAGGTCATTCCACACGCCACGCTGGCTGACTGCAATGCTGCGGACATGATCGTGGGGGTCAAGCGGATTCCCGGCGGCGTCCTGAATGCGATTCGCAAGAGTGGCAAACCTTGGGTCTATGACATCGTTGACGCTTATCCCCAGCCGCAGTGCTCTACCTGGACGCAAGGGCAGGCGCTGGACTGGCTGCAGGGCCATATCGAAGCGCTTAGCCCGACGGCCGTGATCTGGCCCACCGCTCGGATGCAGGTTGACTTTGGTGGCGGCGGTACGGTGATCTATCACCACCATCGGCACAGGATCCAGCGCAATCCGATCAGGGAACGCATCGAGGTAATCGGGTACGAAGGTTCTGCCAACTTCCTCGAAGGCTGGATGCCAGCCATCATCAGTGAATGCGAACGGATAGGCGCAAGGTTCGTGATCAACCCGGTCAGCCTCGCCGATGTGGATGTCGTCCTGGCGCTGCGCGGGCCAATCTGGTCGGGCTACCCGCAGGCCAACTGGAAAAGTAACGTGAAGCTGGCCAACGCCCACGGATCCGGAACGCCATTTATTGGAATGCCTGAGGCGGGATACGAAGAAACCGCCTCAGGGCATGAATGCTGGGTTCAGACCCCAGAGGACCTACGCCAGGCGCTGGACCACCTGCAGCCACAGGCTGTGCGACAGGAGATCGCTGCCGGGTTCGTGCAGCGCGCGCTGTCGGTCGGCAAGGTTGCAAAGCAGTACAGAAAGATGCTGTGCGCGTTGAAATCCTGAGCGGCGCCAAATATTCGATGACCGCGGCTCGCTGGTTGCGCGCTATGGCCATTGCCCTGGATGAGAGCGGAGAGACCGTGATCCGAACCTCTCAATATGTGGGGGATGCTGAAACCCTGCTGCTTTTCGGTGTCGGCGCTGACGCTCACGATAGGGCCCGACGTATTCACCTTGCCAGCGGCCGGCGGGTGGTGCATTTCGACATGGGGTATTTCGGGGACCGAAAAAGCAATGTCCGCATCTGCATTGATGAAGACCATCCGCAGCGCTGGCTGGAAGCAACTCCTCCTAAGGTCATGCGCTGGGTGCAACAGGGCATAGACCTTCGCAATGACGCCAAGGCGCGCGGCCCAATCGTATTGATCGGCTTGGGGAAGAAGTCCCGAAGCTATCTGAACCTTCCGCACTGGGAGGCCCAGAAGCTGGAGGCTTTGAAAGCGGAGTTTCCAGGCAGGGAGATCATCTACCGCCCCAAAACAAGGGTCGATGTGGAACTGGGATTGCCGGTTGATGCGACCACCCCCATAGCCGAATTGCTGACCGGTGCTTCGCTGGTTGTGTGCCGGCACTCCAACTGTGCGGTTGATGCGGTGATCGCTGGTATTCCATTTCGAGCCGAGGACGGCGCGGCCATGTGGCTTCAGGGCAAGGACTTCACGCCTGCGAACCGGCTGGACTTCCTGCGGCGCCTCGCCTACTGGCAGTACTCAGTTCACGAAGCCCCGCAAGCCTGGGCATTTGCAAAAAGGATGATGAAATGCGTCTGAATATCGGTGCAGGAAACAAGCGCATGCCGGGATATACCGGTATTGACGCCGTCGAGCGTCCGGCTGCTGATATTGTTGCGCCTGCCTGGGCTATTCCGCTAGATGACGGCGTGGCCGACGAGATATTGGCCGTGCATCTGTGGGAGCATTTCTACCGGTGGCAGTGCGATATGGTGATCAAGGAATGGCACCGCCTGCTCAAGCCCGGCGGTGACCTGTGCCTTGAATTGCCGGACTTTTGGAAGTGCTGCGAAAACGTCCTGAGCGGCGTCAAGGCCAAACATCCTGACCAGCTTTCGATGTGGGGCGTTTACGGCGATCCTCGCGATCAGGATGAATTCATGTGCCATCGGTGGGGCTGGACACCTGCAACGCTGACGGAATTTCTGACTGCGGCAGGTTTTGTCGATGTGCGACAGGTGCCAACACAGTTCCATCGGGCCGGTGCGCACCTGCGCGACATGCGGATCGAGGCTCGCAAACCATGATCCGCCTGTTCTGCGGCTATGACGCGCGAGAGGCGGTGGGTTTCCACACTTTCGCGCACAGCGTGATCAGCCGGGCCAGCCAGCCGGTCAGCATCGTTCCGATGGCCGGGATGGGTCTGCCACCTGGTACCAATACCTTCACCCTGTCCCGGTTCCTGGTGCCATTCATGATGGGTTTTCAGGGCCACGCGATATTTGCAGATGCCTGCGACATGCTGATGCTGGGCGACGTGGCCGAACTCGATGCGCTGTTCGACCCCAGCAAGGCGGTGCAGGTGGTCCAGCACCAAAACTATGTCAGCCAGCACGCGCGCAAATATGTCGGCACAGAAATGGAGTGCGAGCAGAGCAACTACGCCCGCAAGAACTGGGCGAGCCTGATGTTGATCAACTGCGGACATGAAGCATGGCGCGAGCGATACACCTGCCTCGGTCACGAGCCCACCATCAAGCACCTGCAGTTCGACGGGTTCACCAGCCAGGAGATGGGCGCGCTGCCGCCGGAGTGGAATGTACTGATCGATGAAGGTCAGGATGACGCCGGCGCAAAGGTGCTGCACTGGACTGCAGGCCTGCCGACCTTCAAGCACTACCAGAACGCCAGGCGCTCTGCCGACTGGTTCAATGAATATACCGCCATGACCGGGGCATCTCACCGTGCCTGAACAATTCGAAGTCGACCTGCAGCGGCTGTCCCGCACGTTCGACAGCCTGAAAAAGGAAGTGCGGTACAAGAGCGGTCGTTTTGCACTGCGCAAAGCCGCACAGCTTGTACGTGACGCTGCTCGTGAGAATGCCTCACGCCTGGATGACCCCATAACCGCTGCCAACATCTCGAAGAACATCACTGAGCGTTGGAGCTCCAGATATTACAAGGCGACCGGGGATCTCATGTTTCGGGTAGGCGTGATGGGCGGTGCCGGCGGTCGTGCGAAATCTGAGGAACTCGCAAGTCTGCCAGGGGGTGACACCCAGCACTGGAGACACCTCGAGTTTGGTACCGAGCGGACAGCCGCCCAGCCGATCATGCAACCTGCGTTGCGTAATAACGCTCAAGCCGCAACTGACGTTTTTGTCACCCAACTGGACAAGGGCATCGAGCGAGCACTGAAGGCGGTCACCAAATGAGCTTTCCTCCAATATTCGCAGCGGTCAATGTCACCGAAGTGCAGGCGCTGCTCAAGACAGGGCAGGGCGAGCTGCGCTTCTATCTTTTCGGCAAGGCCCCCCAGAAGGTCGCATTGCCGTATGCCGTGTGGCGGCAGTCATATGGATCGCCTGAAAACTTTATCGACCAGAGGCCGGACACCGACGGATTCGGCGTGCAAGTCGATGTGTATGCGGCAAACGCCGATGACGCCCGCGCGGTAGCGATGGCGCTGCGCGATGCCATAGAGACAAAGGCCTACATCACCGCGTGGCGTGGCGAGAGCCGCGACCCGGACACGAACAACTTTGTATTTTCCTTTGACAGTGATTGGCTGACGCCGCGCTGAACGAGTTCCCCCCGCCCTTTTGGGCATCACCACCCAGCCGCTTTTAAGCGGCTTTTTTGTTTCCAAAAGGAGTTCATCATGAGTATGTCAACCCAGGGCACCAAGCTCTATTTCATCGACCCTGACACCGACGCTGCCACTGCCGTCGACTGCCTTCTGAGCGCCAATCCAGGCGGCGCACCAGCGGACCAGCTCGATGACACGTGTCTCGAAGAAACCAGCGGCTATCGCACGTTCAAGCGCGGACTGAAAACACCCGGCCAGGCTGGAATCAGCATCAACGCCGATCCGCGTCTTGCCAGCCATGTGCGGCTTTTCGAACTCTCGCAAGGTGTTGCCGATGAGAACATCAAATGGGCGCTGGGCTGGTCAGACGGCACCGATGCCCCGACCGTGGACAGCAACGGCGACTTCAACTTGCCGACCACCCGTACCTGGTTCACCTTCGAAGGCTACGTCGCAGATTTCCCCTTCGACTTCCAGCTCAATGCCCTTGTCACCGCCGATGTGAGCATCCAGCGTTCCGGTGCTGGTGTCTGGGTGCCTAAATTGCCTCCGTTTCAGGAGCTCTAAGGCATGACGCTCGAAGAACTGATCGAGCGGGGCGGTTTCGTGCCGCCGGAGCTGATTGAAAAAGAGGTCACGTGGAAGGGCGCCAAGGGCGGCCCGGCCACGTTCACCGTCTTTATCAAACCTCCCACAGCCGCGACCTATGACCGCAGCGCCCGCGCCATGCAATCGTCGGGCGACACGCTCGACAACGGGTATGCGCCGCGACCCCTGACGATCTCCGGCATGCTTTTCTTTGACAAAGAGGGCACCAAGGGGATCAGCTACGTCAAGGCCTGTGAGTTGCACGAGGGACTTTGCAGCGTTCTCTACAAGGCCTGCACCGAGGTCATCGTCGAGGGGGTCGAAGCCTCAAAAAACTCACAGCCACCGATGAGTTCTGGCATGAGCTCGTCCTCAACGGAGTCGGTGGCAGGACAGTAGCTGAGGCCAAGCAATGCATGACGTATGCCGAGGCCCTGAAGTGGTCCGAGTACATGAAAAAGCGCGGGACCCTCAACCTGGGCATGCGCCTCGAATCTGGCTTGGCTCACCTGCAGGCCATGGTGATCAATCGCACCGGTGGCTACAAGGGCGGCGGCGCCGCCAACCCGCGCGACTTCATGCCTCATGCCGACAAACAGGTCGAACAGACCGCAATGACTCTGGCGCAAGCCATGGAGTTGTTCAAATAGAAGAGGCTGCACATGGCAGGAAATAAAAGCCTCGGCACGTTGACGTTGGACCTCATCGCCAAGATCGGCGGCTTTGAGGCTGGGCTTGGAAAAGCGGAGCGTGAAGCGGAGAAGCGCGCCAAGGCCATCCAGAAGGTCTTCGACAAAGCAGGTACCGCCGCAGGGGTCGCGTTCGGCACAGCGGTCACTGCAGCCATTGCTGGTGCCGCCGTATTCGACCGCCTGATCAAACAGGTCGGTGACTTTCAGGACATCGCTGAGAAGACTGGCGGTAGTGCGGAGGGTTTCGCATCGTTCGCGGTCTCCGCAGCGGTGGCGAACGTCGAGATCAATACTCTGGCCGCAGCATCCGTGCGCCTGACCAAGGGTCTGACTGGGGTTGACGATGAATCCAAGGCTGCTGGTGCTGCCATCCAGGCGCTCGGCCTTGACCTGGGCAAATTCAAGGACCTTGCACCGGAAGATCAGATTGAATCAGTAGCCAAAGCACTCGGTGGCTTTGAAGATGGGGCCAGCAAAACCGCTGTTGCTGTCGCCCTTTTTGGGAAGGCCGGTGCTGACCTGCTGCCGTTCCTGAAAGAACTCGAGCAGCAGGGCGGCCGGCAGGTCGTGCTCACCGCCGAGCAGATCAAGATGGCCGACGAGTATGCAGACCGCCAGGCTCGCGCAACCGCGCAGCTGAACCAGTATGCGCAGGCCATCGCTGTCCAGGCACTCCCGGCTCTGACCATCTTCACCACTGCCCTCAAGGAGACCATTCAGGAGATCGTGAATCTGGAGAGTGCCACCCAAGGCCTCAGCCGCGATGAGGCTGTACAAGAATTCGCCAAAGACACAGCGGTTGCTCTGGCCACCATGGTCGATGGGATCGCCAACGCTGTGAAGGCATTCAAGGCTTTGTACAGCAGTGCAGCTGTCCTGGCTCAGCTGACGCCAGCCGCCATGATCGATGGCATCAGCAGAGGCGCAGCCGACTATGTTGACCGTGTCAAAAAGAGCATTCAGGACGCAAGCAAAGATGTAGATGCGTTGAGTGTTGGTTTCGGTTTTGCCGACCGCGTGCGCGAGGGCTTCAATCGAGCTGCCAAGGACAAGACTTTTGCCAAATCCATAGAGGCTGAAGCCAAGCGTCTCGAGGCGCTGAATGGCGGCAGCCTGGACGCTACTCCCCGCCTGAACTTTGCAGGTGGCGTCAAGGCCGACAAGGCAGGTGGCGCAGCCAAGCAGAGCGAAGCCGACCGCTACATCGAGAGCCTGCAAAAGCAACTCGAGAAGACCCAAGACCTCACCGTCGCCGATCAGGTCCTGCTCGACATCCAGAAGGGAAGGCTTGGCTCCGTCACTGAAGCCCAGAAAGAGCAGATCCTTCTCACGGCCCGTCAGATCGACGCTGCCCGGGAGTTTGAGCAGGTACTCAAAGATCGCCGCGCGGCCAGCATCGCTGAAGGCGACGCGGTCACCAAGGTCAATGAAGCCTACCAGTCCCGCCTGAAAACACTGCTTGATGCCACAGCATCCAGCAAGCTGCAGAAAGACCGCGAAGATGCCCGACTTCTCACCGAAGAGTTTGAGGCAGGGCGGCTCACTGAAGAAAAATACCTCGAGGCCCTGACAGCCCGGTTTGATCTTGTCGGCGAGAAGATCAATGAAACGAACACCTTCGCCAAAGACCTGGGCTTGACCTTTACAAGCGCCTTTGAAGATGCAGTGTCAGCCGGGAAGAGTTTCGGCGACGTGCTCAAAGGTCTCGGCGCTGACCTGCTGCGATTGGGAACCCGGAAGTTTGTAACCGAGCCTTTTGGCAATGCGATTGATGGTGCTCTGAAGAATGCTCTCAGCATGTCTTCAGGCGGCTTCGACTACAGCCAGGCCGCAGCTGCTGGAGTCGATTTCATGTTCCGGGCAGCCGGCGGCCCCGTGTCTGCAGGCTCTCCCTACATCGTCGGCGAGCGTGGGCCCGAGCTTATGGTGCCAAGTCAGTCAGGCACCGTGGTGCCAAACCATGCGCTCGGGGTCACCGGCGGCAGTTCCAAGATCAACTTCGCGCCCGTCATTCACATTGATGCGCGCGCGGACATTGGTCAGATTCAAAAGATTGTGGACCGCCAGATGCGTGCAAGCGAAGCCCGTCTGGTGGACAACCTCAATATTCAGGGGCGCATATGAGTGTGATCACGCCACCGGCCAGCCTCTGCACCAGCTCCTTCCGATGGAAGCTCAAACGCAACCAGATTCTGAGTAGGTCGCCTTTTGGCTCACAAGGTATCGAGGCATCTGTTCCCCAGTGGACATGCGCAATGACTGGGGTCATTCAATACAAGCGTGAAGCCATTGTGCTGGAGACCTTCCTGGAGTCCCTCGACGGCTTCCGTAACCAGGTGGCGGTGTACAACCGAGCCCAGCCGGTACCGGCCGGCACGATGCGCGGCACCATGGTGCTTGCCGCCGATGCTGATGATGGTGACCTCGTCCTGTCGATATCGGCTGGCGGCGGCCAGGCTGCGAAAACCCTGCTGACAGGTGACCTGTTGGGCATCGGGTCAGGTACCAGCCAGCAGGTGGTGCGCCTTGCAGCCAATGCTGTCGCCAACGGCTCTGGGGTCATTTCGGTGACTCTGAACCACGCGCTGATCGGCGACTTCGCAGCAGGTACTTCAGTGCGGTGGAACCAACCCCAGGCATTGTTCCGTCAAGCCCAGGACAACAGCGGCATTGAATACACCCCGGGCGGCATTGGCCAGCCGTGGGCGCTTGACCTGATAGAAGATCGCCGGCCGTGACGACAGTCGATCAGCAAGCGGCGCTGGAAGCGCCAGTCGTCGCGTGGGCGTATTTTGTAGAGATGGAGTTCGCCAGCACCACCCTGCGGCTGTGTAACTTCAACAAGCCTTTCATCTGGGGCGGGTTTACGTGGCAGGGTCTGGGCAGTCTGGGCAGCATCAGCGAGATCAAGGCCAGCGAGAAGATCGAACCCAATCCGGTCATTCTGGGCCTGAACATCGCCCAGCCGGACTGGCTGGCGTTCGGCATCGGCCCTGTAGAGGAATACCGCGGCCTGCCAGTACGCATCTATCAATGCCCGCTGACCCCCCAACACACGCTGATTGACGATCCCATCCTGGCCTGGGAAGGGGACATGGACGTTGTTGCCGTTAGCACTGAGGACGGCAACGAGGAGGTCGCGGGCACGATCAGCATGCGCTGCGAGCCACCCTCGAAGCGTCTGCGCCGTCGCGTGCCGTTGCGCGTCAATGCCAACCAGCAGAAAGCACGGTACCCCGGTGATACCGGCCTCGACTATCAAGCTGACCTGTTGAACACCCCGGTGACCTGGCTGAGCCGGGCCTTCCAGTTGCAGAACACATGACGTTTGAGCAGTACCTCGGCGAGCGCCTGAACGCGCCATTCGTGTGGGGCCAGAACGATTGCATTCTTTTCGCCATCGGTTGGCTGAATATCGCCACCGGCAAAAACTGGCTGGCGGCCTTACCGCACTGGTCAACAGCAAAAGAAGGTCTGCGCATAGTGCAGCAGATCGGCGGCCTGCAGGCGGAGTTCGATAAGAAGCTCTCCCAAATACCGCCAAACCTCGCGCGCAACGGCGACATCACCCTTATTGGCCGGACAGCCCTGCTGTTTTCAGGCCGCCACATCGTCGCGCCCGGCCTTCAGGGCCTGGTGTTCATCGACAGGACAAAAGCCCCATGCGCCTGGTCGTATTAATTCTTCTGCTGTGCCCTGGGGCTGCATTTGCAGATCCCGTGACCATCGGGGCTGTCCTGAGCTCGACAGCTTTCACCATTGGCACTTACGCCGTCTCCTGGGGCAGTGTCATCTTCACGGTCGGCTCCATCGTCTACGGGCAGTCCAACGCGCGCAAGCAACAGCAGAAGGCCGCCGATCAGGAGCGTCTTGCCCGGGCTGCATATGCCGACAGCCTGCAGGACCGCACCGTCTCAGGTGTGACCACCGAGACCCCTTGGAAATATGTCTATGGGTTAGACCGCGCTGCTTGCAACCCTGTGGCCATCTTCAGCAGCGGCCCCAATGATGAGTTCAAACACATCGTTGCCCACATTGCCCAGCAGCAGTCCGCCTCCATCGACGAGATCTATCTCAACAAGCAGCCATTGGGACCGCTTGACGCCGGCGGCAATACAACGGGCGGACTTTTCTATCGGTATCACACCAATGCCTACCGGGAGACAGTGTTCGCAGTTCCCCATGTGTTCGCAAATGTGCCAAACGCAGGCTCGCTGACGCTTTACAGGCTTGATTCCACGCAGGAAGTACCGCAGCCCGTCTTTCCATCCTTTGTGCTGAGTAGCGACCGGACCACTCTGGTCAGCATCGACGATCCTCTGGCGCCCCCGGGTAGCTCGTATGAGGCCAGCTTTCAAACCACCACGGGTGAGCCCATGGTGACGGTGATCAAGCACCTTGGCGCGCCTGGCCAGACCGTAGACACAGCGCTGCAGGCGGCTGTTGGCGCAGGCAAGTGGCCCAGCACGGCCCGTCTTCAAGGCCACACGTACATCTACATCAGGCTGAACCTGAACCAACCTGAGTTCCAGGGCGGCATTCCACAGATGGAAGCGTTGTTGCACGGGAAGATCGTCAGAAACGTCCGCACCGATGTCATGGAGTGGAGCGAGAACCCGGCCGACTGCATCTTTGACTACCTGACCAGCGAACTCGGCGGCGTCAAGGAGTCGTCCATTCCCATGGCGGGGTTCATTGCAACCGCCAATGACTGTGATGACGTCGTGAGCACGGGCAGCTGGTCTGGAAAGCGCTACACCTTCAACGGCACGGTTACCAGCGATCAAAGCAGCGAAGGCGTGCTTGAACAGATGGCCCAGTCCATGGCCGGCGGCATCGTCTCGCAGGTCTGGGACATCTACGCAGGCAAATATTCGGCACCTGTGATATCTGTTGGCCAGGAAGACATTGTGGGTGAGGTCGCGCTCAGCCCCGGCCTTGCCTTCAATGATGTTTACAACACGGTGCACGGGCAGTATGTCGGGGCCGAAAACAATTACATCGCCAACGACTACCAGCCCTATCAGAACGCTGCGTACCTTGCAGCCGACGGCGAGGAGTTGATCAGCAACATCAATTTCCCGTTCACCAACAGCCAGCAGCGGTGCACCAACCTTGCCCGTATTGCCATGGAGGACAGCCGCAACAGCTTTTCCATGACCGGCAAGTTCAGTCTGAAGCTGTGGGGCGTCCGAGTCGGGGAGCGCATCAGTTTCACATCTGCAATCTTCGGCCAGACGAACAAGGTTTTCCGTCTCACCGACAAGAGCTTTGCGCCTGACCGCTCGATGCAGCTGAGCTTCAAGGAAGACACGGCATCCATCTATGACCTTGCCGACGAGACCGAAGTCGACGCTACGCCCAATACGGGCCTACCCAACCCATTCAGCATCGACGCACTGCTATCGCTGACTCTGGAGTCTGGCGATGCGCAGCTGCTGATTCAGGACAGCGGCGACATCGTCTCCCGGATCCTCGCCACATGGCCGATGACGACGAGCCCGGGGATCATTCAGAACGGCGTTATCCAGATTGAGTTCAGGGAAGAAGGGCAGGACATCTGGCAAAAAGCTGAGGCGGCCGGGAGCGAGACCTCGGCTTACCTGTCACCGGTCAACGACGGCAAGCTCTATCTGGTACGGGCACGGGCGTTCAATTCGTATCTCAATGCCGCCTCTGACTGGGTCTACGCGACCCTTCATCAGGTCATCGGCAAGACAGAACCGCCGCCCAATGTCACATATTTCACTGTGCTGGGCCAGACATTCACCTGGACGCCCGTTGTCGCAAAGGACCTTGCCGGATATCAGGCGCGCTTTAACTTCGGCCAGAACACGGCTTGGGGCACTGCAACACCTTTGCATTCGGGACTGATCACTGAATCCCCATGGACGCCACTTGTGTATCCATCGGGCGCGATCACGGTACTGGTCAAGGCAATAGATACGTCCGGCAATGAGAGCGCCACGGCAGCGAGTATTCAGACCAATCTGGGCGACCCCATCGTCGCCAACCTGATCGAGACCGTCGACTACAAAGCGCTGGGCTTTCCATCATTGCCCAATAGCTTCATCACGCTCGGCGTGGGGCAGTACCTACAGTACGACATCTCTGACTTTCAGAGCTTTTCTCGGGCGTCAGTCGGTGCGTACTACGACGTGGCCGGTGTGCTGCAAAGCGCAGCAGTCGATGTGCCGCGCTTCGGCTACCACCCTATCACGCACAGCTATCTTGGCCTTTTGATCGAGGCTGCTGAAACGAGGCCGTTCCCGCATTACCTCAAGTTCGACGGCACCAATGACGCCATGGGCACTGCCGCGTTCGTAGCAGGCACGCTGACGAACAACATGGATGCCTTCTTTGTGGTGCGCAGGGGCGGCGCAGGTACGGCCACGCTGGGTTATGACTCGGGCGCCACAAAGTTCTTTGCCAGCATGGAGTCAGGCTCTGCCGTGGTGGCCCACGCCAACGCCGGCACGCCGACCTATCTGGTCAATGGCGTGGCGGTTGCCGGTGGCACTGCAACCACACGGGGCCAGTTGCACACGGCGCTGGCCGTGGGGCCGTTTTCCATTCTTGAGATTCGCAACCTCGACCTGTCTACCTGGACCGACTTTTTTACGGGTGGGCTGGCCAGCTACCGGCTCAATGGCGGTATCGCTGGCATGGTGATATGCCCTGCGCAAAGCAATGCCAAGCGCGCCGAAATTCGTGATTATTTTTACAACGTGCTCGGCAAATACAGGGCGATGTACGGCACAGCCTACCCGCGCTCGGACGCACTGATCAGCGACCTGTTCGCCAGTGGCCAGTCGGGCCTGTGGGTCAAGCCCAGCGACTTGCCAACCTTGTTCCAGGACGGTGCAGGCACCACGGTGACTGCTGTAGAGCAGTCTGTGGGCAAGGCCAGCGACAAGAGCGGGCGCGGTCACCATCTAGTGCAGGCAACGTCAGGCAACCGGCCAGTGGTGTCTGCGCGTATGAATTTGCTAACCAAGACGGAGTTGTACAGCGACGCTGCATGGGTGAAGCTGGGTGGCGGGACGGGACTCGCACCCGTTGTCACGCCGAATGTTGCCATCGCTCCAGACGGCACCATGACGGCTGACCGCGTTGTCTTTGATAAAGGCGCGGGCACGGCGTCCACAGATTTTTCGCGCTTACAACCGTTCTCGACGGGCATAACTATCGCAGGCCAACCAACCGTGGCATTTATCTGGCTCAAGTCTGCTACGGCCAGCAGTTACATGATGCGATTGGACTTTAACGGCTCTGGTTCGAACGGCGTGGGCCTTCCCAGTCTGATTACGGTCACGCCAACGTGGCAGCGGTTTGAAATACGTATCAGCAGTGCAACCGACACGATCAGGGCGATTACATTGCGGCTGCGCGGCACATTCAGCACCGATAACTATGCTGATGTGGACGTTTGGGCATCTCAGCAAGAAAACGCAGTTGCTCCGACTGTTTACCAAAGCGTCAACACCACCACCGATTACGCCACCATCGAAGAAACCCGCGCCGCTGATGTGTGCGAAGTCACCACGGCCATTTACGGCATCGTCAACGGCTCCGTGGTCGGCGGTAATTTGGTCGCTGACGATTCAGGTGACCTGTTCTGGGGTGCTGATAGCGGGAATTTCTGGGGTGCAGACGGGGCCCTGTTCTGGCCTCCATCGACTTACCTGCAGATGGTCTACACGACCACGTACACCATCGAAGACGATCTCGTCGGCTCTCGGCTGACCCTGCTCACCGAAATCGTTGCCGAGTCTTACACCATCGAATATCGGTTCGACACCCAAAGCAACTTCTGGGGCCTCGATAGCGATTTCTTCTGGGGTGCAGACACAGACTTGTTCTGGCCTGAGCCCACCGAATGGCAGACGTGGCCCGGAGCCATCGAAAACGTGCAGCCCGGTGAAATTCAGTTCCGATTCACCACGCAGGCCGGGGCAGTGCAGGGCGCAATCAATGAACTGACGCTGCAGTTTGACGTTGAGGACGAAACAGAGTTCATCAACGACGTGGCGATCGGTGCGCTCGGCACCAGGCTGACCCTCACAAAGAGCTACCGCTCGATCAAGAACGTGCAACTGACCCTGCAGACAGCTGCAGGCGGTGCCGACCACGCAGAAACCGCAGACAAGTTGGTAGACGGTTTCGTCGGCCCGCTTGTCTACACCAAAAACGGCGCGAGTCTGACGACCGGCCTTGTCGATGCCTTTATTCAAGGCGTGAAAGGAAGATAGATGACAACCCTACCCACACGAGCCGCGATCATTGATCCGGCCACCACCAACGCCGAGCAGAAGACCAACATCGGGGACCAGCGAGACTTCATCGCGGAAATGCTCGGTACAGACAGCAGCAATAAGGCGGCAGCGAGGGAGCTGTTGGGCCTCGGCCAGCCGCTGATTCAGGACTTCCGGTTGAGCCTCACCACTGCAGTTCCTGTTACCACTGCCGACGTGACGGGTGCGACCACCCTCTATGCAACACCCTTCGCGGGAAAGAATATAGCGCTCTATGACGGTACCAATTGGAATGTTCGTCAGAGCGCCGAGTTTTCAGTGGCGTTGGGCGCGCTCACCGCCTCCATAGGCTACGACGTCTTCTGCTATGACAACGCCGGGGTGCCCACGCTCGAGTTGCTTGCGTGGACCAGCGCGACGGTGCGGGCTACTGCCTTGGTTCGTCAGGATGGCGTGCTCGTCAAGTCCGGAGCACCGACGCGTCGCTACATGGGAAGCTTTTACACGACCAGCACTACGACGACAGCAGATGCCGCAGTGTCCACGTCAGGACGCTATCTTTTCAACTACGCAAATCGCAAGGTCAGGAATTTGCTACTTCAGGTGGCAACTGCCAACTGGACCTACACGACCGCGACATGGCGGCAAGCGAACAACTCTGCCTCCAACCAGGTGAACTGGTTTGTGGGGGTCATCGAAGACGCTGTGGAGATTCATGGTGTCCATGTCGCTGTACCGACCAATGCGGTTGGAACTGCCGCGGCCATCGGCCTGAATTCCACGACAACACCCTCGGGACTCTACGGCAGTGGCAAATCCAACTCGTCGAGCAGCATCCCCGGATACGTGCACACGCCCAAGTTGAAGGCACTGCCGCAACTTGGGTTGAACAAAGCCTGCCTGCTCGAGTGGTCCGAGGCCATCGACACCACATCCTGGTACGGCGTGGTGAGTTCAAGCAGCCAGCAAATTCAATCCGGTCTTATTGGTGAGGTGATGGCATGAATATTATCGAACTGCACAAACTTGTGTCCGCTCAGTGCCCAATTGACGGCCTTGATTCCGATGGCGAAATCTCTTTTAAACAGAGTGCCACCCATGAGCAAAGGAGTGCAGCTGAAGCACTTGTTGCCGAGCATCTCGATTCTTTGACAACCGAGGTGACACCGACAGAGCGGGTTCTGAACGAGGCGCGGGCGCTTCGCTCGAAGTTGTTGGACGTCGTAGATGGCCTTCACGGCTCCGCACTTACCAAGGCGATTCTGACTGGCATCAATGATGACGCCGTCGCCATCAACACCTTCAAGGAAGGCTTGCGTGACATTACGACGATTGACCTGACGGGCGCAGCGTCAGAAGCCGAGATGCGCATTCTCGTCAGGGACCGCTACAAAGAACTTGCAGCAGCGGCACCGATGTCTGTGCAACTTGAATTCCTGAAAGCCATCAAGTGACAACGGTCCTGGTCTGGCTGTGGATGGCGTTCGTCGTCATACCCATGTTGCTTGGCGTCCTGTACGTCGCAGGAATCCAATACCAGGCTGGCGGCGTTTGCCTTGGGCTTGCACCACTTGCGCTCATTGCCTGGGCAATCGACATCCCGCTCAACTGGTCAGTTTTCATCGTCTACCTGTGGGACATCCCAAAACGAAGCCTCAGCGAATGGACGATTTCCCAGAGACTGGCGCGCGTGATATCTGAATCCGGCCGGATGAAGTCTGACTACCTCCGTCTGGCCTTGGCCCTCAATGCACTCTGCCCCCATCAGGACCACGTCAAATTCAAAGGAGTAGCTCATGGGGGTTGACATGCCCAGCACCTTGCTAAGGCTGCAAGAAGACGCCCGAGCCGCGCGCGAAGAATCCCTCAAGGCAAAGATTGCCCTGGCCAATGAGCGCGTACGGTCGCAGGCCCGGCTTGTGGCCTTGCATTGCCTGGCAGTCTTCGCGCTGGCCATCATGGGCCGCGAGATGGTCGAGCCCGTGAAAAACATCCTCTGGTATCCCGGCAGCTGGGCCTTCAAGCTGGCCGCGATGTGGCCGGCGCCTTGGGCCACAGTACTCCTGATCTGGTTCAGCGCGGCAATCATGCTGGTCGTGCCGCTGATCGTCATGCTGGCCGTCGTGCCGAATGAGGACTATCGCAAGTGGGCAGAGGGGCCGGCCGTGGTCGGACTGTTTATGGGCGGCTTCGGGTACGGCATCTTCTCGGTCGCCGCGGCGCGCCTCGACATACCGCATGTCGTCGCTTCCTACCGTGAAAGCTCGGCCATGTTGCTGCTCGCCGCGCTGCTCGTCTCCTGCTGGCATAACAGCCGGGTGGTGCGTGCTACCAAGGAGGCTCGGCTTCTCGAAGCGGAAGGGGGTCTGCTATGCGTGGATACCCTCGGCTGACGAAATACATCGGCCTCAGTGCCTACATCCTGATCCTGCTGGTCCAGATGGTCGACAGCGCCCAGGCTGCAAGTCAGGCCGCTGGCCAGCCCGGCTTCGCCACCTGGTTCTGGACACAGGTCCGCTGGTCCGACTTTGGCACGGCCGCCTTCGTCTCCCTGATCGGCGGTGCCGTCCGCACAGCCATCACCCTGCGCAGTCAGGAGCCTACGGTCCGGGTGCTGGTCGAGGGCATAGGCGATGCTGTGATCTCCTTTCTGGTCGGCGGTGCCGCCTTCCTGGGCCTGATGGTCTGGCAGGTTTTTTATGGGCCGACAGACCTCTGGGTAGTCGCCGGCGTGTGCTTCATGTGCGGCCTGTTGCGCGGCTGGGTGCTGACCTGGCTGGAAGACACAGCCAAACGCATGTTGGCCGCCTCCGCTGATGCCTTCGTGACTGGCGCCGCCACTGCCGCAGGGGCCATCGCCAACAAGTTCGCAGCCATCGCAGCAGCGCGGGCCGCCAGTTCTGAAACACCAAAGGAGCCACCAGCATGAACCTTTCCCCGCACCTTTCCCTCGCCGAGTTCACGATGACCGGGCACCGTTCGCTCGATAACACTTTGCCGACGGCCCTGATGCCAGAGGCGGAGCGCACCGCTCAGTTGCTGGAGCGCGTGAGGTCGGCGCTGGGCGACAAGCCTATCCTGGTCACCAGCGGCTACCGCTCGCCGGCCGTCAATGCGGCTGTCGGCAGCGGGCCCGGTAGCGATCATCCAAAGGCTGCAGCCCTGGATTTCCACTGCCCGGGATTCGGCTCAGCCTATGAGGTCGCCAAGCATCTGGAGCCGCTGGTTGACCAACTGGGCATAGGGCAGCTGATCTACGAGCAGACGTGGGTGCACATCTCCACGCGCATGCAGGCCAAGGCCGTCAATCGCGTTTTGACCATGCGCAATGGCAACTACACACCCGGGGTGAATCTGTGAACCCGTGGCTGATCCTGGGCGCCGTGCTGGCATGCGCAGGATCCTTCTGGTACGGCACTAGCGTCGGCGCTGATCGTGAGGTCGCAAAGCGTGCCCAAGACATAAGTCTGGCCGCCGAGGTGGTCGAACTCGCGCAGCAGGGCGCCGCAAAGGCTATTGCCGAGAACGCCCCAATCAATCGAACCATTGTCCAAAAGGTCCAGCATGAAATATCCACGAATACTGTTTACGCTGATTGCAAGCACAGCCCTGACAGCGTGCGGCTCATCAACCAGGCTCTCACCGGCCGGGCCGAGCCCGCTGGTGGTGGCAAGTTGCCCTGAGCTGACCGAGCTTCCGGACGACACCTTCGGCAGCACGACTGCCAAGTTGACAGAGGTGGGCAACCAGTACCGCACCTGCCGGGCCGCTGCGCTCGCGGGTGAAAAAGCTCCTTGAGCCTGTGCACATAAATGCCGACTTCCCACCTGAAGGGAAGTTATTCATTTTGGGCAGCACCACCGCGCAGACATGAGCACAGGGTTAAACAATCGCCAAGTGCTTGACCATCATGAGAAAAGTCGACTTGTCCACCGCTAAGCCCTGACCTCTACTACTACCACTATCTTTAATTCAAAGATATAGATAGCAGCCGCTGCCCTTCGGGGTGGCGGCTGTTTTTGCGTTTCAGGCCGTCAAAAAGTACTGCAGGCCAATAGATACGTGAGTGAGCAGCTATTAAAATAATAGCGGTTAAACGGCCCTATTGCCGTTTGTCCAGGAGCGCTCAAGCCGGGCGCGGAAGACCCAGCGCTCGCCAGCTTCACGAGAAACACGCTGCACCATCTCAAGGGCCTGGGCGGCACCGTGCTCAGTGGTGAGGTGTCCAAGGGCAGCGCGTATGCCGTCCCGGGAAGCGAGGACAGCCCAGTGGGTCACACCGGGCGCGTTCGCGTCGTCTGGGCCGATCTGGCCAGCCTGGCGCCGGTCGATCGTGCCGGCTGGCAGTTCGCAATGCCCGACCTGGTCCACGCCTTCCGCCTGGAGCCGCACCAGGTGATCGAGATCTGGTTCTGTATTCGAGCCCCAGAGCGGCAGCAAGCGATACACGATCCCAGTCGGCTCATGCGTCGCCTTGCCGGTGGCCATCTCAAACGTCCAGGCGTCGGCCCTTGCCTTTGCCTTGTCCTTGCGGTCTTTGCTCACGGTGAGCCTCCCATCAAGCCCTGGGCGGCTTCGCGGCGTCAAGCGCCCGCTGTATGCCCTTGCTCACGTTTCCATCGCCCAGCAAAGCGGCCTTGTCGAGATGCGTCTGCATCAGCATGACATTGGTCCGGATCTTGTGCAGCTCCGGTGGCTTGGGCGGCGCGCCTCGGGCCTTTTTCGGCTCTTCAGCCCCGGTTGCATCAGCGGGCGCGATATTGCGCTTGCGAGCCCCGGGTGCATCGCCGTGCGTGGTCGGATTTTTTGCCATCTGCAAAACCGGGCGGTTAACCCGCCCGGCCCTCAAGTTAGATTATTTTGGCATTGGACGCTGGTCAATGACCGCGCCGCGCAACTCACCTGCCATCGTGAACAGGCCAGCGGCCACCTGTTCAATCTTGTCGGCCACCTTCTCACGGGTCACCACATCAAACACTTCGTTCAGCATGGCCAGAATCTCGTTCGGCTTGTCCATGCCATCCGCCACGCGGGTGAGGGTGGTTGACGCGCCGCGCAAAAGGTCAGCAGTGGTCATCGTGCTGTTGCCGTGCAGGTAGTAGTTCATTTTGATCATTTGAAAAGTTCCTTTTAAGAACCCCGGAAACTGCCGGGAGCAGATTGCAACTTGTGTGCTGCAATGGAATTAATTATACACACAAAAAAGAAAACAACAACAAATAAATATACACACTTTTATTTGTCGGGTATTGTTGACGTTTGTATTTAATGTGTGTATATTTAACAATGAGGATGGAAACGCGAATCGCGGCCAGCAGCCACCAATCTAAGACTACCCATGCCAAAACACGAGCGCTATCAAGACTACGTCATTAAGGATGGCGCCCTCGTCGGCGACTTCGAGCAGATGTATGTTGACCATGCCGACCCTTGGGAACAGACGACACGCGAAGAGTTCGCATCTGAAAAGGCCGTCGCGCTGAATCTCATTCGTAAGGTCGGCGCAAAGCGTGTGCTGGAGCTGGGTTGTGGCTTCGGTCACTACACGGCAAAGATTGAGGCTCTGGGCGTGCAAGTCCTCGGTGTTGACATCTCGCCGACCGCCGTCGCCAAGGCCGAATCCCTGCACCCCGCCTGCAGCTTCCAGACTGGGGACATCCTCGACTTCGACATCTACCGCCAATTCAAGCCCGACTTGATCGTCATGGCGGAAATCACCTGGTACGTGCTGGACAAGCTCGATGCGTTCCTCGAGTTCCTGCGCGCGGAAATGCCGGACGTGCACCTGATCCACTTGCTCAACACCTACCCACCTGGCGTGCAGCAGTACGGGAAAGACAAGTTCACCAACCTGCCAGAGATCATGGCTTACTTCGGTCTGGAATATTCCGAGTGGGGCGAAATCACCTACCCGGAGCATGACGGGTGCAAGCGGACTTACTTTATCGGTCGCTCCAAGGATGTTTAGGCTGCTTCCGCTCAAGGTCCCGCTCTGGACGCAGCAGCCGGCGACAGGCAAACCGCACACCCCTGATGTGCCACGCGACCAGCCGCCTCCAATCGGGTGACTTTGCAATGTCTGCGCTGGTTACGCTGAAGGTTGAAACCACAGGGATAAGCGGCAAATGTTCCCGGCGCTGACCACTGTCGAACTCAAAGGTGTAGTGCGCGCCACGGTCTTCAAGGCGAAAGCGTTTGTGGTTCAGGCCGTCGGCCCAGGCCAGAAAGTCGGCTGGCCATGGCGGAATGTCGGGTTTGAAGGGCTGCGCCACGAAGGAGGGTTAAGGCGTAAGTTTCGGCGTAGATTTCACGTGGAACATTAATTTTCTATTGAGAGAGACCGACATCAAGGAT
>JAZKHN010000090.1:0-5632 GCA_040385325.1 Pseudomonadota bacterium
GAAAAATACCTCGCCACCTGCGCCAACCACTGGATGCCGCAGGAAGTGAACATGACGCGCGACATCGCGCTCTGGAAAGACCCGAACGGCCTGACCGAAGACGAGCGCCGCCTGGTCAAACGCAACCTCGGCTTTTTTGTGACAGCTGATTCGCTTGCCGCCAACAACATCGTGCTGGGCACCTACCGCCACATCACGGCGCCCGAGTGCCGCCAGTTCCTGCTGCGCCAGGCTTTTGAAGAAGCCATCCACACTCACGCCTACCAGTACATCACCGAGTCGCTGGGCCTGGATGAAGCCGAGATCTTCAACGCCTATAACGAAGTGCAGTCGATCAAGGACAAGGACCAGTTCCTGATTCCTTTCATCGAAGCCATCTCCGACCCCCTCTTCAAGACCGGTACGCCAGAGACTGACCAGACGCTGCTCAAGTCACTGATCGTTTTCGCCTGCCTGATGGAAGGTCTCTTCTTCTACGTCGGCTTCACGCAAATTCTTGCGCTGGGCCGCCAGAACAAGATGACGGGCGCTGCCGAGCAGTACCAGTACATCCTGCGCGACGAGTCCATGCACTGCAATTTCGGCATTGACCTGATCAATCAGCTCAAGCTTGAAAACCCCCATCTCTGGACGGCAGAGTTCAAGGCCGAGATCAAGGCCCTGTTCCTCAAAGCCGTCGAACTTGAATACCGTTACGCTGAAGACACCATGCCGCGCGGTGTGCTGGGCCTCAACGCATCGATGTTCAAGGGCTACCTCCGCTACATCGCCAATCGCCGTGCCACACAGATTGGACTTGAAACATTGTTCCCGAACGAAGAAAATCCGTTCCCGTGGATGAGTGAAATGATTGATCTGAAGAAGGAACGCAACTTCTTCGAAACCCGCGTCATTGAATACCAGTCGGGCGGTGCCCTGTCCTGGGATTGATGCGGCAACGATCAGAAAAGATTGAGACGACACCCGAACAACATGATTTCAAGAATTGCAATGACCAGTGACAGCGCCGCAGAAGCGCACACCGGGTATTGCTCCTGTGTTCGCGGCGCTGGGCCCGGTTTATCCGAAGGCCCAACGCCGTGAATCGCTTTACGTACTCCAAACGTGAAGTGCTCTTTGCAATGTGATCAAGGAGAAAACTATGGCAACTGCGAAAAAACCTGCGGCAAAAAAAGTAGCCGCGAAAAAAGCACCGGCAAAAAAAGTAGCGGCGAAGAAAGCCCCTGCTAAAAAAGTAGCGGCGAAGAAAGCCCCTGCCAAAAAGGCGCCGGCCAAGAAAGTAGCAGCAAAGAAGGCTCCGGCCAAAAAAGCTGCAGCTAAAAAGGCTCCTGCCAAAAAGGCTCCGGCTAAAAAAGTCGCTGCCAAGAAGGTAGCGAAAAAGGCTCCTGCCAAGAAAAAGGCTGCTGCCAAGAAAGTAGCGAAGAAACCCGCTGCGAAGAAAGCCGCGAAAAAGCCTGCTGCGAAGAAAGCCGCGAAGAAACCCGCTGCAAAAGCACCCGCTGCACCGGCTGCCCCTGCGGCTCAGACTACTCTGAACCCGCAAGCTGCCTGGCCGTTTCCGACTGCCAGCAAGCCGTAAGCAGTAAGGTACTTCTGCTTAAAAGCCCAGCGTCCTCGATGCTGGGCTTTTTTTATGGGCCAACAAACATGGCAACAAAAAAGTCAGCCACCACGGAGCAGCTCTTCAGCATTGCACGAATGCCTTTTGTGCGCGCAGACAAAACCGGCGGTTTCATCATCGACATACAGGTGATGCCGAATGCAAACAGAACGCAGGGCGATGGCCTTCATGGCGAGGATGACCGTCCCAGTCTCATCGCATTGAAACTGAGGCTGAAGGCACCGCCCGTCGATGGCAAGGCCAATGATGCCCTCATCAAATGGCTGGCATCCCAACTGGGCGTCGCCCGCAACACGCTGGAGCTGGTGAGAGGCCAGACGTCACGCAGAAAACAGATTTGGCTTTCAGCCGACACGGCGGAGAGCGCGAACTGGCAGCAGCTGGCAGATCAACGCCAGCATCAGCCCGAACGAGGCGCTATTTAACGCCCTCCAGCGTGTAGTTCTGGCCGCCACGGTAGGCGATCTTGTGCGCGCCCACACGATTGCCCAGCTCGGCGCACTTGACCAGCGACCAGCCCTGCTCCAGGCCGAACAGCAGTGCACCCCGGAAGGCATCGCCGCAGCCGGTGGGGTCCACCACTTCTTTGGCCTTGACCGGCGCGACCAGCGTTTTCTCCCCGCCCACCCAGACCTCGGAACCTTCGGCACCCAGAGTGACGATCAGACCCTCAACACGTTTTGAGAGTTCGGCAATTGACAAGCCGGTGCGGTCGCTGAGCAGCTTGGCCTCGTAGTCGTTCACGGTCACCCACGTCGCCAGCTCGACGAAATGAGCGAGGTCCCTGCCATCAAACATCGGCAGACCCTGGCCCGGATCAAATACAAACGGGATATTCGCAGCCTTGAACTGCTCTGCATGCTGCAGCATGGCATCGCGGCCGTCAGGCGAGACGATGCCGATCCTGATGTCGCTGCGCGCCTCGATGCGCGTGATGTGCGCCTGCATCATGGCGCCGGGATGGAAGGCCGTGATCTGGTTGTTGTCGCGGTCGGTCATGATCATGGCCTGCGCCGTGTAGGCGTCGGGCACCTCTCGCACAAACTCTGTGCTGATGCCCATGTCCTTCATGCGCGTAGCGTACTCGGTGCCATCGCTGCCCACAGTCGCCATCGGCAATGGGGTACCGCCCAGTTGCTTGAGCGCGTAGGCGATATTGCCCGCACAGCCGCCAAACTCGCGGCGCAGGGCCGGCACAAGAAAAGACACATTGAGGATGTGCAACTGGTCGGGCAATATCTGCTCCGAAAATTTGCCCTCAAAAGTCATGATGGTGTCAAAGGCGAGGGATCCACAAATTACAGCAGGCATTTTTTTCTCGTTTAAAAGTCTTGGGAAAAGTCAGGGATAAAAAGCAAGCATGCGATAGCCGGCCACCCGCAGCGGGACGGTCGCTGATGCCGCAGCGGAAGTGTCTGAAGCCAGCACCTGCATGACAACAAACCCGGCGAAGTCCGAGCCAGCAACCAGCATGGTGGCAGAGGCCCCGAACTGGGCTGGTGTGAGCACACGCCTGACCACCGCCTGATCCTGCATGTCGGTCAGCGTTACTTCAAGATGGGGCATGGCCACTGGTGTTGTACCGGTGTTCTTCAGCGAAAAACTCAGGCGGTAGGAGTCAGCATCCATCTTGTTGAAGGTAGAGCTGTCAATCACCACAGTTTCAATCCGGCGCAGAGGGCCGACGTCGCAATGCAACTGATCGCAGACGGCGTCGAGCCAGGGCTTGAGCGCAGGTTGCAGGGCAGCGATCTGGTCGCGCTGCTGGATGGCAACCTGAAGTACGAGCGCTGCGGCCAGCAGCAGGCTCAACGCCACCAGAACCACACGTACCGCAGGCTTGCGCCAGAAAGCCTTGCGTTTGGCGTCCCTTACAAAAGAGACATCGTGCGATGTCCGGGACTCGTCCAGCAAAGGCCCACGAACAGAATCTTCCGTGTAGAGGGATGCTGAACGGTCGTCGCCGTCCGCGTCACGTACCTCAGCGGCCATGACGCGGACTGCTTCGCCATATTCGTCAGCTTCAAGGCCGTCGCGGTGATGGGGCTGACGCGGAGGTTGGTCATCCGGGACCGGAGCAGCTTGCACGCTGGCATGACGCTGGTCAGGCACAGTTGCCTCAGAGTACGACTGCGAGGTGGACACGGGCGGCTGGCCATTAAAAAACACGCCGGGTGTCCAGGAGGGGTCGTCCTGAAGTTGTTCAGTCTGAACCGGTTGAGGCGTTTGCTGGAAAGGCTCAGGCTCCTGTGAAGGCAGGTAACCCTGCTGTGCCTGCCCGGTATAACTGTGCTGCTGTGGCTCGGGGTCATACGGCGGTGGCGGAACCTGCGTCGGGATCTGCGCAGGTTGAAGATGCAGCGACGCGTCAAACACTTCCGAGCAATGGCCGCATCGCACCCAGCCCTGTGAGACTTTGAGTTGGTCGGCCACGACTTTGAACATCGTGCCGCAGGCGGGACAGCGCGTGATGAGGCTCATAAGGGCCTGTTCACACTAATTTCGCAAATGCGAAAGGGGTTTAAACAGTGCCAATCAAGGCGCACGACGACGCCCAGACCGGGAGTCTGGGCTAGGAGTGCAACGCCGAGTGGCACTGTTTAAACCCCTTTCCCGCAGGGTTGCGGCCAAAAAGGCCCATGCGCGGCGTTGCGAAGCCTTGCCGGGGAACACCCCGGCTGCATTTCGCGCCTTGCGCATGGACTTTTTGACTCGCAACGCATCTTGCAAAAATAGTGTGAACAGGCCCTTGCCGTATTGTAGGGGGTGGTGACTCCTGAATCAGGAGCGAAAGACGCAAGCAGGCAGATCGGATCAGACCCGCGCAGTCATGAGAATCCAGCCGTCTTCCGTATCGGCCACCTCAAGAGCGCACCATGGCGCATAAGCAGCCTTGAGCTCGTCCGCCTGGCGCTCCAGAATCCCTGCCAGCACAAGATTGCCACCTTTTTCAACGTGTGCGCACAGCAGCGGCGCAAGCACCTTGAGCGGTGTTGCAAGGATGTTGGCCAGAACTGTCTGGTAGACACCCTGCGCCTTGTCGGGAAGACCGGCATTGAGAGTCACATGATTGGCCCCCGCATTGGCGCGTGTTGACTGCACCGCAGCCTCATCAATGTCCACCGCGTCGATGTCAATCGCAGCGAACTTGGCTGCACCGATGGCCAGAATTCCTGAGCCGCAACCGTAGTCGAGTACGCGGCCAAGGGCCTTTCCGGCAGCGCCCTGGCCTGCAATCCAGCGCAGGCACATGCGTGTGGTGGGATGCGTACCAGTGCCGAAGGCCAAACCGGGATCGAGGCGGATCAACTGCTTCGCCTCTGCAGGCGGTTCATGCCAGGTGGGGACAATCCAGAACTCGGGTGTGATCTCGACCGGCGAAAACTGGGATTGCGTCAAACGAACCCAGTCCTGCTCAGGCACCGCTTGAACGGCTACCAGCTTGCAGACCGCGAAAAAATCCTGCGCCTGCAATAGGTCGGCGGCTTCAACAGCAAGGGCCTCAGTGGCAAAAAGCGACACCACACGTGAACGGTCCCAGCCATCCCTGGGTGGCGGCATGTCAGGCTCACCAAACAGGGCCTGCTCGGCGGGTGTTTCTGCATCGGCATCTTCGACAGAAACGCTGAGTGCATCCAAAGCGTCCAGTGCCTCACTGACGGTTTCCACACCATCCGCAGGCACCAGTAAAACCAGCTCGAACATGCTCATTCTGTATACGCCACTTCAGCGATCACGTTTCGACAACCACTCTTCCAGGTAATGGATGTTGGTACCGCCATCGGTAAATTTCGCATCCACCATCAGTTCGCGGTGCAACGGGATGTTGGTGTTGATGCCCTCGACGACCGTCTCGGCCAGGGCCGTGCGCATGCGGGCCAGGGCCTGGTCCCGCGTGTCGCCGTGGACGATGATCTTGCCGATCATGGAGTCGTAGTTCGGCGGCACAAAATAGTTGGCGTAAATGTGCGAATCCACCCGCACGCCGGGGCCGCCCGGTGTGTGCCAGGT
>JAZKHN010000091.1:0-4760 GCA_040385325.1 Pseudomonadota bacterium
CAATGGCGGCAAGGTGGTGGTGCATGCCAACACGCGGCCTGAAGAAATGTTTGCGCTGATCCAGCAGCACAAGGTCACGCACCTGAAGGTGGTACCAGCCTTGCTGATCCGCCTGATCAACGACTCGGCCATAGGCAATTACGACCTGTCATCGCTCAAGCAGATCCAGAGCGGCGGCCAGCGCATGCAGCCCGAGGTGCGCACCAAAACCACCGAGCTGATTCCCTCAGCGTTTGTGCAGGAGAACTTCGGCATGTCTGAAGGGGTGCTGATGTTTGTGAACTTTGACGACCCCGCCGACGTGAAGCTTGAAACCTGCGGCCGGCCTATCTGCCCGGACGACGAAGTGCGCCTGGTGGATGATGACGGCAAGGTGGTTGCATTTGGTGAGGTCGGCGAACTGACCTGCCGCGGCCCCTACACCCTGCGCGGCTACTACGGCGTGCCCGAATACAACGCGCGCCAGTTCACACCAGACGGCTTTTACCGTTCGGGCGATTTGATGCGCCAGCACCCCTCTGGCAACTACATTGTTGAAGGCCGCAAGAAGGATTTGATCAACCGCGGTGGCGAAAAGATCAGCGCGGAAGAAATCGAGAATCTGATCCTCATGCACCCGGCGGTACAGAACGTGGCCATCGTGCCCATGCCGGATGCAAACCTGGGCGAGCGCATGTGCGCCTATGTGATTCTTCACAAAGGGCAGTCGCTGCACTTGAAGGAACTGGTTGGCTTTTTGCTGACCAAGGAGATCGCCAAGTTCAAGCTGCCCGAGCGGCTGGAAGTGCTGGATGAGTTCCCGGTATCGACCTTCGGCAAGGTGTCCAAAAAAGCACTGGGCGAAATGGTGACTGCCAAGCTGGCACTGGAACAAGCCACCACGGCCTGAATCACGGCCTGAATATCAAAACGTAAAGAGAAGAGAAAAAATGCGAATCATTGACCTGCACTGCTACCCCGGCACCCAGACGTGGATCGACGCCCAGGGCCCGTACCCCGAGGCGCTCGCTACCTACTGGAAGCGCGACTGGGTCGCCAAGGACGAAGAGGGCGTTATCCAGGAATTCACCGACGCCGGCGTCGAGGCCTGCCTGGTGGCGCTGGACCTGGAAACCACGGTCGCCACGCCGCCCTGCACGAATGAATACGTTCACGACATGTGGAAGCGCCATCCGAAACGCGTGATCCAGTGCTGGGGTGCGGTCGAACCGGCCAAGGGCGAGATCGCCATCCAGCAGGCCAAAAAAGCCGTGAAGGAACTCGGCTTCATCGGCTTTCACTTCCATCCCATCATGCAGCACTTCGCGGTGGACGACAGGCGCCACTACGACCTCTTCGAAGTCATCAACGAGCTGGGCGCTGCAGTGATGATCGACGTCGGCACGACCGGCATGGGGGCAGGAATGCCAGGCGGCAACGGCGCGCGCGTACGCCATGCACACCCGTCGGCGATTGATAACCTGGCGGCGGATTTCCCCAACCTGAAAATCATCATGGCCCACCCCGGCTGGCCGTGGGTGGATGAAACCACGGCGGTTGCGCTGCACAAGGGCAATGTGTACTGGGAAATGTCGGGCTGGGCGCCCAAGCATTTCCCGGGCAACCTCAAGGTCGACATTCGCGGCCGCCTGCAGGACAAGATCATGTTCGGCAGCGACTATCCGAGCCTGCCTTACGAGCGCATCCTGCGCGAGTGGAAAGAGCTGGGCTACAAGGATGAAGTCATGGAAAAAATCATGCACGGCAATGCCGAGCGTGTATTGGGCCTGTAAAAGATGAGCAGCGACACTCCGCTCCTGCTCGAACGCCACGGCAATGTCGCCGTGCTCACCATCAACCGCCCGCAGACGCGCAACGCGCTGTCGGGCGAAGAAGTGTTTGCAGCGTTTGAAAACCGCTTTGCAGAACTCAATGCCGACAAGGGTGTTCGCGCAGCCATCCTCACCGGCAGCGGCACCGCTTTTTGCTCGGGCGGCAACGTCGCGGAGATGCGCGACAAGACCGGCATGTTCGGCGGCGGTGCAGCTGAGGTGACCGAGGGCTACCGCGTCGGCATACAGCGCATACCGCGCGCCTTTCTCACGCTGGAAGTACCCATCATTGCGGCCGTCAACGGCCCGGCCATGGGTGCGGGATGTGACCTGGCGAGCATGTGTGATATCCGCATTGCATCAAGCAGCGCGAAGTTCGCCGAGAGTTTTGTCAAACTGGGCATCATTCCGGGCGACGGCGGCTGCTGGCTGTTGCCGCGCGTGGTGGGCCAGTCGAAGGCTGCCGAGCTTGCACTGACGGGTGACACCATTTCTGCTGATGAGGCCTTGCGCATCGGGCTGGTCTCGCGCGTAGTGGCACCCGAAGAATTATTGACGGCTGCGCTTGAACTCGCTGGCCGCATTGCGGCCAACCCGCCGGAAGTGCTGCGCTGGACCAAGCAGTTGCTGCGCCAGGCGCAAACACAGACTCTGGACCAGGCGCTGGTCGAGGCGGGCAGGGTGCAGGGGCTTGCGCACCAGACGGCAGACCATCATGAAGCCGTCAATGCGTTTTTCGAAAAACGCCCACCGGTGTTTTCAAAATGAGCGCACAGGATGTCATTCTTGAAACCAGGCCAGCTGACGGCGTGGTACTTCTGCGCCTGAATCGCCCTGAAGTGCTCAATGCGCTGAATCTCGCTTTACGCCACGCGCTGGCCGAGACCTTCACGCGACTGGATGCTGATGACAGCGTGAAAGCCATCGTGCTGACCGGCAGCGAACGCGCTTTTTGCGCCGGCGCCGACCTGACCGAATATGTGGATGCAACGCCGGTCGAGATCGTCAACCGCAACATGGGCCGGCTCTGGGACGCTGTCGCGGGCTGCCAGAAACCGGTGATTGCCGCGGTACGCGGCCATGCGCTGGGTGGTGGCTGCGAGCTGGCCATGCATGCGGACATCATCATTGCCGGCAAGGGCGCAAGTTTCGGCCAGCCGGAAGTAAAGGTCGGCATCATGCCGGGCGGTGGTGCGACGCAGCGCCTCACGCGCGCCGTAGGCAAGTTCGCGGCTATGAAAATTTTGCTGGCGGGTGAGCCCTTCAAGGCCGATGCTGCTCTGGCCATGGGCCTGGCCAGTGAGGTGGTGGAAGACGCGGAAGTAGAAGCGCGCGCACTGCAACTGGCAGGTCAGCTCGCCGTGCTGCCCGGCGTGGCGCTACGCTTCATCAAGGAGGCGGTATTGCAAGGCATGAACAACGGCCTTGATGCGGGCCTCGAATTCGAGCGCAAGTGTTTCCCCATTCTTTTCTCTACATTCGACAAGACCGAAGGCATGCGCGCCCGGCTGGACAAGCGGCCTGCAAAGTTCAAGGGGACATAGAGCCGGCCAGCAAGGCCGTAGTTACCCGTACATGCCACCCGGTATGTGCATGCCGGATTTGCAAACCGGATGAAAGGTATCACGACGATTCATTCGACTTCGTGTGTGACGGAACCTAGGATTAAGCCTACGGCTTAAAAACCAGAAAAAAACTGGTTTGAAGCGAGACGGTTCTGTCAATACAAAAGGAGACGATGATGACGACGCAACATACCCCCCATGGCTTTTCGCGCCGGCACATGCTGCAGGCTACGGCCGCAGCAGTGGCCGCAGGCAGTGGCCTCCCCACAGCGATGGCGCAGGGCAACGAGATGAATCTGGCGAAGATCATCCTCGGTTCGCCCGCTGGGACGCTGATGGACCTGTTCTCCCGCCGCGTGGCAGACGCCATACAGCCGGCCTACGCGCGCAACATCATTGTCGAGAACCGCAACGGCGCAGGCGGCCAGATTGCGATTTCGGCAGTCAAGGCGGCACCGGCTGATGGCACGACGATTCTTGCCACGCCATCGCCCATGATGTACCTGTACCCCTACACCTACAAAAAGCTGCCCTACGACCCCGTCAATGATTTCACGCCCGTGTCGCTTGGCGCCGTGTTTGATGTCGGTTTTGCGGTCGGCCCCATGGTGCCCCTGAGCGTGAAGACCATGCCCGAGTTTTTTGCATGGTGCAAAGCCAACCCTGGCGCTGCAAACTTCGGCTCGCCAGCTGCGGCCTCCACGCTGCACTTTGTCGGCAGCATGGCCGCCCGTGTTGCCGGGGTCGACCTGACGCACGTGGCTTTCCGCGGCACAACGCCCGCCATCCTCGACATGATTGGCGGCCAGATCGCCGCGGTCTGCGCGCCGGTCGGCGACTTCCTCCCCTTCCTGGCTGATGGCAAATGCCGCATCCTGGCAACGACAGGCGCCAAGCGCAGCCGCTTTGCCCCCAACGTGGGCACATTCCAGGAGCAGGGCTACAAGGACATTGTGCTGAACGACTGGTTTGCCTTTTTTGTCTCGGCAAAGACGCCGCCCGCCCATGTTCAGCGTCTCAACACGGCCATCAAGTCCGCACTGGCGACGCCCGCCGTTATCAAGGCGCTGGAGGACAGGGGCCTTGAGCCGCGCTGGTCCACGTCTGCCGACATGGCCGCACGCCTGAAATCAAACATGGCGCAGTGGGCACCCATTGCGAAGTCCTTTAATTTCTCGGCGGATTCCTGAACCACCGACGCCTGCTGAAGTAGCGGCGGTGGTGCGACGCCATCGCCTGGACAAAAAGGATTTGCCGTGATTGAAGAAAAAGACGTGATGGTCCGCATGCGTGACGGTGTGGAGATCGCCGTACGCATTTACAGGCCTGCCGGGCCTGGCCCTTTCCCCGTGCTGTATGCAGCTTCGCCGTACCGCTACGACAA
>JAZKHN010000092.1:0-4251 GCA_040385325.1 Pseudomonadota bacterium
GGCTGGCCAGCCGCTGTGACACCCGCCATACTTGCCGACTTATGGAAAAACGCGTTCTCTTCCGCTCTGCCTGGCTGCCGTGGCTGCTGCTGGCACCGCAGGTCATCGTGATCAGCGTGTTTTTCTTCTGGCCGGCGGCGCAGGCGCTGCTGCAGTCATTCCAGGTGCAGGATGCGTTTGGCACCTCGACCGAATGGGTAGGTTTTGCCAACTTCCAGCAGCTCTTCAACGACGCCGGTTATCTCGCCTCCTTCAAGACCACGGCGCTGTTTTCGATTCTGGTCGCCGTACTTGGCATAGGCCTGTCGCTGGTGCTGGCGGTGTTTGCCGACCGCATCATCAAGGGCGCGCTGTTTTACAAGACGCTGCTGGTCGTGCCCTACGCCGTAGCGCCCGCGGTGGCCGGCGTGCTCTGGGTGTTCATGTTCTCGCCGTCACTGGGTGTGGTGGCCTATGCCCTGGGCAAGATAGGCATCAACTGGAACCACCTGCTCGATGGCGGCCATGCCATGACGCTGATCGTCATGGCGGCGGTGTGGAAGCAGATCTCGTACAACTTCCTGTTCTTTCTTGCCGGCCTGCAGTCGATTCCCAAATCATTGATCGAAGCCGCAGCGATTGACGGCGCCCGGCCCTGGCGGCGGTTCTGGAGCATACAGTTCCCGCTGCTGTCGCCGACCACCTTCTTCCTGCTGGTGATCAACATGGTCTACGCTTTTTTTGACACTTTCGCCATCGTCGATGCGACCACGCACGGCGGTCCGGGGCAGGAAACCTCCATCCTGGTCTACAAGGTGTATTACGACGGCTTCAAGGCTATGGACCTGGGGGGCTCTGCGGCGCAGTCTGTCGTGCTGATGGCCATCGTTGTAGTCTTGACCGTCCTGCAGTTCCGCTATGTCGAGAAGAAGGTGAATTACTGATGGTCGAGCGCCGCGCCACTTTGGGCATACTCGCCCACGCCGTGATGATTCTCGGCGTGCTGATCGTCGCCTTCCCGCTCTACCTGGCGTTCGTCGCCTCCACCCACACCGCGCAGGAGATCGTGCAAACGCCCATGCCGCTGCTGCCCGGCAGCAACTTCTGGGAAACCTACAAAGCCGCGCTGTTCGGCAACGCCAGCGGCCAGGGGTCGACCGCGCCTGTCGCGCACATGATGTGGGTCAGCCTGGTGACTGCGCTGGTCATCACCTTCGGCAAGATCGCCATCTCGTTGCTGTCGGCATTTGCGATTGTTTACTTCCGCTTTCCGCTGAAGAACTTTTTCTTCTGGGCGATTTTTATCACGCTGATGCTGCCGGTGGAGGTACGCATAGGCCCGACCTACAAGGTGGTGTCCGACCTCGGCATGCTCAACACCTATGCGGGCCTGACGGTGCCGCTGATTGCGTCGGCGACAGCGACTTTTTTGTTCAGGCAGTTCTTTTTGACGGTGCCCGATGAGCTGGTGGAGGCCGCGCGCATGGACGGCGCCGGCCCGATGCGGTTTTTCTGGGACATCCTGCTGCCGCTGTCCAAGACCTCGATGGCCGCGCTCTTCGTCATCCAGTTCATCTACGGCTGGAACCAGTACCTCTGGCCGCTGCTGGCCACCACCAGTGAAGACATGTACCCGGTCGTCATCGGCATCAAGCGCATGATCGCCGGCGGCGACTCGCAAAACGAATGGAATGTGGTGATGGCGACAGCCATCCTCGCCATGCTGCCGCCCGCATTTGTGGTGGTGCTGATGCAGAAATGGTTCGTCAAGGGCCTTGTGGATACGGAAAAATAATGGCATCCCTCTCCTTTAAAAACGTCATCAAGCAGTACGGTTCCGGCAAAACCGCCGTGAAGGTGCTGCACGGCGTCGACGCAGAAATCAACGACCACGAATTCATCGTCATCGTCGGCCCATCGGGCTGCGGCAAGTCGACCTTGCTGCGCATGGTCGCCGGGCTGGAAGAGATCAGCGACGGCCAGATCAGCATAGGCGGGCGGGTCGTCAACGACCTGGAGCCGTCCGAGCGCGACATCGCCATGGTGTTCCAGAACTACGCGCTCTACCCGCACATGACGGTCTTCGACAACATGGCCTACGGCCTGAAGATTGCAAAAGTGCCTGTGGCCGAAATCAAGACCCGCGTCGACAAGGCCGCAAAAATCCTGGAGCTGGGCCACCTGCTGGACCGCAAGCCCCGCGCGCTGTCAGGCGGCCAGCGCCAGCGCGTGGCCATGGGCCGCGCCATCGTGCGCCAGCCGCAGGTGTTTCTCTTCGACGAGCCGCTGTCCAACCTCGACGCCAAGCTGCGCGTGCAAACCCGGCTGGAAATCCAGAAGCTGCACCGTGAGCTGGGCATCACCTCGCTTTTCGTCACCCACGACCAGGTCGAAGCCATGACGCTGGCCCAGCGCATGATGGTGATGAACGCCGGCCGCATGGAGCAGTTCGGCACGCCGGAAGAGGTTTACAACCGCCCTGCCACCACCTTTGTGGCGAGCTTTATGGGCTCGCCGCCCATGAATTTGCTGAAACAGGCGCCGAATGCCGACTTTGGCGGCAAACCTGGTGCCATCCTGGGCATACGGCCCGAGCACCTGCAGGTTGGCAGCACGGGTTGGGCTGTGCAGGTGGACACGATTGAAATGCTAGGCGCCGAGCGGCTGGTGTATTGCCGCATCGGCGATGAATTTCTGATTGTGCGTACCGATGAAAGCCTGTCAGTTGCACCTGAGATTGGTTCGACGATTCATGTCGCGCCGCGCCCTGATCGCCTCCACTGGTTTGATTCTGAAACCGGGAAGCGCATCTAGTTTTGTCAGGTTGGCCATATCCCCGCTGGATAGCGCACCGCGGCGCCGGAAAACTGGCGCCTGAAAACACCCTCGCCGCCTTCAAACTGGGCGCCAGCCACGGCTACCGCATGTTCGAGTGCGACGTCAAACTCAGCGCCGACGATGTGCTGTTTTTGCTGCACGACGCGACGCTGGAGCGCACCAGCAATGGCAAGGGCGATGCAAGAGCGCTCGACTGGAACACGCTTTCAGGGCTGGACGCCGGCAGCTGGCATTCGGCAGCGTTTGCGGGCGAACCGCTGGCCAGGCTTGAAACGATTGCGCGCTATTGCCTGGACAACCAGTTTTTTCTGAACATCGAAATCAAGCCCACGCCGGGGCTCGAAGGCCCTACAGGTACCGCAGTCGCCAATGCCGCTGCCGGTTTGTGGTCAGCAGGCATCACGCCACCACTGCTGACGTCGTTTCAGCCGGCCTCGCTCGAAGCAGCGCGCATCGCGCAGCCGCAACTGCCCCGCGGCCTGCTGCGCGACAGTTTGGACCCAGGCTGGCTGGACACCGCAGTCAGGCTGGACTGCGCCGCCGTCGTCTGCAACTACAGACTTTGGAATGAGGCCACCGTGCGGCAGGCGAAAGACGCCGGCCTCCGGACGCTTTGCTACACCGCAAACGAGTCAGCGGCAGTGCAGGCCATGCTGGCGCTGGGCCTGGACGGCATCATCACCGACCAGGTACACGTGTTCAAGCCTGACGACCAGCATTGACTGGCTGAATTGCAGCCTGTTTTTGCTACTAATTTAATAGCTGCTCACGTGCGTATCTATTGGCTTTAAGGCCGATTTAATGCCTGAAATGAGCCTTTTGTTGGCTTTTTTCGGATTTTGGGCACGCCAAAAACGACAGAAAAGTAAAACTTGCCGTAAAAGTTAAAATTTTGCTGTATACGTTAAAAATTTAACTTCTGCGTTAAATTTCTAGAATCTGAGGGGTGAAGCGCCGCCAGAATCACCCGAATCAGTCAGCCCTTCCAGCCCCGGCCCAGCACCCAGTGGCAAAGCGCGCCGCCAACCACCAGCGCCGCATAGGTCGCCATCTTGCCGTCCACGCCAAACACCACCAGCCCAGCCACCAGGATGGCCAGGTTCACGACAAAAATAATGCCCAGCTGCGCCCGCCAGCTGTAGCTGGAAGAACGTTTGCGTTTGTAAAACCGGCCGAAAAATTGCGCCAGCAGCATCAACAGCAAAGCCACGGCAGCGGCGGGCAGCATGAAATTGAGCAGGTGGTCGGCGAGCAGGTAGGCGGTCATGCGGTTTCCATCGTCCGGTGAAAAAGGCCCCAGAAAGCGCCCCATAAATCACTGTTGAACGGCTATTGATACAGGCCAAAGCCTGCCGGGGTGCTTCAATTTTATAATCAGGGGATGTCAGTCTGGGCCCTTGGGCTAAACCACAACACCGCACCGCTCGATTTGCG
>JAZKHN010000093.1:0-16299 GCA_040385325.1 Pseudomonadota bacterium
GCGACCAGCGCACCGGCCGTCACTTCGGTGCTGGCAACGGCGCCGTGAAAGACGTTGGCGGCAAACGGTTCACGAATCACCGGCGTTGAACCAAACAGGTTATACGTGGGCACGCCGACGCTGCGCACGTAGTCTGCGGCTGCTGCTGCGCCCGTGGAGCCCGAAGCCAGTACCAGCGCAAAAACCTTGTCCTGCTCGACCAGCTTCTTGGCGGCGGCAACGCTTTCTGCGGGTGAGAAGGCATGTTCGAACACCAGCTTGAGCTTGCGGCCATTGATGCCGCCGCGCTTGTTGATGGTGTCAACAGCCATCTGCATGCCGTCGCGGGATGGCGCGCCGATAAATGCGGTACTTCCCGTCAGGGGGCCCAGTGCACCGATGGTGATTTCCTGTGCGGTCACGCCTTGTTGGGCGAATGCAGGGCTTGTCACCCCCGCAATCAGCAGGGCCGACGAGGCCAGCAGGGTCTTGAGAAATTTCAGTTTCATGGCGATCTCCAGTTAGTCCGGTTTGGTAAGGGTCATCGGTTAAGCGTTATTGCAAAAAGTACGGGAAGCACATCAATCACACGCGGGCGTGAGCCTGAATAAATACTAACCCCGGCCCCTCTAAAACAGCTCTTTTCAAGGGCAGTCAATTGGAAGTGTTCGCCCTGCGAATTTTGGTTTTGTCAGGTTTTGGAAAGGGTTTAAATAATTGCCGCTGCGCGCTTCAGGCTGTTATGCATGGATTGCTCCAGCATGTAGTTGCGGCGCGATTCGCGGTCGCCCACGATGCGCGCCATCTCGCTTTCAGCCTGGGATTGCCGGTCTTCGGCGCTGGTTTCAAGCGCTTTTTTGTTCTTGATGGTCTGGGTTTGCACAAACTCATTCATGATGGTGCGCCGCTGGCGGTCATACAGGTCCAGCAGTGCATCCGCGTTGCCCCCTTGCTGGAAGATCTGCAGCAGCTTGTCCGTCAGGTTCCAGACATCGTGAATGCCGGAGTTCATGCCCAGGCCACCCAGCGGGTTGTTGAGGTGAGCTGCATCGCCGACCAGCAAAACCCTGTTCACCCTGAATGTGGTGGCCACGCGCTGGTGAACGCGGTAGATCGTGCGGTGTTTGGTCTGTACTTCTTCGCCATGGCCGATCAGGCCCTGGAAGATGGCGTTCTTCTTCTCGTCTGACAGCAGGTATTCGTCACTCTGGCTCTCGGTGGCGGGTACCAGAACACGCCACAACGTGGGAACGCGCAGCAGCACGCACCATTCTGTCGGGTCGGCCACGTAGCTGACGTAAGGCAGCTTGTCGAAGTGTTTTTCCAGTGGCCATTCCGTGGAGAGCGTGAGAAATTTTTCCGGGTAGGTGAAGCCTTCAAACTTCACACCCAGCCATTTGCGCACCAGCGAGCTGGCACCGTCGGCAGCAATCAGGTAGTCGCCTGTGAAGTGTGCAATTTCGAACGGGTTTTCGGCATGCACGGTCACGCCCCTGTCGTCCTGCGAAAAATGCACCACGCGGTGCGAGTACAGCACGGTTGCGTTGGGGTGGTCGGCCAGCTTTTTATACAACAGGCGTGCCAGCTTGAACTGTTCGCACTGCAGGCGGTAGGGGTGTTTGAGGATATCGGCCGCTTCTGTCAGGTCAAGGGTCAAGGCCTTGCCGGTCTGGCGGTTCAGGTACTGGTAAACGGGGGCCTTGAGTCCCTGGGCCAGCAGGTCGTCGAGCACGCCAAGTTCGTCCATCATGTCCAGGGTGCTGGCGTGGAAGGTGGAGGCGCGCATGTCCTCCTTGACGCCTGCTTCGCTTTCGAGCAGCAGCACCTTGATGCCGCGTTGTGCCAGCCTGTAAGCCGCCACAGTACCGACGGGGCCAGCTCCGGCAATGATGACCTGATAGTGTTCCATGCGTCGTGTGTCTTTCTGTCTGTTTTGTCTGTGTTTATGGTCGCTGCCTGAACGTTAAACACTTGCCCGGCCGGTGGCTAGCGCCAGAAGTCGCCTTGTTCGCTCTGCGAGAGCGATCGGGCTGGTGCCCGGCAGAACCCCAAACTATTCATCCTTCGAACATTTCCAGAATCCGGCTTGCGCGGAGGGGGTCAGCGCTTCATCATGGATGCAATCAAGGAGAATTTATGACAGATACATTGGGCTGGCGCACGAAATTTGCGGTGATTGCGCCATCTACCAACACCAGCGTGCAGCCTGAATACGACAGCATGCGGCCCATGGGCGTGACCAACCATTTCTGTCGTATCGCCATCCCTGATACGAAGGTCGCCGACGATGAATCCTTCATGGTCATGCTCCACAACATACGGAACGCCACCCTTGATGCGGTGGACGTCTCCATGACCATGTCGCCGGGCTGCCTGATCATGGGCATGTCGGCCGAAACCTTCTGGGATGGCGCTGACGGCGCAGACCGCCTGCATAAAAAAATGCTGGAGCGTACTGGCGGGGTGCCAGTCGTGATGGGCTCCACCGCTGTTGACGCGGCGCTGAAGACATATGGCGGCATCAAAAAAATCGGCATCCTTACGCCATACATGCCGGTGGGCGATACGCAGGTGCAAAAGTTCTTTGAAGATCTGGGTTATGAGGTCACGCAGATCAAGGGCCTGAAATCGCCTTCACCGATGCTGATTGCCCATGAAACGCCACGTACCCTCAAACGGGCGGTTGAGGAGTTGAGCGAGGGCGCAGACGCCATCGTCCAGTGCGGCACCAATCTCGCCTTTGCCCGCATCGCAGGCATCGCCGAGTTCTGGCTTGAGAAGCCGGTCATCGCCATCAACACCGCAACCTACTGGCACGCCCTGCGCAGCATGGGCATCAACGACAAACTTGAAAACTTCGGATCACTCTTTCTGGAACACTGAATACCATGGATTACAACTACATTCCCATTTCCCAGCGCCAGCCCCTGAAGTTTCCGGGCGGTGCGCAGCTCGCGCTGATCCTGACTTTCAATCTTGAAACCTGGGACCTGACCAAGCCGACGACCAAGCCCTACTATGCGGGCGGCCCGGCCATACTGCCGGACATCCTGCCGGGAGACACAGCTGACTTTCCCAACTTCAGCTGGCGCGAATACGGCCAGCGCGTGGGTATCTGGCGCCTGATCGAGCTGTTTGATGAACTGGGGGTGGCGGCATCTTGCACCACCAATGCAGTGACCTTTGAGCGGCGCAAGGCCATGACCGATGCCGTGCTCGAGCGCGGCTGGGAACTGCTGTGCCACAACTGGGAGCAGGGCGAACTGCTGTCGGACTTTGCGAAGGACCCTGCGAAAGAGCGCGACATCGTGTTGCGCTCACTGGAGCAGTTTGAAAAGTTCACCGGCCGAAAGTCAAAAGGCTGGCTGTCATCCAGCCTGCGCGGCACGACGCAGACCGCCGACATCCTGGCTGAATACGGCTGCACGTTTTATTGCGACATCATGAACGACGACCAGCCTTACCTGCTGAAGACGCCGCATGGGCCGATAGTTTCCACGCCGTATTCAAATGAAATCAACGACTTCACCTTCATCACGCGCAAGAACTACACGACAGATGAGTTCCGTGATGCGCTGATTGAGGAGTTCGACGTGCTGCATGCCGAAGGCGCCAGAAGCGGCCGCCTGATGAATGTGGGTCTGCATCCGCATGTGTCGGGCCGCGCGCATCGAATTCGCGCACTCCGCGAGTTCATCGAACATGTGAAAGGCACCAAGGGGGTCTGGTGGCCCAAGCGGGAAGAACTGGCTGCGTGGTACCTCGAAAATCATGAGAGCCACATGCCCGGCCAGTTGAAATAAGCGGATTGAGGGGGCGACGTGCCCCCTCGTGCCGTGCTTTTAATCTGCTTCGGCAAAAGCTTCCGGGTGAAATTCCGGATCGACGCTTTCCTCGATGGCAGGCGCGGCATCCGGATCAAAGTCAGGATCGCTGACGGCTGCCCCGATCTTGCGGGCGGTCTCCTTGAGGTCGGCCATGTAACGCTCAACCGCGATATCGGGTGTCATGGCCGATGAGAAGAAGATCAGTGTCAATGCGCCGGCAATATGACCGTTTTCAAACACCGGTACGGCAATCGACGATGTCTTGCCCGGGTTGGCGTTGTTGCGGTTGCGGTCAGTTGTGGCATACCCGTTCTCGCGGATGGTTGCACGCAGGCTGCCGGATTCGAACAGTTTGAGCACGGGCGATTCGTCGCCCAGTGTTTTGATGCCGCTCAGTATGCCGTTGCGCTCTTCATCTTCGCAGTACGCCAGGTAGACATGACCTGATGAGCAGCCCAGTATGGGCAAGGTGTAGCCGGGGTAGTAATTGTTGAAGGTCAGCGAGGTCAGCAAGTGGGTGGAGTCCCTGACCATCATGGTCTGGCCTGCGCGCGTGGTCAGTGACATCGGCCAGCCGATTTTTTTTGTCATGGCGACGATGGGTGAGTGCGAATGCTCCACCAGCTTGCCGCTGTCGCGAAAGCCCAGTGACAGCGATTGGGTCAGCGCGGTAGCGCGGTAACGCTTGCGGTGGGGTTCGCACTCCACCAGCCCTTCATGCACCAGCGTCTGGATGATGCGAAAGGCGGTGGGGTAGGGGATATCGGCGTTGCGCGAGATTTCCTGCAGCGTCAGGGATCCTGCACGGTTGATGGCCTGCAGCACGGCAATGCTGCGGCAGATGGATCGTATGGGAGCACTTCTCTCCATGATGAAAACCTTTTAGAGTGCGGCGTCCGGGCTTTACTGCTCAGGGATACCCATCAAGGATAGTTCAATGATCCATAAGTCAGGCGACCGGAAAAGCAGTATTTACCACTACAAGCAAATCCCGCGCCAGTGATGGCCGGATGGCACAAGGCCTGCCTTTTGGCGTATTTGCCCTGGAAACTTGTTGTTCAGGCTGATTGCCAGGAACTCAGGCGTGACTAGTCGCCCTTTCCAGCGTTGATGGGATTGGCCTCCCAGTCGCCCCGAGTTTGAAGCCGCAATCCTCAAGCATGCCGTGAACCTTGTGGCCATTTGGCGTAGGCCATGAGTAAACTTTGATCACTGCTTTTTGTCCTTTAAGAATATGATCTTTGCTGAACTTTAAGAGAAAACCCCAAAGCATGTTTGATCGGCTCAAGAAAGTCCTCGGCACACCCAGCAAACCCGAAGCGCAGCCTTCGGTCCAGCCGTCTGGCCCGCTGGATCCGGTCGCCGGGTGGGCAGCCGCTGCGGGTTATACATATGAAGGGTTTGCAGAGGGCAAGGGTTTCACGCTGAGCGGCAAGGTCGCGGGCAAGCCGTTCAAGCTCGAAAGAGGGCGCTCGTCGCGGGACTATATTCGCGGCGAAGAGCTTCGGGCGCGCGGTGAACTCAAGGTCAACGACGACGCGTCTGTTCTCATCATGAACCGGCCACTCAAGGAAGCCCTTGAGAAGAAGGCCTACCAGATGTACACCGACACCCTGCAAACCACGGCTGACCCGAGCCTGCCTGAAGAGATGCGCTGGCTGGCCATGTACCCCGAAGCCGGATGGGACGGTGTGCCTGAAGGTTTCTGGGATCGGTATTCGGTACTTGCCGACCAGAAAGAGCAGGCCCAACAAATGGTGACGCCGCAGGTGGCGGAACTCCTGATGTCCTGGCCCAAGCCCGCGCCTGATGACCAGGTGCCTTTCATATTGATGGTCCTGCGCGGCAAGTCTTACCTGCGCATGCAGTACACACCGGCTGACCTGCCTACGCTGCAGCACGCTGCGCTCATCTTCACGGCCGCAAGTGCGGCTGCAGTAGCGGGGCTGAGCGCAGACATCACGATCTGACACCGCCCAAGGCGCGGGGGTGAGATTTTCGTATGATGACTATTCTCACGTATTGAGATTTATCATTGACATGATGAGGTCGGGCGACGACAGTGATGACATTGATTCATCACCAGAGCGTCACTCATGGAACTGCAAGCCTCACTCCAAACCCTTCACATCACCTCGCCTGACCCCGCGCAGGCCGCCCGTTTTTACAGCGGCACCTATGACATGGCGCAAACCCCGGCGGGCGATGGTTTTATTTGCCACGCGCCTGGCCGTACCCTGCAACTCTCAAAAGGCGAGGCCAGCCGCCTCAAATACGCGCACTACGGACTGCAGACTGATGTGGCGTGGAAAGCCTTTACTGAAAAAGTGAAGGGCCTTGAGCACCACCTTGTGCCCGACGCCATGTCGGCCCACAAGAATGCCATTGCCCTGAAAGATCCCGACGGCAACGTGATTGTGTTCACGCCGCCGGTGGCAGCGTCAGGCGAAAGCGTTTCTGCAGACCTGCCGCCAGCCACGTTGCAGCACTTCGGCATGCGCACGACCAATCTGCCTGCCATGCTGGCCTTTTACACTGAGCAACTGGGGTTTGTGCTGTCTGATGCGGTGAAAGACCCTGAAGGCGTTTTGCGTGCCTGCTTTTTGCGCACTGACCAGTTGCATCACTCGCTGGCGCTTTTCTTTGCGCCCGTGAGTTGCTTTGACCACCAGTCTTTTGAAGCACCCGACTGGCACAGCATGCGGGTCTGGGGTGACCACATGGCCGCCATCAAGGTACCCATCGTCTGGGGCATTGGCCGCCACGGGCCCGGCAATGATGTGTTCTTCATGGTGCGTGACCCCGACGGCAATCTGGCAGAAATTTCTGCAGAAATCGAGCATTGCGAACCCGATCGCCCGGCCGGCCAGTGGGCCCATGAAGAGCGCACGCTCAACCTCTGGGGCATGGCCATCCTGCGCAGCTGAGCAGGACTGCAGCATGCCCGGCATCAATCGCGCCCTCAGCATCCTCGGCCTGTTCTCGCAGGACAGGCCCGTCATCACGCCCGAATGGTTGATCGGGGAGCTTGCCGTGTCGCGCGCCAGCGTGTACCGCGACCTGGGTGAGCTTGCCGCTGCCGGCCTGATCGAACGCATTGCTGACCGGGGCTATGTGCTGGGTGCCAAGGTAGTTGAACTTGACAGGCAGATCCGCCTGGCCGACCCGCTGATACAGGCGGCCGGTGAACTGCTGGACCGTCTTGCTGGCGAGACCGGCGGCGCCATCTTGCTGTGCCGCTTTCACGGCAACAAGGTGATGTGCATACAGCAGGTCAATGGCCGCAACCCCGCACTGTCGGTCAGTTATGAGCGCGGCCGGGCCATGCCGCTGTACCGCGGTGCAACTTCAAAAATCATCCTCGCCTGCCTGCCGCAGGCGCAGCTCAAGCAGCTTTGGGCGGCAGAGCGCAAGACGCTGGTAGCTGCCGGGCTTCCCGACGATTTTGCCCAGCTTGCGAAGGTACTCCGCAGCATTCGCGATGTGGGTTACTACGTGACCGAAGGCGAGGTTGACCCTGACGCCATGGGCTTTGCAGTGCCGCTGCGTGACGGAGAACAGCTGTTGGGCAGTCTCAGCGTGGTCATGCCTGTGGCGCTGATGAATGACACCCTGCGCAAAAGCACCCTCAGCCGCCTGCAGAGTGCTGCTGGCCGCATTGAAGGCCGCCTGCAGGACCAGCGCGAAAAAGCCCGCGCCCTGAAGAAAACGGAAACCACATGAATGCACCCCTGTCCGCCCAATCGCTGCTCAGGAACGATGGCGACCATCATTTCCCCGTTGTGATCATCGGGGCCGGGCCTACCGGCCTGATGCTGGCCAACCTGCTGGGTGTGCAAGGCATCAAGGTGCTGGTGATAGAGCGCAGCACCAACACCGTCGGTGAACCGCGTGCCGTGACGATTGATGATGAAAGTCTGCGCACTGTGCAAGCCACAGGGCTGATCAATGCAGTGTTACCCAGCGTGGTGCAGGGCTATGGTGTGCATTACTACTCCTGGCGCAACCGTGAGTTCGCGCGCATCGAACCCAGTTCGATGGAAAACGGCTTTCCCAAACGCAACGCCTTCCGCCAGCAGGTGCTGGTGGGCCAGTTGCGTGATGGCCTGCAGCGCTTTGGGCATGCCAGCATCTGGTTCGGCCATGAGCTCGTGGGCTTTCGTGACGACGGCCTGGCGGGAGAAGCCGTGCACCTGGAGCTTCGACATGGCGAAGAGACAAAACATATCAGCTGCCAGTGGCTGATTGCGTGTGACGGCGGCCGCAGCCCGGTACGTGAGCAACTTGGCATCAAGCTCACCGGCAGCACTTATGACGAGAAGTGGCTCATCGTTGACCTGCTAAACCGCAACTCGGCCTTTAGGCATACCCGAACGTATTGCGACCCGGTACGACCTGCGATACGTCTGCCCGGTCCAGAAGGCACCTTGCGCTACGAGTTCATGCTGCATGAGGGCGAAGACCCCGAAAAAATCATTGAAGAAGATGTCGTGCGCGCGCTCATTCATGCGCGCGAGCCTGCAGACGCCCAGCTTGCCATTGCACGCAAGGTGGTCTATGCCTTCCACGCACGCGTTGCGGAACGCTGGCGTGTTGGCCGGGTCTTCCTGGCCGGCGATGCGGCCCACCTGACGCCGCCGTTTGCAGGTCAGGGCATGAACAGCGGCGTACGTGATGCTGCCAACCTGGCGTGGAAACTGGCTGCGGTGGTCAGGGGTCAGATGCCCGCATCGCTGCTCGACACTTACGAGCCTGAGCGCAAGCCGCACGCGTGGTCGCTGATCCAGATGGCCGTTCGCATAGGCCAGTTCATGCAACCAAAATCAAGGCTGACCGCGATGCTGACCCAGGGCGCGCTCAAGCTTGCCAGCATCTACAAACCCGTGCGTGACTACGTGCTGCAGCTCAAATTCAAGCCCAAGCCCCGCTTTTTTGAAGGCTTCTTTGTAGCAGGTGAAGCCCGGGATGCCATCGTGCCTGCCGGTCAGTTGCTGCCCCAGCCCATGGTCGAACTGCAGGGCGGTGCCCATGTATTGCTCGACGATGTGCTGGGCGATGGCTTCGCCCTGCTGACCCTCGCCGGCAGCGAGGCGGCCGGCCTGCTTGAAAACTTCCGCGCAGCGGGCCTGGCTTGCAAACACCTGGCAGTGGTTGCCAGAAGTGATGACTTCCTGAGGCAGCCCGGTGATGTGGCTGTGCCTGACATGGTGGTGCAGGATTTCACAGGCACGCTTGAAAACATCCTGCGCAGCGCTGGCGCCGATGCGGTGCTGCTGCGGCCAGACCACTATGTGCTGGCCTTTGCCGACGGCGGTGGCCAGAGCCATGTCCGCATCCAGCGCCTGCTCGCGCAATACGCCAGCACCACGCCAACCCTTGTTTCCTGAACCTTGATCGACAACGACAAAAGAAAGACCTCATGAAAGTCATCAGCTTCCTGCACCAGAATCAACCCGGCTGGGGCGTCGTCAACGGCGACGTCGTGACGCCTGCGACCAGCGGCGAATACCCCACGCTGCTCAGCGCCTTGCAGGCCGGCAAACTGAATGAAGCCGCTTCAAGAGCAACAGGCGCAGCCATCAGGCTGGCCGACATCACCTTCCTGCCCGTCATTCCGGAGCCGGGAAAAATCTTCTGTGTCGGCCACAACTACGAAGAGCACCGCGTTGAAACCGGCCGCGATCCGACCAAATTCCCACTCCTTTTTCTGCGCGTGGGTGAGTCGCAGGCCGGGCACCAGCAGCCCATCCTTATGCCTGCGGAGTCCACCCAGCTTGACTACGAAGGCGAAATCGCCGTCGTTATCGGCAAGGCAGGGCGCCGCATCGCTGAAGCCGACGCATGGAATCACGTCGCGGGCTACAGCGCCTACAACGACGGCTCTGTGCGGGACTGGCAAAAGCACACGCTGCAGTTCACCGCCGGCAAGAATTTCACGGGTACGGGTGCTTTCGGCCCGTGGATGGTGACGCGCGACGAGATTGCCGATGGCGAAGAACTGACGCTGGAGACGCGCCTGAACGGCGAAGTCATGCAAAAGACGACGACCGCTTCGATGATCTTCAGCATTCCGGTGCTGATCGAATACATCTCTGCCTTTACATCCCTGCAGCCGGGCGATGTGATCGTCACCGGCACGCCGGGCGGTGTGGGTGCCAAGCGTGTACCCCCCGTGTGGATGAAACCGGGCGATACGGTCGAAATCGAAGTCGGAAAGGTCGGCGTGCTGGTAAATTCGATAGCTCCCGACACAACAAGGTTTTAAACATGACAGACAACAACGAACAAGGCCTGCTGGCCGCCGAAGAAGCCCGCCGCCAGGCCATGCTTGGCAACGACATCGGCAAGCTTGAAGGCTTGCTGGCAGACAGCCTTGCCTATGTGCATTCCACAGGCGGTACGGACAGCAAGGAGAGCTACCTGAAAAAACTCTCGAGCGGTGACCTGCTTTATGAGACTGTCGAGTTTGTAGAGCCCTCAGCCCGCGTGATTGGTACTGTAGGACTGGTCAGTGCCGCGATGCGCGCGACCGTGACCGGCAGGGATGGCAGCAACCGCCGCAATGTGTTCAACACCTACCTGGCGGTGTGGGCGCATGGGCCTTCGGGCTGGGTGCTGCAGATGTTGCAGGGCACGCCTTCTGCTCCTCCTGCAGCATGAGCGCGCTAGCTGCGCCTGACGCAGGTCTGGTGCGCAAGCTCGCGCTGGCCAATCGCATCCTGTATGCCCGTGGTGTGGTCGACGGCTTTGGCCACATCAGCGTGCGGCACAACAGCGCACCGGATGTATTTCTGCTGTCCCGCAGCCGTGCGCCGGCGCTGGTCGAGGCGAGCGATATCGGTTGCTACAACCTTGATGGCGAGCCGCTCACACCGGTCGATGGCAACCCCTACCTTGAGCGCTTTATTCACAGCGAGATTTACCGCGCAAGGCCGGAAGTGGTCGCAGTCGTGCACAGTCATTCACCCAGCGTGATCCCTTTTGGCATTGCCGGCCAGCGCCTGCGGCCGGTGTTTCACATGTCGGGTTTTCTGGGCAGCGGTTCTGCGCATTTCGAGATTCGCGATACCGCAGGTGAAAGCGACTTGCTGATTCGCAGCCCCGAACTCGGCAAGGCCCTTGCTGTAGCAATGGGCACCTGTGCCTGTGTGCTGATGCGCGGCCATGGCAGCACGGTGGCTGGGGGTTCCATCGAGCAGGCGGTATACCGGGCGGTCTACGCCGAGCTCAACGCCAAACTGCAGGCAGAAGGCATGAAGCTTGGTGACGTGCAGTATCTGACTGAAGCCGAAGGCGCACTGGCTGCTGCCGCCAATGACTCACAGATAGGCCGTGCCTGGGCCTTGTGGGAGCGGGAACTGGGCCAGACGGCCAATTGATACCGGGGCGCAACCGGCCTCACTCAAGCGGCCCGGCTGCAGCCCGGCGTTTCTTATTCAGCCTGTATGCGCGCGTCGGCCACCACTTTTTTCCAGCGGACAAGGTCGCTTGCAATCAGGTCGCGCAGTTCCGCGGGGCTGCCTGTCTGCACGATGAGCCCCTGCTCGGCGAGCTTGCTGCGTACATCACCTTCCTGCATGACCTCGACAAAATCCTTGTGCAGGCGTTCTGCAAGCGCCGGCGTAATGCCTGCAGGTGCCATCACGGCGTACCAGGCATCAACCGCCTCCATGGCCGTCACGCCCTGTTCGCGGAAGGTGGGTACATCGGGCAGCAGCGTGGACCGGGTGGCACCGGTCAGGCCCAGCATGCGCAGCTTGCCGGCCCGTACCTGCGGCAGCACCGAATGGAAAGATGCAAACATCATCTGCACCTGGCCGCCCAGCAGGTCGGTGAGGGCGCCTGAGATGCCTTTGTACGGCACGTGCACAACATCCATGCCGACGCTGGACTTCATGAGCTCCATGCCCAGGTGATGCGGCGTGCCGTTGCCCGGCGAGCCGTAATTGAGTTTGCCTGCAGGCTGGCTCTTGACCCAGGCCACCAGTGACCTGACGTCTTTCGCCGGCACGTCGCTGTTGACGACCAGAGCGAAGTTTGCCAATGCCAGTTTGGTAATGGGCGTGAAGTCAGCCACCGGGTTATAGGGCAGTGACTTGTAAAGCGCCGGCGTCATGGTGAAGGTGTTGATGGCCATCAGCAGCGTCAGCCCGTCTGGTGCTGCCTTCGCAACGCGGTCTGCACCCAGGTTGCCGCTGGCACCAGGGCGGTTTTCGACCACCACCGCCTGCTTCCAGCGTTCGGCCAGACGCGGGCCGATGATGCGCGAGATGGTGTCGCTGCCGCTGCCGGGTGTGAAAGGGGCGACCAGCGTCACGGGGCGCGAGGGAAAGCTGCTGGCGGCGGTCTGGGCAAACGCTGGTGCACTGAAGGCGAGGGTGGCTGCCAGCGCCTGCCGTCTTGTGATGCTCATGGTCTTGTCTCCGCTGGTCATTTGATTCCCGGGGTCAGGCTGCCTGGCGTTGGGGTTCGCTGGAGACCCTGGCACACGCCATCGACAGTACGGCATGTGCATCGGCACCTCTGGCACCACGCCAGGCCACATGGTGGTCGGGCCTGACCAGAACGCAGTCTGCAGCATAGAGTTTGCGTGCATCCGGGTTGTTGCAATAGAGGGTATCCATCGGTATACCCAGGGCTGCAGCTTCTTTTTGCCAGTATTCGGCATCGGCTTGCGCCACGTCCTCCCCCGGTTCTGCAAAAACCAGCAGTGTGTAGTCACGGCCAAACAGGTCGAAGATCGATTTATCGCCCAGCCAGAGGTGCGGTGCGCGTGAGCCGGGTCTTGCGGTCGGGATGTAGGTGTTGGGCAGGTCAGGCGTCGGCGCATCTGCCTCTGCTGCAACGATGGGGCTGCCTTCGTAGCGAAGGCCGAGTTGCAGGCCGGGGATGTTGAACTCGTTGCGCACGTGCTGATGCAGTGCGGCGCCGATTGTTTTCCTGATCTCTTCGGCCTCTGGCGTGTTCTCATCAACATTGGGCGGCACCTTGATGCTGCCGATGCTGTCGGCCATGCCGCGCGCAAACGTGGTGTTGCGGTGGCCTATCGGCTTGCGTTCCGCCTCATAGGAGTCAAGCAGGCCTTCACCGGCCCAGCCCTGCACCACGGCGGCGAGCTTCCAGCCCAGGTTGACGGCGTCATCGACGCTGGTGTTGTAGCCCATGCCGCCTGTGGGTGTGAAGAGGTGGGCGGCATCACCGGCGATAAAGGCGCGGCCTTTCGAGAAGGCATCCGCAACCAGCGTGAAGCCGGCGTTCCAGGGCTCGACGGCGATCAGCTCGTACTCGAACGATGCGCCTATGGCCTTGAACATGGCACTTTCGTAGTCGACGTTGTCCCTTGTCTGGCCGGGCTGCATCTGCAGGCAGAACAGGAATCTGTCCATGCCGTCAATGGCGATCAGCAGGCCGCGCTGCACTGCATTGACGGCCCAGTACTGCCAGGCGCGTTTGTTGCCGAGCACGTCGTACAGGGTTCGTGAAGTGAAGAAGACAGACAGCATCTGGCCGCCGAAAAATTCGCGCACCTCTTCGCTCTGGCCGCTGTAGCGTATGCCGCAGCTCTTGCGCACCATGCTGCGTGGGCCGTCGCAGCCCACAACATAGCGGGCGCGCAATGTCATCTCTTCGTTTTTGACGGTGTGGTGCGCCTTTATGGTGACACCTGCAGCGTCCATGTCTATCGCGCCCGCCTGCCAGCCCAGCATCAGCTTGACTGACTTGTGTTGCAGCGCCTGCTTGCGCAGGACGGGCTCAATAAACATCTGCTGACTGCGGTGGGGCAGCTCGGGCGTGGGCCAGGATTCTTCGCCGTAGTCACCGAAAGATGTGCGGTTCAGGGCTTCGTTACGCGAGGGAATCGCAAACCGCGTCAGTTCCCGGCCCGAGAGCGTGGTGCAGTAAACCACGTCCTGCGGGTGGTCGGGCTCCAGGCCCAGCGCACGGATGTCTTTGGAGAAACCGCGGCGCCTGTAGTGCTCCATGGTGCGCGAGGAGGTGGCATTCGCCTTGGGAAAGTCCGGCGCCGCGACATCTTCTTCAAGCACCACGCAGTCAATGCCGCGGCAGCCCAGTTCGATGGCCAGCATCAGCCCCGCAGGGCCTCCGCCGATGATGGCAACGTCGGTTGTTTTCATGCTTTTCCCTTGTGTACAGCTGCGCTTATGGCTTATTCCACACTGGCGCCGGTGCGTTTGACCAGCGCGGCGTTTGAGATGGTGTCGGTGTCTATGACTTTGGCGAGGTCTGCCGGGCTGGACAAAAACGGCGTGAAGCCAAAACCTGCCAGTTTTTCAACCACGTCAGGCTGTTTGAGCGCGTCGTTGATGGCGCGGTTGAGTGTGGTGACCACGGCTGCCGGTGTGCCTTTGGGGGCTACGAGGGACACCCAGCTGTTGGCAGACAGGGGACGTGGGCCGCCGGCCTGGTCAAAGGTCGGTACATCGGGCATGGCAGCGGAACGGGTGGTGTCTGCAATGGCGATGAAGCGCAGCTTTCCTGCGCGCAGCAGCGGTCCGGCGCTGGCGATGCTGCCCAGTGCCCAGTCGACTTCACCCGTGGAAACGGCGGCATAGAGCTGCGAGATTTCCTTGAAGGGCACGTGCAGCATCTTGGTGTTGGTGACGGCCTCGACCTGCGCCGCACCGAGGTGCAGCGGGCTGCCGATGGCGTTGGAGCCATAGCTGACCCTGCCCGGCACGGCGGCAGCGGCAATCAGGTCCTTGAGGTTCTTGATCGGGCTGTTGGCGCCGACGGCAATAAAAAACTGGGCCCTGTAAACACCGCTGACCGGCACGAAGTCGGCCTTGGGGTCGTACGGCAGTTTTTTGAACAGCGATGGGTTGATGGTCATGTGGCCAATATCGGCCAGAAACAGGTCGTAGCCGGTGGGTGCGGCCGCCTTGACGGCGTTGGCGGCGAGGAAACCGTTGGCGCCCGGACGCGGGTCAATCACGATGGGCTGCTTCAGGGTGACGGCGAGCTTTTCACCGACGATGCGGGTCACGGCATCGGGCCCGCTGCCTGCGGGGAAGGGCGAGATGATGCGGATGGGCTGATTGGGGAAGGTTTGTGCCAGCACAGGTGCGGCGCCAAGGGTCAGGCTCATGCCAAGGGCTGCCGTCAGTGCGGCGAATGTCATTTTCATGCTTGTCTCCAGATTGTTGTATTACCGACATGCGCACTGTAGGCGGAACCATAAAAAACCAAAAGAGTGCAAAATCGTTGTCTCGATACCTGCCAGGCATCACTAATTCAGCCGCAACGCTCACCATGAAACTGCATCATCTGCGCAACCTTGTCGCTGTGGCCGACGCCAACAGCATTCGAGGCGCTGCGCGCGCCCAGGGTCTGGCCCAGCCGGCCATCACCCGTGGCCTGCGAGATCTTGAGAAAGAGCTCGGCGTGCCGCTGCTGGAGCGGCATGGCAAGGGCGTGTCGCTCAATGCCTATGGCCAGTCGTTTGTGGTGCGTGCGAGGTCGATATTGCAGGATGTCGAGCGCGGTCGGCAGGAAATCGAGCAACTCAAGGGCAGGGGAGAAGGCCGGGTCAGCGCAGGCCTGTCAGGCGCTGTTTTTCTTGCACTTGTGCCCCAGGTGTACAAGGGTTTTCGCATGGAATACCCCGATGCACGCCTGAGCCTGACCGAGGGTCTTTTCCCGGCGATGGAACCGCAACTCAAGGACGGCAGCCTGGACTTTTATGTCGGCCCGCGCCCTGTGGGCGACATTGACCGCTTCTACAAGGCCGAACTGCTGTTTCACAACCCGCGTGTGGTGGTGGCTCGCAAAGGCCACCCGCTGGGCAATGCGCGCAGCCTTAGGGAACTGACCGGTGCCGAGTGGATCATGACCGGCGTCAGGCAGCCGGTGGATGTGGAGTTTGTGGAGCAGTTCGCAGTGCACGGGCTGCCAGCACCCCGCTCCGTCACCGAGACGCTGACCACCTTGCCGCTGGTGGCGCTTCTGACGTCCACGGACACGCTGGCGTTTTTGCCACCGCAATGGACCAGTAACGCGCTCTTCAGGGATTCGCTGCAGCAGATCGCCGTCGAGGAGGAGCTTCAGGGGCCGGACATCGTGCTGATCAGGCGCAGCGCCATGCCGTTGACGCCCATGGCCGAAAAGCTGGCCACGCTGTTTGAACGGGCATCGGGCACGCCCTTCAAAAGCGATCAAACCAGCGTTATGGCAGGGGAAGGGGTCGGTCAGACCGGTTGATTTGCTATTCAATTTATAGCGTGTTACGCACGTATTTATTGGCCTGCAGCCGATTTACTGGCCTAAAAAAGCCATTTCAGAGCCTTTTTGGCACGTTTTGGATGCTTTTTGACCTGAGACCAAGGCGGTGCCTATTGGTTTTTAACGTATACATTAAAATTTTGCCGTACACATTAAATTATTGCTGTATACGTTAAATCCTGTCGGAAGTTCAACTGCCGCTCTTGCGTGCAAAGTCCCAGGCCATCTTTGCCAGCAAGGGGGCCCCTGCAGC
>JAZKHN010000093.1:16399-17948 GCA_040385325.1 Pseudomonadota bacterium
ATGTGCCAGGCCATGCAGTGGTAGCTGAAGTCGGCCAGCGGGTGGCCCAGCGTTGACAGCTCCCAGTCCAGCACCGCCAGCACGCGCGGCTCGGTGGGATGGAACATCAGGTTGTCGAGCCGGTAATCGCCGTGCACGATGGAGACCATGCTTTCGTCGCGCGCGCTGGCCGGCATGTGGGCCGGCAGCCAGGCCATGAGCTGGTCCATCTCGGGAATCGGTTTGGTGATGGAGGCGACGTACTGCTTGCTCCAGCGGCCAATCTGGCGTTCAAAGTAGTTACCCGGTTTGCCGTAATCAGCGAGGCCCCGTTCGGCAAACTTCACCTTGTGCAGGGCCGAGATCACGCGGTTCATCTCGTTGTAGATCTCGCCGCGCTGGGTGTTGGTCATGCCCGGCAGGGACTGGTCCCAGAGCACGCGGCCGGCGACAAACTCCATCACGTAGAAAGCACGGCCGATGATGGCTTCGTCCTCGCACAGGCAGTACATCTGCGCGACAGGCACATCGGTGCCGGCGAGGCCTTTCATGACCTTGAATTCGCGGTCTACCGCATGGGCAGATGGCAGGAGTTTGGCGGCCGGGCCGGGCTTGGCACGCATCACATAAGACTTGGCCGGCGTCAGCAGCTTGTAGGTCGGGTTGGACTGGCCGCCGTTGAACATTTCGACGCTCAAAGGGCCTGCAAAACCCGGAAGGTGGGTTTCAAGGTAGCCGGTGAGGGCAGCGGTGTCAAAAAGATGCTGGCCGGACACCGCGCGGGTACCTGCGAAATGGTCAAAGTTGCTCATATGCCGGATGTTGTCCCTTGTTTATTTTTCAACGTCGGTTTCCGAGATGCGGAGCAGCGCATCCCGGTCGCGCACCACCAGGCCTGCCGGTTCTATGCGGATCACGTCTTCGCGCTCCATCGCCTTCAGCTCCTGGTTCACGCGCTGGCGCGACGCACCCAGCAACTGCGCGAGTTCTTCCTGTGCCAGTTGCAGGCTGATGCGCATCTCTGTGTTGTCCGACAGGCTGGGCACGCCGTAACTGCGGACCAGGTGGAGCAGCTGCTTGGCCAGGCGCGCACGCAGGGGCAGGGTGTTGAGGTCTTCGACCAGGCCGAAAAGCTGGCGTATGCGGCGTGCATGCAGGCGCAGCATGGCTTCGTAGAGCTCGACATGGGCTGCAAGAATCTTCTTGAAGTCGGCCTTGGCGACGCAGAGGATGGTGGTTTCGCCATGCGCATAGGCGTCGTGGGTGCGCCTGTCGCCGTCGAAGATCGCCACATCGCCAAACCAGATGCCCGGTTCCACATAGGTCAGCGTGATCTGCTTGCCGGAGATCGAGGTCGAACTGATGCGCACCGCACCTTTGGCGCAGGCAATCCACTGCTCGGGCGGGTCGCCGCGCGCGGCGATCAGGTCGCCGTCCTTGTACCGCTGGACGTAGGCGCATCGGAGTATGTCGTGCCGCAGTGAGGGCGAGAGCGAAGAGAACCAGCGACCTTCGTTGATCGCCGAGCGTTCTTCTATCGTAAGGATGGGATCGTCCATGGGCTGTCTTT
>JAZKHN010000094.1:0-12422 GCA_040385325.1 Pseudomonadota bacterium
CTGGTGCGGGTGTTGCTCTCGGCCAGGCCGTAGAGGGCCGAGGCCATCGGTATCAGCGACACAGCCAGCGCAAAAAAGAATGTCTTCAGCACAAAAATAATCGTGACGGCGGGGTTGAACACCTGCCCGAACAGCCGCGTATAGCTGGCCCAGCCTGCAAGGTTGGACCCATAAATCGTGATGTAGGCCACCACCAGCGCCACCACGCAACTGAGCACCGCCAGTGTGATGGTCGAAAAAATGCCGGAGACCACACGCGGCAGCACCTCGCGGTGAATCGGGTCGATGCCCTTGCGCCGCAGCTTTAAAAGATCACCGCGCGCCTTCATCTCTGCCAGTTCGGCCCCATCGGGAATGGTGCAGCGCAAAGCGACGAAAAGAGCCGCCGTGAGGGGAATGAGTTCAAGCACCAGTACACGAATGACGACCTGCAGCGAATACTGGGTCAGGCCGTAGGTGAGCGCGGTGGTGGTGACGATGCGCGTGAGCACCAGGCTGATCAGCGCGCAAAGAATCGTGAAACCGGTGAGGATGGGCGCGGTGTTGTCATAAATGTGGCGCGCCATGACCACCCTGTCACTGCGCTTGTAGCTCGACGGCGACACTGCGAGCAACAGCAGAAGCGCACCCAGATGCGCCAGCCGCCACCACTCCGTCAGCCAGATCTGCGCTGTGCGGTTGCTGCGGGCGAGCAGCCCCCGCCATGAATGCATGGTCACCATGTGGCCATGATAACGAATGACCCAGCCGTCGCAGTGCGGCGGCGGGGCTGCTCAAACCGGGGTGTGAAGGCATCAGCCCGCCTCCCCTGTAGGCCAACTGCCCGACTGCAAAAAACAGGTCAACAACGCGTGTGGTGGTGCGTTGCGAGGTAAGCGGCACCACGTTGCCGCATCACCCCAAGGAGACCCTCATGACACTGCGCCACAAAATTCTGAACATGCTGTTCGCGGCACTGGCTTTCAGCCAGCTCGCGTTCATTCCACAAACCGCCTCGGCCCAGCAATACGCTGCGCCCGTCATCACCGGCTTTGACGTCAAGCAGGTCGCGCGCCTGAGCCCCGGCAGCGAAATGATCTTTACCCTGTACGGCACCGCCGGCGCAGACACCCGCATCAGCATCGAGGGCATCAACGCGCAATACCTGCTGCCGGAAATCGAGCCCGGCGTTTATGTCGGCTCCTACACCATACGCACCTCTGACCGCCTCTCGGCACAAAGCCTGGTCACCGCCAATCTGCGCCTGGGCAACCAGGTGGCCACCACGGTGCTGGACGAATCACTGCTGGCGGGTGCCCCATGGCGTTCGCGCACCGGCAGCGTGCCGACAGGTACCGCACCGCGCATCCAGAGTTTTACCGTAGCCCCCACCAGCCGCATCGAGCCGGGGTCAGAGCTGTTCTTCACGCTCATGGGCACGCCCGGCGGCCGGGCCAGCGCCCGCCTCAATGGCATGCAGGGCAAGATCTTCCTCAATGAAACCACGGCCGGCAAATACGAGGGCAGCTACACCATCAAGGCACGTGACCGCATCACCGCCGCTTCGCGCGTGACCGCCAACCTGCGCCTGGACAACAAACAGGCCGATACCGTGCTGCGCGAATCGCTGGTGGCCAGCGGTGCGGTGCGCCCCTCGAATGTACCGGCACGCATCTGCCCGAATTGCGGCACTGTCGAAGCCATCAACGCCATTGAAGTCAAGGGTGACGGCAGCTACGTGGGCCTGATAGGCGGCGGCCTGGCCGGTGTGGTGCTGGGCAGCCAGATTGGCGACGGCAGGGGCAAAACCGCAGCGCAGGTGCTGGGCGCAGTCGGCGGCGCACTGGCCGGCCGCGAGATTGAAAAGAATGTGCGCAAGAACACCCACTACGAAGTGGTGACCCGGCTGGAAAGCGGCGGCACCCAGACGGTGACCTATCCAACGGCGCCTGCTTTCAGGGTGGGTGACAAGGTGCGCATTGAAAACAACCTGCTGGTTGCCAACCGGTAACCAGGGTGCGTAACGCGGGAATCGCCCTTTCAGGGGGCGAAACCTGCCTTCCGGCGCAAATACTGGACTTGTCTGCATCGGCTGGTGTATGTTCGAAACACGACATATAACAACCATTTCGGAGGGCGCGCAGTGAGAACAATATTCATGACCGCTGCGACATCATCAATTGATGCCTGACTTTCCTGAATTCTGGATCTACGCCAGCGGCGCTTTTGCAGGCATCTGCATGCTGGTGCTGCTGCTGGGGCTCATCATTGGTCACGCCTACGACGAGCACATGCTGTGGTGGCATTCAGCCGGTATTGCAGCTGCGCTGGCGGCCCACCTGCTCGGCAATGACTACCCGGCTTCTGCCTCTGCCCTGTGGGCGGTGCAGCTTGCACTGGCCACCATGGCGCTGTGCGTGGCCATAGGTTCTTCAGGTGCCATCACCCGCCCGGCCAGGGCCATGCAATACCTGGCCATGGTGTTTATTGGGGTCATGGTGCCGGCCCAGGCCCTGGGCATGGTGACGCAAAGACAGATGGGCCTGCTGGCCATACCCTGGGCGCTGCTGTCCAGCTGGTATCTGATCCGTGCGTGGAGCCAGAGCGGCCCCTGGATTGTCTGGATTGCCGCCGGACAGGTGGCGCTGGTCATAGAGCACCTCCTGCGCACGGCCAACCTCAACTCAAGCTGGACGGAAAAGTTGCAGGCGCAGGGCCTGGCTGCGATGGCTGTGTACGCAGCAGCCACCTACCTCGGCATGGTCTGGCTGAGCAGGCTCAGCGCCGAGAACATTCTTCGGGTGGAGGCACGCGAGCGCACCGACCCGCTCACCGGCCTGGCCATGCCGCGCGTCTTTTTTGACCGCATGGACGGCGCGCTGATCCGTTCACGCTCCATGGGCTACACCTGCGCCGTGCTGCTGGTGCGCGCTGAAAACATCGATCAGATCGTGCGAGACCGCAGCATGGACAACAACGAAGCGGTGCTGCTGGCGGCATCACGTGCCATTGCCGGTTCATTGCGCTCGCAGGATTCCGCGGCGCGGCTGTCGGGCAACCGGTTTGCCGTCATGGCCGAAGGCATTGCCGAGGGCACGGCCAACCAGATTGCAACACGCATTCTCGCCAACGGCCTGCGCGCGGGCGAGTGGGGCCTTCAGGGCTCTGACCTCCAGTTCCAGATCGCCATTGTCGAGATCGACCCCTGCGAGGTCAGCTCGGCCACCATCCTCGCGCAACTTGAAGACCTGTTGCGGGAGATGGCCACCGGTGCGGGCAACAACCGCATTCGCGTGTTGCCGCGCATCTCTGAGCGGCAAACGCCGGTGAGCCCGCCTTACACAGAGGTCCAGAACGGCCTGTTCTGAGCGTCATCTCCCGTCGAAAATCCGTCCTCGCTAGGTAAAAGTACCGAAGCACAAGACTGGAAAGACCGGGCCAACGGGCGTATTGTTCATCTCACAAGTTTGGGAGGTGACATATGCACGTGGGTGTCGGGCACAGCCAACCAGGCCGGGGCATGTGATGCTGCCGATGACAAGCCTTCCCGTCTTCTTGGGCGGAGCGCTGACGGGCATTTGCGCCCTTGTGGTGCTGCTCGGAATCATCATCGGCCATGCCTATAACGAACGCATGCTGTGGTGGCATTCAGCGGCAACCGGTGTGGCCCTGGTGGCACTTGTGTTCACCAGCAGCAGCCCGCTTTTCATGACCGCACTGTGGACGCTGCAGCTCGCGCTGTCCACGCAATCGCTGCTGGTGGCCTGTGGTTCTTCGGGCGCAATGCACAGGCCCGCACGGGTATTGCGCTACCTGACAGTGGCAATCGCCATTGGCGTGACGGCCGCTGCAAGCCTTGACCTGAACATCGGCAAACACCCTGGCCTGCTCTGCCTGCCCTGGGCCCTGCTCACAGCCTGGTACCTGTTGCGGGCCCAGGCACAATCGCGACCCTGGATTTTCTGGGTTGCAGGCGGCTACGCTGCGCTGATCGCCCACTACCTGCTGCTGGAGCTGATGTTGGCAAGCCCACCTGCAGCACAGACGTCGGGCCTGGCCAGTGTGGCCGCGCTGGCAGTTCATGCAGCTGCCAGTTATCTTGGCATGGTGTGGTCCAGCCGCTTGCGTTCGGAAAACACCTTGCGTGTTGAAGCACGCGAAAAAACCGACCCGCTGACCGGGCTGGCGACACCGAGGGTTTTTTTCGACCGGTCAGATGGTGCGCTCATGCGTTCACGCCAGCTGGGCTACACCTGCACGCTGCTGCTGATACGGATAGGCAACATCGACAGGATCGTCGAGGAAAGACAGCTGGACAGCAGCGAAAGCGTGATTCTGGCAGCAGCCCGGGCCATTGCCAGCACCCTGCGCACACAGGACACCGCCGCCCGCCTGGGCAACAACCGTTTCGCCGTGATTGCCGAAGCCATCCCCGGGGGAACGTCGCGGCTTCTGGCCACACAGATACTGGCGCACGGCCTGCGGGCCGATGAATGTGGCCTTCAGGGCTCTGAGCTGCACTTTCAGATTGCGCTGGTTGAGATTGATCACTCGAGCGTCAGAACGCGGGACGTCCTGGCACAACTCGACCATGTGCTGCACGACATGGGCAGCACGGATGTGAGCCATATCAAACCCTTGCCGCACATACGCCACGGGCAAGGCATCCCCTCAGCTGCCGGCATTGCCTTGTAAAAAAGAAGAGCGCCTGTCAGCGCCGCACACCGGCTGCAACGACGATGTCAGCAAGTTTGCGCAGCGCTTCATCACTCTGCTGTGAAAACGGAAACCCGCAACTGATGCGCAGGTAGTGGTCGAACCGGCTTGAGTTTGAAAACATGGTGCCAGGGGCGACGCGAATACCCTGCAGCAGCGCTGCATCAAACACCGACTGTGCAGAGATGCCTGCAGGCATCTCAACCCAGAGCAGCATGCTGCCGCCCGGCATGTTCAAGCGCGTGCCGGCAGGAAAGTATTTTGCAATCGCCTCGGCCATTTGTTCGCGCTGGGCGTTGAGCATGCGGCGCAGGCGCACCAAATGCCTGTCATAGGCGCTGGAGGCCATGAACTGCGCGACCGATATCTGGGCCAATGCCTCATTGGTGCGGCTCTGCGCATACTTCAGCATCTGTATGCGCGCCTGCCAGCGCCCCCCCGTCATCCAGCCCAGGCGCAGGCCGGGTGCCAGCGTCTTGCGAAGTGACGCGCAATAAATGACATTGCCGGTTTTGTCCCAGGCCTTGGCGGCCTTGCGCGGCACATCGTCATGGCCCAGCGCGCCATACGTGTCGTCTTCAATCAGCGCCACCTGCTGGCGTTCACACAGCGCGACCAGTCTGGCTTTTTCTTCATCGGGCATCACGCAGCCCAGGGGGTTGTGGAAGTTGGGCATCACCACCACCGCCCTGATGCTGTCATGGGTCTGGAAGGCCAGGTCGAGTGCCTCGATGGAGATGCCGGTGCTGGGGCTGGTCGGAATTTCAAGTGCACGCAGGCCCAGGCTTTCAAGCACCTGAAGCAGGCCGTAGTAGGTAGGTGATTCGACGGCGATGGTGTCACCTGGCTGGGCAACAGCGCGCAGCGCAATGTTGAGCGCCTCAATACAGCCGTGCGTCACGACGATGTTTTCTGCTGAAAGCTGCATGCCCGCTTCAAGTGCACGCCGTGCAAGCACCGCGCGCAGCGGCGAATCACGGGGTGAATCAACCGCACTGACCAGCAACTGCGGGTGCTGGCGCAGCGCACGGGTGGCGGCATTTTTCAGCGCCTCCGAGGGGTACATGTCGGGCGAGCCATAGGCCGCAGCGAGGTTGGCGACCAGCGGATGCCGGTCGCATTTGGCCACGTAGTCAGACACCCGGTCATGGATGCCGACGTATTGCGCCGGGTCCAGCGCCCGGCCAGGTTCAGGCTCGCTGAGCGGCTGCAAATCGGCACGTCGCCTGCGCAGTACGAAGTAGCCGGAACGCGGCCTCGCTTCGAGCAGGCCTTCGTCTTCAAGCGTGTGACACGCCAGTGCGGCGGTCGAGAGGCTGACCTGATGCAGCCGGGTCAGGTCGCGCACCGAAGGCATGCGCTGGCCGGGCGTCAGCACACCCGACTGGATGGCTTGCCGGTAGTGGCCTGAAAGCTTGAGGTAAAGCGGTTGTTCCATGGCGTGCATAGCATGAATATTCGGTGATCGCCGCACTCAATGACAGTTACAGACAGGCCGAAATCAGACCATAACAGATGGGTCAAAGCTTGTCTGTACCGGTACAGATAGTGATTGCGTGTGCCTGTTTTGAAAACGGAGTCGTTTTTAAAGTGGAGGCCTTACAACTCAACGTGCGCAAGGAGCTCCGTCATGCAAACCAGCCCAGATCGCGGCGCCGCCATCCATCTTCAGGGCGGTGAGTCCCTGTTTGTGTATCTCAAGGCAGGTACCGCCATCGTCAGCACTGCAGGGATGCTGGAGTTGACCGGCTCGCCACGCTGGCTGGGCGGCGAGGTTTTTCCCGCGCGAGCTGCGCTGGCCGAAGGTGAGGCATGGCTGCTTGAAGAAAGTGGCTGGCTGACAATGGCCGCAGCGCAGTGCGACAGCTCGGTGAGCGTCTTTCTCATCGAAGCGCCCGCGCCGCTGCGGGATTGGTGGCGCCAGGTCGCCAGCGTGTTGCTGCCGGGCCGCGCCGCCCGACCCTGCGCCTGAGGCGGGCGACAGCTCTGGCGCTTACTGCGGCAAAAGACGTATCAGCTTGCCATTGCTGTTATCGGTCAGCACATAGAGCAGGCCATCCGGCCCCTGGCGCACGTCGCGTATGCGCTCGCCAACCTCGCTGATGAGTTTGCTTTCGCGCACCACCTTGCCGCTGTAAGGGGCCGTCAGCTCGATGCGGTCCAGGTAGGCAAACTTGAGCGAGCCGACGAACAGGTTGCCCTGCCAGGCCTTGCCGTATTTGTCGCTGGTCAGAAAAGCCATGCCAGAAGGCGCAATGGAGGGCGTCCAGTGGTGCAGGGGTTGTTCCATGCCGGCACGTGTGGTCAGCCCCTCGCCTATCTTGCCGCCACCGTAGTTTTCGCCGTAGGTGATCACCGGCCAGCCGTAGTTCGCGCCTGCCCTGGGCACATTGATTTCATCGCCGCCCTGGGGGCCGTGTTCGTTCTCCCACAACGTGCCGTCCGGTGCCATCGCCAGGCCCTGCATGTTGCGATGGCCGTAGCTCCAGATTTCGGGCAACGCACCTGCCCTGCCGGCAAAGGGGTTGTCGGCGGGCACGGTGCCGTCCTTGTTGATGCGTATCAGCTTGCCGTGGTGGTTGTTCAGGGTCTGGGCGTCTTCCTTGCGCGAGAAACGGTCGCCGGTTGTCAGAAACAGCTTGCCGTCGGCCTTGCCATTGGCCCCCGGGGCGCGGCTTTCAACAATGCGGCAGCCAAAGTGTGCCGAGCTGGCGAATTTGGGCTTCTGGCTGAAGATGACCTTGACGTTGTCCAGCTTGCTGTTGTCCGCGCTCAGGGTGGCACGCGCCAGCGCCGTGCTGTTGGTATTGCCGGGTCCGGGTTCGGAAAAGCAGAAATACAGGCTGCGGTTGGCCGCGAAGTCTGAATCGAGGATGACGTCCAGCAAGCCGCCCTGCCCGCCAGCCGCCACGGCCGGCACCCCCGCCACGGGCTCGCCAAGCTTTCCACCCGCCTCGACGACACGAAGACGGCCTGCACGCTCGGTCACCAGAAACCTGCCGTCCGGCAGAAAAGCCACCGCCCACGGATTTTGCAGGCCGGTAGCCACGGTCTCGGGTTTCACACCCTGTGCCCATGAAACCGGCGAAAACACCATGACCGCTAGCAAAACCATAGCTGGGTATGTAAAGCTGGTCTGGCGCTGCGCCAGTTTATGCGCCGAATGAAGGGAAGAAAAAAGCGTCATGGGTCCGACTCCTGTATTTGTGAATACTTTAGAACTCATTTCAAGACTATTTGGAGGCTAATTAAAGCGCACCAAAACGAATCAACCAATATATCGTTACAAATCAACAGTTTGGGAAGGCTATCAAGAAACAGCTTAAGGTTGACGTAGGACCATTCCTTCAAGTATCCTGCCAGCCATGCGAATCACAGCCCCCATCCTGGCCTTTCTGCTCCTGGCATCTGCCATGCTGTTTTCTATGAGAGCACATGCAGCCCCTGCTGGTTCCGCAGATGACATGGACAAACTGCTGGCCGACAAGGGCCTGATGGCGCATATCGAACGCGCCGGCCAGACCGTCAGCAACAAGGCGTCCGAGCTGGTGGTCAATGCCATGGGTTTCCTGGGCGTGCCTTACCGACGTGGCGGCAACTCTGCCGATACAGGTTTTGACTGCAGCGGTTTTGTACGCGCCATTTATGAACAAAGCATTGGCCTGATCCTGCCGCGCAAGGCCGAGCAGCAGGCTGCCGCCACCCAGAACATCGAGCGCAACGAACTGCAACCCGGCGACCTCGTTTTCTTCAACACCATGCGACGCGCCTTCAGCCATGTCGGCATTTATGTCGGCGAAGGCAAATTCATCCACTCTCCCAAGCCTGGCGCTGAAGTTCGTGTCGAAAGCATGTCGGTCGCCTACTGGAACCGCCGTTTCGACGGTGCCCGCCGCGTCTCCGGCCAGGACGGCCAGTCAGCCCAGGCCCGCGCATCTGCTGCCGTTCAGGCACAAGCCCAGGTCAGCAGCGCGAACACCAGTCCGGTGGCCAGGTCCCCGCTGCTGCAAGCCAACGCCCCTGCGGCACAGCAGTTCAACCAGTACATGGTTCAGGCGCAATAAGCGCGTACCACCCGGCAACCTGATCATTACCATCAGGAACGCCTGTGAACTCCAGCCTCATTCCCTGCCTGCGTTACCGCGACGCGCCCAAAGCCATTGACTGGCTCTGCGACGTGTTTGGTTTCACCAGACAGGCTGTCTACCCCAACCCTGACGGAAGCATTGCCCACGCCCAGCTGGTACTCGGTGGCGGCATGGTCATGCTGGGCTCTGTCACCAAAGAACCCACCGAATGGGGCAAGCTCATCAGGCAGCCCGACGAGCTGGGCGGTGTTGAAACCCAGAGCGCCTATATCGTGGTGAAAGATGCCGACGCGGTGTATGCACGAGCCAAAGCGGCGGGCGCCCGGATCATGCTGGAGATTGCCGATGCCGACTATGGCGGGCGCGGTTTCGGCTGCAAGGATCTGGAAGGCCACTTGTGGAGCGTGGGCACTTACGATCCGTGGTCGCCAGAACACTGACATCCCGAAATGCCTGGGCTAAGCCTCGCCCTCGTCCCCCTCTGATACCTGCTGCCACAACCTGATACCTGGTTCGATGTCGAGGGTTAATCCGGCCCCGTTTGTCACCTGACGCAGCTACGATGTTTGGTGGTATTCCCCACTTTGAAATTTCCCCAAGAGGAGCCCTGCGATGGCACAACTGAATGTCAATGGAAAAGTCCGCCAGTACGAAGCCGAAGAAGACACCCCGCTGTTGTGGGTCATACGTGAACAGCTGGGCCTGACCGGCACCAAGTACGGCTGCGGCATCGCACAGTGCGGTGCCTGCACCGTGCATATCAACGGCGTACCGACACGCAGCTGCGTGCGCCCTGCATCAACAGTCGAGCCCAAAGACAAGGTCGTCACCATCGAAGGGCTGTCCCCCAATGGCTCACACCCGGTGCAAAAAGCATGGGTGGCGCTGGATGTGCCGCAGTGCGGCTTCTGCCAGTGCGGCATGGTGATGGCCGCCGCCGCGCTGCTGAAGACCACCCCAAAGCCCACCGACGAACAGATTGACCAGAGCATCACCAACATCTGCCGCTGCGGCACCTACAACCGGGTTCGCGCCGCCATCAAGTCGGTCGCGCAGGGCGGCAGCACCAAGAGTGCAGGCCTGGCCATCACGCACACCGACGGGAGGGTCGCATGAGCGCCGTTTTGTCGTCCCCAAAAGTCTCGCGCCGTGGCTTTCTCGGCAGCACCGCAGGTGCCGGCCTGGTGGTCGCGCTGCACATCCCTTTTGCAGGCTCTGCCAACGCGCAGAATGCCATGCCCGAAGAGGTCAACGCCTGGGTCGTCGTCAAACCAGATGAGACCGTCATCATCCGCATAGGCCGCGTTGAAATGGGCCAGGGCACGCTGACCGGGCTGGCGCAGCTGGTGGCCGAAGAGCTCGACTGCAACTGGGCCAAGGTCAAAACCGAATACCCCACCCCAGGCCAGAGCCTGGCGCGCAAACGCGTCTGGGGCGACTTCGGCACCGTGGGCAGCCGTGGTGTGCGGCAGTCGCACGATTACATGCGCAAGGGCGGCGCAGCGGCAAAAATGATGCTGGTGCAGGCCGCGGCGGACGGCTGGAAGGTCTCGCCAGCCGACTGCAGCGTGGCCAATGGTGTCATCACCCACACGCCCAGCGGCCGCAAGACGACTTACGGCAAGGTGGCCGTTGCCGCCGGCAAACTGACGCCGCCCGATGTGGCGACCGTCAAGGTCAAGGACGCCAAAGACTGGAAGCTCGCCGGCAAACGCCTGGCGCGGCTGGACACCGCAGACAAGGTCACAGGCAAGCAGGTCTACGGCATGGACGTCGTACTGCCCGGCATGCTCAACGCCGCCATCAAGGAGTGCCCGGTCTTCGGCGGCAAACTCAAGAGCTTTGATGCGGCGGCCATTGAAAAACGCCCCGGCGTCAAGAAGGTTGTGCGTGTGGGCGATACCGCAGTGGCTGTGGTGGCCGACACCTGGTGGCGCGCGAAAAGCGCGCTGGCAGCCATGCCCGTCGTCTGGGAGAACGGCCCGAATGAAAAGGTCTCCAGCGAAAGCATCGCCGCCATCCTGAAGGCCGGGCTGGACGCGCCTGAGGGCGTGGTCGGCAACTCAAACGGTGATGCGCGTGCGGCCATCGCGTCAAGCGCCCGCAAGATCGAGGCGGTGTACTCCTACCCCTTCCAGAACCACGCCACCATGGAGCCGATGAATGCCACGGCGAAATGGACGCCGGAGCGCTGCGAAGTCTGGGCACCGACCCAGAACGCAGAAGCTGCACTGGCAGCCTGTTCGGAAGCCGCAGAACTGAGGCAGACCCAGTGCGACGTCTACCGCATGCACCTGGGTGGCGGCTTTGGGCGCCGCAGCATGACCGACTACGTGACGCAGGCCGTGCGCATTGCCAAACAGATGCCGGGCACGCCCGTCAAGCTGATCTGGTCGCGTGAAGAAGACATGACCCAGGGCCGCTATCACCCGGTCACGCAATGCAAGATGACCGCCGGCCTGGACGACCAGGGCAACATCACAGGGCTGCACATGCGCATCTCGGGCCAGTCGATTCTGGCCACGGCCATTCCGCAGGCCGTTGTCAACGGCAAGGACCCGGCGGTCTTCCAGGGCCTGAACGCACCAGGGCCGGAGGCCTCCATCGGTTACAGCTTCCCCAACCTGCTGGTCGACCACGCCATGCGCAACACGCACGTGCCGCCGGGTTTCTGGCGCGGTGTCAACCTGAACCAGAACGCGATCTATCTCGAATCCTTCATGGACGAAATCGCGGTCGCGACAAAGCAGGACCCGCTGGCATTGCGCCGCAAGATGATGGCCAGCCACCCCAAGCACCTTGCCGTGCTCAATGCTGCAGCCGAGCGCGCGGGCTGGGGCAAGCCGCTGCCTGCGGGCCACTTCCAGGGCATTGCGCAAACCATGGGCTTTGGCAGCTATGTTGCTGCCGTGGCCGAGGTGTCTGTCGACAAGGAAGGCAAACTCAAGATCCACCGCATCGTGGCGGCCACCGACTGCGGTTACGCCGTCAACCCGCAGCAGATCGAGGCGCAGGTCGAAGGCTCGTTTGTTTATGGCCTTTCGGCAGCGCTCTACGGTGAGTGCACGGTCAAGGACGGCCGCATCGAACAGGACAACTTCAACACCTACCAGATGCTGAAAATGGATGAAATGCCCAGGGTCGAGACCGTGATTGCCGCGTCAGGCGGTTTCTGGGGCGGTGTGGGCGAGCCCACCATCGCCGTGGCAGCCCCGGCTGTGCTCAATGCCATTTATGCGGCAACGGGCAAACGCGTGCGCGACATGCCACTGAAAAACACCAGCCTCAAAAAGGCATGAGGCTGCGACTGTGCCTTTCTGTCATCGCGGGAGCCTTCTGGCTACCGCTGATGACAGCGAAAGCGCAGTCCGCCATGACTCCCCCAGCCATCGTCGGCGACACCATTCCCGCACCGCTCACAGCTTCAGCGGGTGATGCTGCGCGCGGGCGTACCATCGTCGCCAACCGGCAGGTAGGGCTTTGCCTGCTGTGCCACACCGGCCCCTTTCCTGAAGAACGCTTCCAGGGCAATCTCGCGCCCGACCTCTCAGGTGCGGGCTCACGCTGGTCTGAGGGCCAGCTCCGCCTGCGGCTGGTGGACGCCACGCGCCTCAACCCGCACAGCATCATGCCGGCCTA
>JAZKHN010000095.1:0-23823 GCA_040385325.1 Pseudomonadota bacterium
TCATGAAGCCCAGCGTGATCCAGCGGCGGGCACCGTTGACGCCCTTGCCGATAAAAGGCACCAGCACCAGGATAAGCAGCATCAGCGAGGCTACAAACAGCCAGGGCGCGACCTTCTCCCAGGTACTCATCGGCACCTGGAACGCCAGTATCGCGACGATAAATGCGACCACCAGCGAGATGACGTGACGCATCAGGAAGTGGGTGTGCGCATAGCGCGCGAATTTCGGGTTGTCAGGCATGGCCACCGAGGCGGAATAGACCATCACCAGGCCAAACATCAGCAAGGCCACAATCACCCAGACCAGCGTTTTGTCAAAACCCGCCAGGCGCACCGGCGTGGAGGGGGCGCGCGACAGGCTCTGCCCGCCGAGGCGCACCGGCAACACATCCGACGCGGCTTTGCCAAGGCCGGAGAACCAGTCTGAAAACCGCGCAATGGCCGTCACAGCGTGACTCCTTCGTCAAGTGCCAGCGCCTGCACGGCGGCATGAAAGACCCTGGCGCGATGTTCGTAGTTGTCGAACATGTCAAAGCTCGCGCAGGCGGGTGACATGAGCACGGCATCGCCGGTTTTTGCGTGTTGTGAAGCGATGCCCACCGCGTCATCCATGCTTGTCGCATCAACAAGCGGCACCGAGGTGCCCTCAAGCGCAGCGCGTATGGTCGGGCCGTCATGGCCTATCAGGACGACGGCCCGGGCGTATCGCGACACAGGCCCGGCAAGCGGCTCGAAATCCTGGCCCTTGCCCACGCCCCCCATGATGACCACCACCTTGCGGTCTTCGCCAAGGCCTGCCAGCGCGGCTACTGTGGCACCTACATTGGTGCCCTTGCTGTCATCAAAATATTCAACATCACGAATCACCGCAACGGACTCCACGCGGTGCGGCTCACCGCGATATTCACGCAGGCCATGCAGCATGGGTGCCAGATTGCAGCCCGCTGCAACGGCAAGCCCAAGCGCTGCCAGCGCATTGGTGGCGTTGTGCCGGCCACGGATGCGCAGGGCGTCCATGGGCATGAGGCGCTGGATAAACAGCACCACTTCCTCGTCCTTGCGGCGCTTGAAGGTTTCATCGGCTTCAGTCGCACGCACCAGCCAGGCCATGCCGTTAACCGTTTCAATGCCGTAGTCGCCAGGACGCTCAGGGCTGCTGCTGCCGAAGGTTATGTAGGGGCGCGGTGGAGGCTGTTTGCCTTTGACGGGTGGCGGAGGTTTGGGCAATGCCGACATCACGGCGGCGTCATCGCGATTGAGCAACATCAGTCCATTGCCGTAGATGCGGCTCTTGGCCTCTGTGTAGGCGGCCAGGGTCTCATGCCAGTCAAGGTGGTCTTGCGAGATGTTGAGCACTGTGGCAACCGTCGGCTCAAAATTGTTCACGCCGTCGAGCTGAAAACTTGACAGTTCCAGCACCCACACCTCAGGCAATGCGGGCAGCGCCGGCAACGGTGGTGGCTCTGCGGCGATCACCGCCATGACAGGCATCAACGCAGGCTCTTCCGCGTCATCGTTCTCAAGCAACGCCCCAGCTTCAACGGGTTCAATGCCCTCACCCTCATCGGGCCTGTCTTCTGCGTCCGTACCGGGAGATACCGCATGAGCCGCTGTCAACGCATCAGCCTGCTGCTCATCAGCTTGTGACTTCTCCAGTTCCTGATCCTCTTCTGCTGCCTTCGCAGCCGCATCGGCCTGCGCCTGCAATGCAGCATCCAGTTTTTCTGTCAGGGTGTCCAGAAGCGTCGGACCTATATTGCCGGCAACCGCAACCGTCTTGCCCGCACGCTGGACCAGTTGCCCGACCAGCGATGTCACGGTGGTTTTTCCGTTGGTGCCGGTGATGCCTATGACCTGGGGTGAATAGCCACGGTCCTGCTTGAGTTCTGCAAGCGCGTGGGCAAACAGGCTGAGCTCATTGCCCCGGGCTATTCCCGTGGCTTCTGCCGCGTTGATGACACCCGCAATGGAAGCAGGTGACAAACCTGGGCTTTTGAGCACCATGTCATACGGCGCGCTGCCAAACAGTGCTTCGTTCATTTCTGAATGAACAAAGGTCACTTGCGGCAGGCTGGTTTTCAGAATCTCAAGCTGCGGCGGCGCAGACCGGGTATCGGCAACGGTCACACTGGCGCCATGGCGCACGCACCAGCGCGCCAGGGCCAGGCCGGACGCACCCAGGCCCAGTACAAGAATGTTTTTCTGGTCCAGGTGTTTCATCTCAGTTTGAGTGTTGAAAGACCAACCAGACACAGCAGCATGGTGATGATCCAGAAGCGCACGACGACCTGGGTTTCCTTCCAGCCGCTCTTTTCAAAGTGGTGGTGCAGAGGCGCCATCTTGAGAATGCGCCTGCCGGTGCCATAGCGCTTTTTGGTGTACTTGAAGTACAACACCTGGAGCATTACCGACAGAGCTTCGGCCACAAAGATGCCGCCCATGATGGCCAGTACTATTTCCTGCCGCACGATAACGGCGACCGTGCCCAGAGCAGCACCGAGGGCAAGTGCGCCCACGTCGCCCATGAAGACCTGGGCAGGATGTGTGTTGAACCACAAGAACGCGAGACCCGCACCAGCCATGGCCGAACAGAAAATCAGCAATTCGCCAGAGCCCGGAATGTAGGGAAAGAGCAGGTACTTCGAAAAAACCGAACTGCCTGTCACATAGGCGAACACACCCAGTGCAGAACCCACCATCACCACAGGCATGATGGCCAGTCCGTCCAGTCCGTCAGTCAGATTCACGGCATTGCTGGAACCCACGATGACCAGGTAGGTCAGGATGACAAAACCGAACACGCCCAGCGGATAACTCACCTCCTTGACGAAGGGAACCAGAAGGCCGGCCTTGGGCGGCAGGTTGACATCAAAGCCTGACTGTACCCAGCTGACAAACAGCCCGATCACACGCAGGTTGGAACTCTCGGAGATGCTGAACACCAGGTAGAGCGCGGCAACCAGACCGATAAGCGATTGCCAGAGATATTTTTCACGCGAGCGCATGCCTTCCGGGTCTTTGTGCACGACCTTGCGCCAATCGTCAGCCCAGCCTATGGCGCCAAACCCCAGGGTCACCAGCAGCACGATCCACACAAAGCGGTTGGACAGATCCGCCCAGAGCAGCGTTGCAATGGCAATGGCCAGCAGTATGAGTACACCGCCCATGGTCGGTGTGCCACTCTTGCTCAGATGGGTCTGCATGGCGTACTCGCGTATCGGCTGGCCGATCTTCAGCGAGACCAGCCTGCGGATGACAAACGGGCCGGCGATCAGGCCGATCAGCAGCGCTGTCAATGCAGCCATCACCGCGCGCAGGGTCAGGTACTGGAAGACACGGAAAAAACCGAGCTCCGGCGAGATCGTTTGAAGCCACTGGGCCAGGTTAAGCAGCATGGGGTTCCCCCTCAGGATTCTTTTGTGTGTATTGGGTCATTGCATGCACCGCGCGTTCCATCTTCATGAAACGCGAGCCCTTGACGAGTACGCTGCCCAGCCCGGAAAGACCGGCCAGCACCGCTTCATTCAGTGACTCGATGTCGGCAAAATGCCGGCCAGCCCCAAAGCTGCTTGCCGCCAGTGCCGATTGCTCGCCAAGCGCAAACAACCTGTCTATGCCGCGCTCACGGGCATAGACCCCGGCCTCCTGATGAAACGCAGGACCCTCATTGCCCACCTCACCCATGTCACCCATGACCAGCAAACGGGGGCCGGGTAATTCAGCCAGCACGTCAATCGCGGCACGCATGGAATCAGGGTTGGCGTTGTAGGTGTCATCCACCAGGTTCAGCGACCTGCCAGCGACATGGATCACCAGTGCACGTGACCGCCCCCTGACCGGCTCGAATGCGGAAAGCCCGGCAGCGATGCTCGTCAAGGAACAGCCTGCAGCCAGTGCACAAGCGGTCGCGGCGAGTGCATTTTTAACGTTATGCCGACCCGCGATCTGAAGCGTGAAATTCATCCGCCCCTGCGGGGTTTGAGCCTGGACTGCCCAAAAATTTCCCGACCAGCTCGCTGAGCCGGTGACATCAGCGGTACCAGCTTCGGCAAAAGTCAGCACCCTGCGCGAGGCAGCCAGAGATTTCCACAGTGGCGTGTACACGTCATCTGCCGGGAAGACTGCGGTGCCCTGTCCGTCCAGCGATGCGATGACCGACCCGTTCTCACGTGCGACAGCTTCCACTGTAGCCATGAACTCAAGATGCTCACGCTGCGCGTTGTTGACCAGCGCCACGGTTGGCCGGGCAAGCTCAGCAAGATAGGAAATCTCGCCCGGGTGGTTCATGCCCAGTTCGACCACACCCGCGCTGTGGTGCTGCTTCAAACGCAATAGCGTGAGCGGCACACCGATATCGTTGTTGAGATTGCCTTGGGTCGAGAACGCATCGTCCTGCTTCCATGCGCGCAGGATGGAGGCAATCATCTGCGTCACCGTGGTTTTGCCATTGCTGCCGGTTACGGCAATCAGCGGCAGGTCGAATTGAGCGCGCCAGCCAGCTGCAAGACGCCCGAGGGCCAGCCTTGAATCCGGAACTTCGAGACCATCAAGCCCGGCAACCGCCAGGCCACCATGGGAAATCGCCGCCGTTGCACCCTGCCTTTTTGCATCAAGCAGAAACGCATTGGCATCAAAACGCTCGCCTTTCAAGGCAACAAACAGGTCACCCTCCTGCAAGGTGCGCGTGTCGGTGTGGACACGCTTGACCGACAGCGTGGGATCTCCCAGCAGGACACCAGCGCCCACCCAGTTGTGTGCTTGCTGCAGCGTCATCATGATGCGCTCCCCATCGCAGGCTGCCTGGCCGCCAGTCCGGTTTCGGCATGCGTGCGGTCAGAAAAAGGCTGTTTGACGCCCTTGATCTCCTGGTAGTTCTCATGTCCCTTGCCCGCAAGCAGGATGACATCGGCAGACTGGGCGTCGCGGATCGCCTGTCTGATGGCGAGCGCACGGTCAGCTTCAACGTACACGGCATCACTGTGCGTGAGTCCCAGCAGCATCTGGCTGATGACGGCTGCAGGATTTTCACTTCGCGGGTTATCGCTGGTCACCATCAACCGGTCTGCATTCTTTTGTGCGACTGCGGCCATCAGCGGTCGCTTGCTGGCATCCCTGTCGCCACCGCACCCGAAGACACACCACAACCGGCCGTTCCGGCTTTCCGCGACAGGCCTCAATGCCATCAGCACCTTTTCAAGCGCATCAGGCGTATGGGCGTAGTCGATGGCAACCAGCGGCATGCCCTCCACGGCCAGCGTTTCAAGACGTCCCGGCACGGGTGACAGGTCTGTACAGGCATGCGCGGCGGCATGCAGGCTCACACCCAGGGCACGCATGGCGGCAATCACACCCAGCAAATTGGACACGTTGTAGAGGCCGACCATGGCAGTTGAAACACGTTGCCTGTCTGAACCCTCGACCACATCAAATGAAAGACCCGCAAGGCCATGTTTAATCTGCTCGGCCCTGATACGCGCGAGCCCACCGATGGACACGGTCCACACATCAAGGCCTGTATCTGACAGCAGGCCGTCAAGTTCATGGCCACGGTCATCGTCGAGATTCAGGACGGCAGCTTCGAGACCCGTCCAGCTGAAAAGCTTTTGTTTTGCCAGCCAGTAATCTTCCATCGAGCCGTGATAGTCAAGATGATCCTGGGTGAAATTGGTGAAGACGGCCACCCTTACATGGGTTGCATCAAGTCGCTGCTCCGCGATGCCTATGGACGAAGCCTCCAGCGCGCACGCGGCAAACCCCTCATCCACAAAACGCCTGAGCTGCTGCTGCAGCAACACCGGATCCGGTGTGGTGAGGCCGTTGAACACCATCGAGCCCGGCTCGCCTATGCCCAGCGTGCCCACAATGCCACAGCGTTTACCGGCCTTGCCCAGCGCCTGCGCCAGCCACCATGCGGTCGAGGTTTTCCCGTTCGTTCCGGTCACGGCAACAAGCTGCAGGTGTTTGCTGGGTTCTTCAAAATAGGCGGCAGCTATGGGCGCAGCGGCTGATCGCAGACCTGCATAGGTGGCTATTTTTTCACCAGCAAACCTGAAGCCGTTCGCGCCCTCATCTTCAACAATACATGCTTGTGCGCCTGCAGCCAGCACATCACCCACATACTGACGTGCGTCAGTCGCTGCACCGGGCCATGCAATAAAACCGTCACCCGCTCCCACCTTGCGGCTGTCCGCCCACAGGCTGCCGGTGATGCGCGCGCGCAGCCAGTCAGCGGCTTCCAGTGGTGTGTTCAGCCGGGTGGTCAAAACGACTCCACGACAGACTGGGTGACGATCTGCGGCTTGACCGACATGTCGGGCTGCACACCCATCATGCGAAGCGTCTGCTGCACGACCTCACTGAACACGGGTGCCGCAGCGACGCCGCCGAAGTAATTGCCATCACTCGGCTCGTCGATCATGACGGCCACGATGATGCGTGGCGACTCTATGGGCGCCATGCCGGTGAACCATGCACGGTACTTGTTGCTTGCGTAGCCCTTGCCCACCTGCTTGTGGGCCGTACCGGATTTGCCGCCGACCGAATAGCCCAGCGTCTGCGCCAGCTGCCCCGTGCCGCCAGGTGCTGCCGCCATCTGAAGCATGCGGCGCACGGCCCTGGCGTTGTCTGCAGAAAAAACCTTGATGCCAACAGCCGGATCACTGCTCTTGAGCATGGTGACGGGAATGATCTGGCCGTCGTGTGCAAATGAGGTGTACGAATGCGCCATCTGGAACAGCGAAGCCGACAGACCGTAACCGTAAGACATGGTGGCCTGCTCGACCGGCCTCCAGGTTTTCCACGGCCTGAGCCTGCCCGTCACCGCACCCGGGAACTGGATCTGCGGCTTCTGGCCATATCCAAGGGCGGTGTAGGTGTCCCACATTTCATGCGGACTCATCTTCTGGGCAATCTTCAGGGCACCCACGTTGCTGGACTTCTGGATGACCCCTTCAACCGACAGCGTTCCGTAGTTGTGCGTGTCACTGATGGTAAAACCGCCAATGTTGTAGCGGCCAGGCGAGGTCTCAATCGTCGTGTGCGGTGTGACACGACCAGCTTCCAGTGCCATCGCGACCGTGATCGGCTTCATCGTTGAGCCGGGCTCGAAAGTGTCGGTCATGGCACGGTTACGCAACTGCTCGCCCGTGAGGTTCTGTCGCTTGTCAGGCACATAACTGGGGTAGTTGGCCAGTGCAAGTACCTCACCCGTGACGGTGTCCAGCACCACCACGCTGCCGCCTTTGGCCCGGCGCAAGGTCACCGCATCGCGCAGCTTCTGGTAAGCCACAAACTGAACCTTGCTGTCAATGCTGAGCTGTATGTCCTTGCCTTCCAGGGGAGGTACCTGTTCACCGACGTCTTCGACCACACGGCCCAGCCTGTCCTTGATGACACGGCGCGAGCCGGCACGGCCGGAAAGATCCTTGTTGAAGGCGAGCTCAATGCCCTCCTGACCACGGTCTTCAACATTGGTGAAGCCGACAACGTGCGCCGCGGTTTCACCTTCGGGGTATTGGCGCTTGTATTCCTTGCGCTGGTAAATGCCCTTGATGCCCAGCGCAGCGATCTTCTGCGCAATCGGGTCATCGACCTGGCGCTTGACCCAGACAAAAGTCTTGTCTTCGTTGCCGAGTTTTTTATTCAGTTCGACAAGCGGCATCTCCAGAAGCTTCGCCAGTTCAGCCAGTTGCTGTTTGGTGGCTTCGACGTCTTCAGGGATGGCCCAGATGCTGGGTGCCGGCACACTCGATGCGAGGATCAACCCGTTGCGGTCAAGAATGCGGCCACGGTTGGCCGGCAGCTCCAGCGTGCGGGCAAAACGGACCTCACCCTGGCGCTGGAAAAAATCATTACCGAACACCTGCACATAGGCCGCCCGCCCGGCAAGGCCCGCAAACGCCACCGCAATGCCAGCCACGATGAGTTTGCTGCGCCACACCGGTGTCTTGCTGGCCAGCAAAGGACTTGATGTGTAGAGAACGCTTTTACTCATGGCGCGCCCGTCCCCTGGCGTGTCGTCGCGCCAGCCTTCTTCTCGGTCTTCTCAACCACAACCGCAGATGCGGGGGCCCTGGGCGCGCTGCTGTCGGTGGCGTACTGTGTGATGGCCGGCGTGGCCGTGCGCATCTGCAGGTGTTCCTTTGCCAGCTTTTCGACCCGCAGCGGCGTGGCCTGCGCGCGTTTTTCAACCTGCAGCCGTTCGTTGTCGGATTCAAGCTTGCGACTTTGCGTAGCGGCTTTTTCGAGCTCGACATACAGGCGGCGCGACTCGTACTGCGTGCGCACAAGATAGAGCGCACTCGCCAGAACAGCGATCAGCAGCAAGACATTCAGCCTGGTCATGTGGCCGCCTCAGTGCGCTCTGCCACGCGCATGACGGCGCTGCGTGAGCGCGGGTTCCCCGCCACTTCGGCGTCGGAAGGCTTGATGCGGCCAAGCCCCTTCAGCCGCATCTGTTTGGGCGCGGCAAAGGGCGCACGGCGGTCGAACACTTCTTTCGAGTGCTCGGCAATGAATTGCTTGACGATGCGGTCTTCAAGTGAATGAAAACTGATGACCACCAATCTGCCTCCCGTTTGCAGTACCTTCAGCGATGCAGCTAACGCCTGTTGAAGCTCTTCAAGCTCGGCGTTGATGAAAATCCGAAAAGCCTGAAATGTGCGCGTTGCAGGGTCCTTGCCCGGCTCGCGGGTTTTGACCGCGCCAGCCACGACTTCGGCCAGCTCAGCGGTGGTTCCAACAGGGCCCCGTTCCTGTCGGCGACGATCAATCGCCTTTGCAATCTGCCCAGCAAACCGTTCTTCACCATAGTCACGAATCACCTCCGTCATGCTCTCGATTGATGCATCTGCCAGCCAGTCGGCGACGCTCTGGCCACGCGTGGTGTCCATGCGCATGTCCAGCGGGCCATCCGAACGAAATGAAAATCCGCGTGCGGGGTTGTCGATCTGCGGCGAACTGATGCCAAGGTCCATCAGCAGGCCCGAGGCGCTCGACCCAGGCAACTCGCCAAGCTGGTTGAAGCCTTCGTGCCGAATGGAAAATCGTGCGTCGTTGATGCTGCTGGCTTCGACGATGGCTTCCGGGTCCTTGTCGAATGCCGTCAGGCGGCCCTGGGAGGACAAGTGCGACAGGATCAGCCGTGAATGCCCGCCGCGCCCAAAGGTCGCGTCGATGTAATGTCCATCCGGCTTGATGTGAAGCGACTCTATGGCTTCGTTCAACAAGACGGTGCGGTGTGTCCATGTGTCCTGCACCGTCATCTTTCAGAACGAAAAGTCCTTGAAGACGTCGGGCATTTCGCCCTTCATCTGTTCGGCTTCCTGGGCGGAGTATGTCGCCGCATCCCAGAGTTCGAAGTAGTTGCCCATACCAAGAAGCACCACATCCTTGCTGATGCCGGCTGCAGAGCGCAACTCAGGCGACACCAGCACGCGGCCCGTGGCGTCCATGTCAACATCCATCGCATTGCCGAGGAAGATGCGCTTCCACCACTGGGCCTGCATGGGAAGGGACGCAATGCGGTCACGAAATTTCTCCCACTCGCTGCGTGGGAAAATCATCAGGCACCCGTGAGGGTGCTTGGTCATGGTCAACTGGCTTGCACTGGTGGCGCTCAGGACGTCTCTATGCCGGGTCGGCACAGACAGCCGACCCTTGGTATCGAGAGTTACAAAAGAAGCGCCCTGAAACACAGTTAAAAACCTTTAGAAAGCACTTTTCACCACTAAATTGCACTTCCTCCCACTTTATCAGGAAAGATTTGCCACGCAAGTGCTTTGAAACAAATTTTTTCAATGAAATCAAGGACTTAGAAGCGCCTCTACAAGTCTTTTGAAATTTAAAAGGTGTTCTAAATTAAGCACTTAGCGCACTCAATGAAAGTAGTTCTTTAAACACTCTGATGTTTTAAACACCGTTCTGAGGTGTGTAAGTGTTTTGCATGACGGACTTTTAGGCGCGCATGGAGATGCCGTTCCGCAATGGCCGGCATGCAAGGGGGGAACGAAGCGGAAAGAGCCTGAGGTTCAGGCGAAGCGGCGCGCCGTGCCAGCGCGGTAAACCCTCAGTCCACGCGCGTGGAAACCCGGGCGTGCTCGGTGATGCCGATCACATTGAAGAAGGCTGCAACCAGACGGTTAACGTCTGAAAACTGTACGCTGCGGTTTTCTGACTGCCGTGCGGATACCCAGTTGAGCAGGGTGCCCGCAGCAGAAAAATCAACACGTATCAGTCTGGAGCATGAGATGACCATGATGTCGGCGCCCAGCAGCTTGTTCTCAAGCTGGTCGAACATGCCGATGGCATCACCGAGCACCTGGCCGGCCAGTTCAACCGACATCACGCTGCCCATCTGCGAGGCCATCCCGTCCATCTGGGTATCACCATCCATATGGCTCAGGCCGGATGGCGCGGAGTCCCGGTAGACATCACCGATGAGGGTCTGGCCAGCGACCGCACTGCCGTCTTTTTCGATGTGTTTGTATTCGCAGCGGGCGCTCTCCCATGAGGGTGGAGAGACCTCATAAGTCACGCAGAAGTCCAGTGCAGCGAGTTCAAATTCGTCTGGCCGGTGGGTGATGCGCAGGGCTTCCATGCGCAACTGCCACCAGTCCTGCGGTATTTCCTGCTGGCCAGAGGGCGTGGCCTTCTGAAGCACCTGCTGAAGCTGTGCATCACCCATGAAGCGAAGCTGCACCGGCTGGGCGGACCAACTGCTGAACACCTGGCACAACGGCATGACAGCAGCCTGGTCGATGGATTTCAGGTTGCTCCAGTCCAGCCGCCACGGCATGGGCGCCTTGGCAAGCGCAGCCTTCATCGCGGCAATGCTTTGCACGCCCATGGATGAGGGGCTGATCCAGTCGGCTGCCTGCCCGGAGCTGGCGGACGACGCTCCCGAAGAGCCCATTTGATGGACCATGTCTGGCATGGAAAACCACTGCGGCGCAGAGCGGTCGAACATCTGCACAAACTGTATGGCCGCGCTCTCGAACTTGTCCTGCTGGGATGTTGCACGGTAGAGGTCAAACAGGGCCATCCATGTTTCCGGATGGGCCACCCGTGTACCGCCGGGTGCCAGCATTTCCAGCAATCCGGCCTCTGCGCCGGCATCATCGCCATTGGCAAAGCGGATCGACGCTTCCTCGAGCTCCGCATCGTGGGCAACCTCGGCCACGTCAACCGCCATCATGCGGGACGGCGAGAAACCGCTGGGTGCGCCCTCATCGCTGACACCAACGCCCGCAAGGCCACCGAACTTTGCAGCCTGCACAGGCGCATTGGCGACCATCGGTCGAGGGGGCGGCGGCGGAGGCGGAGGCGGCGAGAAGGATGGGAAATCAAGCGGCGCAAGATCGACGCGCGGGGCGGGAGCCTCCGGAACGGGCTTTGCAGCAATCGCAGCGGCTTTCTGCGCAGCCAGCCTCGCCACCATTTCAAGATTGGCCGGCTCGGTGCTCGCATAACCCGCAGGCAATGAATTGGGAGGCGCAGAAGACGCCATCGGCGACTGGCCGGGAACAGGCGAACGGCTGGGTGGGTAGGACGAGCTGTTGACAGAGTCAACCGAAGACGCCCCGCCCTGCTTGGTCTTCCACCACTGCATGGACATCTGCGCCTCGATCTCGTCGATCTTTTTGAGCGTGTTGGCGCGGTCGTCCGGCTTGGAAGGCATGCTGCTCTGGAAAAACGAGGGCCTTGCGCCGGGGTCCTGCCCCACCATGGCTTCGCGCTTGCGCATCTTGCGCAGCATGTCGAACTCGCGCTTGCGCACGAAATCGTTGCGCCGCTTGCGCTCTATCATTTCCTTGAGCAGCTGTTTGCTCAGGGCTTCGTCCCGGTCTGTCTCCTTGTTGTCAAGATCAGACCAGCTCGTCGCAGGGTTGCGGACGAACTTCACTACCTTGGAAAGCAAACCCGCTGAGGTGTCTTCTTTGGACATGGGACGCGCTTCAAAGGCCTTTAAAAGGGGATGTGCCTGGCTTTAATCGCCAAACATTTTCTGCTTGAGTTCGCGCCGTTGCTGGGCCTCAAGTGACAGGTTGGCGGTAGGGCGTGCAATCAGCCGGCCCACGCCGATGGGTTCGCCGGTTTCGTCGCAATAACCATAGTCGCCAGAGTCAATGCGCGCAATCGACTGCTCGATCTTCTTGAGCAATTTCCGTTCCCGGTCGCGGGTGCGCAGCTCAAGGGCGTGCTCTTCTTCAATCGTGGCGCGGTCTGCAGGGTCCGGCACCACAACCGTGTCTTCACGCAGGTGCTCGGTGGTTTCGCCGGCGCTGTTGTGTATGTCCTGCTTCAGGATGGACAGCTTGTGGCGGAAGAACGCCATCTGCTTGTCGTTCATGTACTCGCTGTCGGGCATGGCCTTGACTTCGTCGTCGGTCAGGGTGTCGCCGGATTTCGTCTTCCAGTTGTTGGCAAGCTTGGGGTCTTTTTTGGCGGCCACATGGGGTGGCGGCGCGATCACGCGTTCGGTCATTGTTGAGTAGCTGGCTTTGGCTGCGTCTGGCGCATGGGTAGGCACCATGGGTGCGGGGGGAGGCATTTGTGCATGTGCACGGGCAGAGCTCCGGCGTCCCGGCTTCAGGGGCGGGGGCGGGGGGAGCTGCGAGGATTTTTCAGGTGGCCTGACGACGGGTGCTGCGACAGGCGGCGGGGCCGCGGTTTTGACCGGAGCGGCAGCCTTGACAGGCTTGGCCGCTGCCTTCGGGACTGGTTTGGCGGGGGCGGCCTTCACAGGCTTGACCGCCTTTGCCGGGGCAACCGGCTTTTTCGGCGTCGTTTTGGCGGCTGGTTTGGCTTTGACGGCCGGTTTTTTTGCAGCAGGTTTCACAGGGGATTTGGACACAGGTTTTTTGGCAGCGGCAGGCTTGACGGTTTTTTTGGCAGCGGGCTTGGGGACAGCTTTGACGGTCTTTTTGGCGACCGGTTTTGCAGCAGTTTTGGCAACGGCCTTGGGCGTTGTCTTGACGGCGGCTTTCGCCACGGCTTTGCCTGCAGGTTTGGCGGCAGCCTTGACCGCTGTCTTTGACTTATTCGCTGTTTTTGCAGGTTTCGCAGGTGCTTTCACTCGATGTCTCCTCTGGATGCCGCCTCAAATGCCGATGTTGTCGCTTCAACAGAAAACCTGGCTTCAATCCCCGGGCTGTCGCTGTGGGCGCTGGCCCGGGTATTGCAGTCGGCGCGCGATTGTAGCGGCTGGCCGTGAGGCCGTGAGCGTCTTGAAACAAACCGTTGGGGAATCGATACAAACATGAGGCTCCACCACGCTTTTCAGCGTTTTTCCAGAAAGTCTGGACAGCCTACATCAAACCAGGCACTGCTCCAGGCCCTGCATCAAAATATCCTTGGGCAGGTCGATGCCGATGAACACCATCTTGCTGTTGCGCTTCTCGTCATCGCCCCAGGCCGGGCCCAGATCGCTGCCCATCAGCTGGTGCACGCCCTGGAAGATCACCTTGCGGTCCGTGCCTTCCATATTAAGTACGCCTTTGTAGCGCAGCATGCGCGGGCCGTAGATATTGACGATGGCGCCCAGGAAGTCTTCCAGCTTGGCGGCGCTGAAGGCCTTGTCGGAGCGGAAGACAAAACTCTTCACGTCGTCATCATGGTGGTGATGGTGGCCGTGGCCCTCGTGGGCATGGGAGGGGTGGTCGCAGTGCTCGCCGTGCTCATGGTCATGCCCCGCATGGTCGTGGCCTGCGTGATCGTCTTCCTTGAGAAACTCGGGGTCGATCTCCAGCTTTGAATTGAGGTTGAAGCCGCGCAGGTCGAAGACGTCCTTGATGGCCACCTCGCCGAAATGCACGGCCTTTTGCGGCGCGCGCGGGTTCATGTGTTTGAGGCGGTGCATCAGCGCATCGACTTCATCCTTTGCAACAAGATCAGACTTGCTGATGAAGATCTGGTCAGCAAAACCCACCTGGCGGCGCGCTTCCTGGCGGTCGTTGAGCTGTGTGGGCGCGTGTTTGGCGTCCACCAGGGTCAATATCGAGTCCAGCAGGTACTGCTCGGCAATCTCTTCGTCCATGAAAAATGTCTGCGCGACCGGGCCGGGGTCGGCCAGGCCGGTGGTTTCAATCACCACGCGGTCAAACACCAGTTCACCCTTGCGCTTTTTGGTCGCCAACAGCTGCAGCGTGTCGCGCAGGTCTTCGCGGATGGAGCAGCAGATGCAGCCGTTGTTCATCTGGATGATGTTTTCCTCGACATCGTTGACGAGGATGTCGTTGTCGATGTTTTCTTCACCAAACTCGTTTTCAATGACGGCAATCTTCTGGCCATGGGCTTCGGTGAGGATGCGCTTCAAAAGCGTGGTCTTGCCCGAGCCGAGGAAGCCGGTGAGGATGGTGACGGGAATCAAGCTCATGGTGTCTGCCTAAAAACTGGAAAACTGTTGGAACCGCAGCGTCAATATCGTTATTCAGCCCCGAATGGATGGGTCTGCGACTGTCGGCGAAGCAAGGAGTTTAGCGGTCAGGCCCCGCGCCGCGCGCCGGGCCAGGGAATACCTGCTTTGGCGGACCTGTTTCATGACCTGATTTCAGCAAGTTGCTATTAAATTAATAGCTACTCACGCACGTATTTAAAGGGCTGCAGCCTGATTTAATGCTCAAAATAGAGCATTTTCAGCATTGTGAAGCCTGTTTTGGCCTGTAACGATGACTCAAGGGGCGTTGAGCGCCAACTTTTTAACGTATACGTCAAATTTTTAATGTATACGTTAAATTCAATCCAAAACACCTTTTCCGCAGGCAACGCTTGGGCGCCCTCTGGCTACTTTCTGACCAGCACCAGCCCCTTGAGGTATTCGCCCTCGGGAAAAGTCACCGTCATGGGGTGGTCAGGCGCACCGCCCATGCGCTCGCTGATAAAGGCGTCGACCTGGGCATCGATACCCGCCGAGGCGACGATTTTGTGGAACAGGTCGGCGCTGATGCCGCCCGAACACGAATAGGTGAACAGCACGCCGCCGGGCTCAAGCAGGGTGAGCGCCAGGCGGTTGATGTCCTTGTAGGCACGCGCGGCGCGGTCGGCATGCGCGGCGGTGGGCGCAAACTTGGGCGGGTCGAGCACGATGGCGTCAAAGGTTTTGCCCTCAGAGATGAACTGGCGCAGCGAGGCGTTCACATCGGCATCCATCATGGTGGTACGGCTGGCGTCAAAGCCGTTCAGCGCCACATTGGCGGCGGCGCGCTCAATCGCCGGGCCGGATGAGTCTATGGAGGTGACATGTGCCGCGCCCCCACCAAGGGCCGCCACGGTAAAGCCGCCGGTATAGCAATAACAGTTGAGCACGCGCTGGAACTGCCTGCGTTTTGAATACTGCGCAAACTTGTGGCGGCTGTCGCGCTGGTCAAGGTAAAAGCCGGTCTTGTGGCCTTCGGCGACGTCCAGGCCAAGCCTCCAGTCATGCTCTGTCAGGGTGATGGCCGTGCTACCGGAACCTTGCAACCATCCGGTAGCTTCCGGCAGGCCCTCAAGCGAGCGCACGCTGGCATCCGACCTTTCATACAGGCGCTGTAAACCTGTTTCAGCCAGCAGCGCTTTGACGATGACATCCTTCCAGCGCTCGGTGCCGCAGCTTGAGAACTGCGCAACCAGGGTGTCGCCATAACGGTCCACCACCAGGCCGGGCAGGCCGTCCGACTCACCGTGCACCAGCCGCATGCCATCACTCTGAATGTCAAACAGCCGCCTGGCCGCCACAGCGCTTTTGATGCGCGCCGCAAAAAAAGCCTCATCGATGCGCTCGGTCTCATCGAAGCTCCAGACCCGGGCGCGAATTTTCGATTCGGGGCTGAACGCGGCCCAGCCCATGAACCGGCCGTCCTGACCCTCAACCCTGACGGTCTCGCCCGCATCACCGCCGCCTTTGGCAATGGCGCCGTCAAAAATCCAGGGGTGGCGGCGCAGCAGGGATTTTTCCTTGCCTTCTCTGAGTCGTATCGTCTTCATGCCGCTATTGTCGCGTGCGCCATCGGACCGGCTCCACACCCTGTCCAACACGGTACGCCGGAAAGACCAAAACTTTGCGACAATGGCCGGTTAATGATTTTTAAGTACATATCAATGCAGATGCGGGCAATGTCGCTCGCAATACTTGCAATAGGCCTGTTTGCCGCCTTTGCAAGCCCGGCCGCGTGGTCGCGCACCGTGCTTGAACTGGACGTTCAGCGCCAGCCTGTGGCTCTGGAAGACTGGGGTGACTACTGGATAGCTACCAGCGCCAAATTGACTGCTGCAGAGGTTGCTGCGGCAAAAGGACTCAACTGGCAACCGACGGACAAGAACCAGATCTACAGGCCCATCGCGGGCAGCGTGATGTGGATACGCTTTACCGTGCCACCTGCGCCTGACTCGGAACGCTGGTATGTCGAGATTCCGTATTCATCCGTCAACAGGGCTTCGCTCTACACGCTGGACATGTCCGGCCAGTGGAACGAGCAGAAGGCCGGCGATATGGTGCCCGTCAGCAAGTGGCCTGTGCCGCACCGCCATCCCCTGCTCCCCATTGCCGTATCAGCCGAGGTGCCCAGCCAGTACCTGCTGCGCCTTGAAAACGGACACGGTTTCAGCGCCCCGCTCCAGTTTGTCAGTGAGGGTTACCTGAGCCACTCGGAGCAGCGTGTCTCGCTGATTCTCGGCATCTTTTTTGGCCTGGCGGGTCTGGCCGTTATTGTTTCCGCCATCAGCGCCATCTCGCTGCGCGACCATGCCTATGGCTGGTATGCGCTGTCGGTCACATTGATGGCCCTGACGCAGGCGACGCTGACGGGCATTGCCGGGCTGCACCTCTGGCCGGACACGGCCTGGTGGAACGACGTGTCAACGTCGGTGCTGCCCACGCTGGAACTGGCCAGCACCCTGATGTTCGTGTCAGCCACCATTTCACTGCCCGAGCGCTCACTGCGCCTGCACCGGGGCCTGATGGCTGTGTCGGTGCTGGGCGTGATCATGGCCGTGGCGCTGGCACTGGTCCCCGTGGAGCGCCGGCTTGCCCTCTTTTCTCTGTATGTGTTTTTGCCGCAAATGGTGGCCATTTACGCCATGGCCTGGGCATGGAAGCGGGGCGACCGGTTTGCGCCCTGGCTGATGCTTGGCCTGTCGCCAGTGGTAATTGCCGGGGCCTGGCTGATGGCCCGCAACGCCGGCCTGGTGCCCATCAGCTTCATGACCATGCACGGCGCGCAGCTGGGTGTGGCCATAGAGCTCCCGATCGTCATGGTCATCCTGATGCTGCGCAGCCAGCACCGGCGCGAGAACACGCGCCGCATTCACGGCCTGGACAGGGTGGACCCGGCCACCGGCCTGATCAACGGCCATGTGTTTGCCGAGCGCCTGATGCGCATGATTGCGCGCTCTGAAAGGCTCAGGCACCAGAGCGCGGTGATGATCATTGACATCGTCAACACCGACCAGATCCAGCGAGACTTCGGCCGCAAGGCTGCAGAGGACCTGCCGCTGCGCGTGGCCGAGCGCCTGCTCTCGACTGCACGCGAGATTGACAGCGCCGCGCGGTTGTCGGAACGGCGCTTCGGCATGCTGGTGGACGGCCCTTTCAGCGCCGAGGACGCCGCGACCCTTGGACCGCGTATCGTTGCGCGCTGCCTGATGCCGTACAAAGGCATGCACGTCAATTGCATCGCGCAGGTGCGCATCGCCTACGCACTGGTGCCTTACCAGGGCTCGAACGCGCAAGGCGTGCTGACGGCCCTTGAAGAAAAGCTTGCATCGGTATCGGGTGAAGACAGAAAGGCGGTCTTCATGCTGGGTGAAACCACGCCACCCAAACGCCGCCGCCACAGGCCGCGCCCCGAGCGCCAGACAGACACCGTTTAGGCTTTTGCCTTGTCCGGGGCTTTTGTCGCCCTCGGATGGGCCGCGTCATACACCTTCGCCAGGTGCTGAAAATCCAGCCGCGTGTAGACCTGTGTGGTCGTGATGTTGGCGTGGCCCAGCAGCTCCTGCACCGCACGCAAATCACCACTTGACTGCAGCACGTGGCTGGCAAATGAGTGCCGCAGCATGTGCGGGTGCACAGGTGTTGCCAGCCCGGCACTGAAAGAGCGTTTTTTGAGCCGCACGCGTATGTGCTGCGGCGTGAGCCGGCCGCCGCGCGGGTTGATGAACAGCGCCGCATCATCCCTGGCCCAGCCCTGGCGCGCAGACATCCAGGCCCTCAGGGCGTCCATCGCCTTGCTGCCCACCGGCACGCTGCGGCGCTTGCTGCCCTTGCCCAGCACATGCGCCTCGGCCGCATCCATGTCTATCCAGCCACGCGCCTGTGCGCTGGCCTGCGCATCCAGGCCCACCAGTTCGCCAATACGCAGGCCGCAGCCGTAAAGCAGTTCGGTGATACAGCGATCACGCGCCTCTGCCAGAGGATTGCCGTCATCGCCCCCAGGTGCCTTGCCCCGGTAATCGGCGAGTTGCACGGCCTCATCCACACTCAATGCCTTGGGCAGCGGCTTGGCTGCCTTGGGTGAGCGCACATCCTGCACCGGGTTGCTGGCCACCAGGCCTTCACGGCCCAGCCAGGTGTAAAAACCGCGCCAGCCTGACAGGATGAGCGCAATGCCGCGCGCGCTTCGGCCGCCGGCATGCATCTGCGCCACCCAGCGCCGCATGTGGGTGTTTTGTACGGCCGTCAGCGCAATGCCGGCCTGCAGGCAATTGGCCTGCAGCTTTTGCAGATCAAGGGCATAAAGTTCTGTGGTGCGCTGCGCAAGGCGTTTTTCAACCCGCACGTGCTCCAGGTAGCGCTCGACCAGCGGGTCGGCGTCGGTTACCGCAGCAGGCGCGCCATCCACAACCTGTGTTGCGGAATCCCGGCTGGCGGCGTTGCTCATGGAGATGTTTATTCGGCGCTGGCCTGCGGCAGCAGACGCGTCAGCGCGGCGCCGGCAAGGTCACCTATCTGCGCAAGAAACTCGGTACCCATGTCGCTCTGGAAACGCTCGGGATCAGGCGAGGCCAGCACCAGCATGCCAAACGCTTCCTGGCCGGGTGCAGAACGCAGGGGCACCAGGGCGATCGACATGGCCGAAGCCGGTTCCGGCAGCCAGGTGGCCGCTTCAAAACCGGAATTGACACCGCAGTAAGGCGCACCCAGCGAAGAGGCAAATGCCCGTGCATCCTCACTGATGCCGCTGCTGAAAGACTCGCCTGAAAAAATACCGTTCACCGTCCAGACCTTGATGGCCGCCTGCGGCACGGCGAACTGCTTTTTCAACTCGCTCACGATGGTTTCGGGCAGGTCGCGGGCATGGGCCGTGAGCAGCAGGTTGCGTGTGCAGCGCTGCAGCTTCTCGGCGATCGCCACGTTCTCCTGGCCGTGGCGGATCATCTCGACCACTTTCGACTCCAGCCCCTTGATCTTGTCGCGCAGCAGGCCTGCCTGGCGCTCCTGCAGGCTGACCGCGCGGGCGCCGTGGCCGCTGGACAGCTGCACGGTGGCCAGCAGCTCGGCGTGGCGCTCAAAAAAGTCAGGCGTGTTTGCCAGGAAGTTGGCGATGTCGTCTTCGGTGATGGAGTGGTCGGTTGGATTCATTCTTTTATTGTAGGGATTTAAGCCCCCACGGTCGCGCACTTTGTGTCGCTTCCTGCCCCCCAAGGGGGCCGCTGCGCCAGCGGCCTGGCAAAGCCAGTTCCGCGGCCCCTGCTTGCGAAGATGCTTCGCTTCAGGCCAGCAAATCAAAGACTGTCGGGAACCTCTATTTCGGACTCAAAAACGGTTGTGGCAGGCCCCGTCATCATTACAGGTGCATCCAGTTCTCCGGTCCACTCAATCGTCAGCTGGCCCCCATGAGTCTCTACATCCACGCGTGTTTCCAGTAGTCCCAGCCGAATACCGGCCACCACCGCAGCGCAAGCGCCGGTGCCGCAGGCCAGGGTTTCGCCGGCACCACGTTCATAGACGCGAAGTTTTATGTGACTGCGTGAAACGACCTGCATGAAACCCGCATTCACGCGTTTCGGAAAGCGCACATGGTTTTCAATCAGCGGCCCGGTCTGCAGCACAAGCGCGGCTTCTGTGTCGCCCACGATCCGTACGGCGTGCGGATTGCCCATGGACAGCACGGCGGCCATCACCGGAACCGATTGTCCTTCAAGCACCAGCGGCCACATCTCCCATGCACCGACAGCCTCGGGCGCTGCACCCGCCGCATCAAACGGCACCTGCGGCAGGTCAAACACCGGCGCACCCATGTCCACCCGCACCCGGCCGTCAGCCTCCATACGCGGTTCGATGATGCCGCTCAGGGTCTTGACCACGACCGAGTCTTTGGCTGTCAGCCCCTGCTCACGCACAAACTGCAGAAAGCAGCGCGAGCCGTTGCCGCACTGCTCGACCTCGCCGCCGTCGGCGTTGTGGATCACGTACTCAAAATCGATGCCTGCGCCGGGTGATGGCCGCACCGACAGGATCTGGTCGGCGCCCACACCAAAGTGGCGGTCGGCCAGGAAACGGTATTGCGCGGTGGTCAGGCCCAGCAGGCCTCGGGTCTCGTCGAGCATGACAAAGTCGTTGCCCGCGCCCTGCATTTTTGTAAAGCGGATTCGCATCCGCCAATTATCGTGGCTTGCGGTAATCTCGGGGCCTGTTCCTACTTCAAAGACACAAACATGAGACTTCCCGACTGGACCCCTGAACTCAAAGCCCAACCTGAGGAGCTGGTGCAGGCCGTGCTGCAGCGCCGTGGCGGCAAGCTGCTGGCGCTTGACCACGCCCTGCTGTGGAGTGAACCGTTTACCCGCGGCTGGAACGTTTTCATGAAAGCCGTGCGCACCGAAATGTCGGGCAGCAAGAAACTGCGTGAACTGGGCATCTGCACAGTCGCACTGCTGACCGGCGCCGAATTTGAATACAGGGCCCACTCGAAAGAATTTCTTTCTGCTGGCGGCACCGATGCCCAACTCGCTGCGCTAAAAGATGCGCTCAAGGACAACCCCCGTGCGCCAGCAGCCACAACCGCTTTCGATGCGGAAGAGAAGATCGTCATCCAGTACGCGGCGCAGATGACGCTGGACGTGAAGGTGCAGGACTCGGTGTTTGCAGAGCTGCAGAAGTACATGGACCACACCAAGATCGTCGAGATCACCGGCGCCATCGCGGCCTACAACATGGTGGCCCGCTTTCTGGTGGCTCTGGATATCACCTGAGGACGCACGCATGGTCCGCTCAAGCCAGCTCATCTATTCACAGCGCGAACCCGCAGCGCTGCGCAACGCGGCCACTGTCCTGCTGCTGCGCGACTCGGCAGACGGCATTGAAGTGCTGATGACACGCCGCTCCATGAGCGCCAGTTTTGCGCCGGGTGCCTATGTCTTTCCGGGCGGCGGCATTGACGCAGCCGATGCGGGTGCGCATTCACAATCGACGCGCCGCCCCGGGCAAAGCGCCCTGCACCTGACGCAGGCGATAGCGGCGATTCGCGAAAGTTTTGAAGAGCTGGGCGTGCTGCTCGCGCGGCATGCCGACGGCATCCATGCGACAACATCCGATATTGCGGCGCTGGACCGCAAGGCCCCCTTTGCAGCGCAGTGCAAAGAGCGCGGCCTGACGCTGGCAGGCGACGAGGTGTTTGTGCTGGCGCACTGGATCACAGACCGCGACCTGCCGCGCCGCTTTGACGTGCCGTTTCTGGTCGCGCGCATGCCGCATGGACAGGAGCCGGTGGCCGATGAAGCCGAGCAGTTCGAGCCAGTATGGGTGCGGCCCGCAGATGCGCTGGCCAAACACCAGGCCGGAAATTTTTTCATGATCTTCCCGACCATACGCACGCTTGAACGGCTGCAGCATTACCCCAGCGTACACGCCGTGCTGGAGGCCTGTGCCTCAGAGCAGCCGCTGTGGACCTCCTGCCCGCGGGCCGGCTTTCTGGGCGGCCAGGAAGCGCGCTACATGGAGCATGAATCGCCCTTTGGCGAATTGGCGCTGACCAGCCCTGACGGGCAAATGGTGCACCACCTCGACTGGCAGACGGAAAAGCCTGTGGCGTTACTCAAAAACGTCATGCGCCTGACGGCCCCCAACCCCGGCGTGATGACCGGACCGGGGACCAACAGCTATCTTGTGGGCGATGCCCTCACCGGCTACATCGCCGTAGACCCGGGCCCACTGGATATCGACCACCTGCAGCGCCTACATGGTGCAGCGGGCGGCGACATCCGCATGATTGTCTGCACCCACTCGCACCCCGACCATTCACCCGGCGCCAAACCCCTTCAGAAGCTGGTCGAGGCCGGCGGCAAGCCCAGGCCACCGATTTACGGCCTGCCCTCGCTGCCCACGGCGCGTGCCGACAGCCAGTTCACGCCGGACATCGTGCTTGCACACCATGCGCAACTGGTGTTGTCAGGCAATGGCACGGACGGCCCCGTCACGCACACACTCAAAGCCATTCACACACCCGGCCACGCGGCCAACCACGTCTGCCTGGTGCTTGTCGAAGACGGCCTGCTGTTCAGCGGCGACCACGTGCTCAACGGCAGCACCACCATCGTCAACCCGCCCGATGGTGCGATGACTGCCTATCTTGATTCCCTGGATGCGCTGAGTGCTGCCTGCGACGAACACGGCATCGAGTTCATACTGCCGGCCCACGGCTATGTGCTGGGTGATGCCAAAGGTGCGATTGCGCAGCTCAAGAGTCACAGGCTCAAGCGCGAGGCGAAAGTGCTGGCGGTGATGCAGGCCAACCCGGGCGGCACGCTGGACGACTGGGTGCCGCTGGCCTATGACGATGTGCATGAGCGTGTCTGGCCGATGGCCAAACGCTCGCTGCTCGCGCATGTGGAGCGCATACAGGAATTGCAGCAGGCAGACCACGCATGAGTGGTGAAGCGCCAGAGCATCTGCATCCCGATGCGCACCGGCGCGCGCTGCATGCGATCGCGCTGTTTGAAGCGGTCAAGGGCGCTGTCGCCCTCGCAGCCGGCCTGGGCCTGCTCGGTCTGCTGCACTACGACGTTCGCCATCTCGCCCTGGCGCTGCTATGGCGCTTTCATCTTGATCCGCAGATGCATTACCCGGAGTTGCTGCTGCACTATGCAGACCTGCTCAACGGCATCGACCTGCGCACCATGGCACCTGTGGCCATCGCCTATATCGCCGTGCGATGGCTGGAGGCTTACGGGCTGTGGAAAGAAAGAGCCTGGGCCGAGTGGCTGGCCGCGCTGTCAGGGGCGCTCTACATCCCGCTTGAAGTGGCGCACCTTGTGCATCGGCCCAGCCTGATCAATGCGGCAGTGTTGCTCGCCAATATTGGTGTGGTTGGCTTTATGGCTTTCCAGCTCTATCTCAGGCTGAAAAAAAGCCCCCACGCTTTTCACTCCGTGTAATGCGCTGCCCCCGAGGGGCTGTGCTTGCTTGGGGCGGCCCTGCGCTGGAATTTACGACCCCACGCTTTTCACTTCGTGTAATGCGCTGCCCCCGAGGGGCTGTGCTTGCTTGGGGCGGCCCTGCGCTGCGCACGGCCGCATGGTCTTTTGAGAATAAAGTGTGAAGCCCGCCGATAAGCCGGATTCTGTGCGCCGTGTCACCTTGCGGTGACGCGGTGTGACCGCCATTAATCTGGGCCGGGGGTCGCCCCCACGGCTCGGTGCTACCTACCCGCCAGCTCTGCGGAGCTACATCAACGCTGGCCTACTTGGTATTGCTGCGCGTAGAGATTGCCCGTTTCACCCGGCGATCCGGGTTGCCCCAAAAAGCCGACTCGTCTCTGTTGCTCTGATCCTCACCTCACGGTGGAGAGGTATTACCTCCTACGCTGTCCTGTGCAGTCCGGACGTTCCTCCAGTGCTTCCTTTCGG